>CAZNCI010000351.1:0-4432 GCA_964571475.1 uncultured Saprospiraceae bacterium | reverse complement strand
AATCATAAGAATTTTGGGAAGACTATCACAACCTGAAATAAAAGAATTGAAATCGGTGATAAAAGAGACATTTGTAGATTGAAAAAACAATGGGTAATAATATGTCACAGCCCCCTAAGCAATAAGACAAGATGGCGAATAATTTTTTGTAATTATAAAGCTACTACGTCTCCCTACCGAATCAAGGTCGCATAACCTTTTAATTCAATCAGGTCCCCCCTTGGTTCTTTGTACTTCACCATGACGAGATAGACGCCGTTGGGCACGGGCTTTCCGACATTGTTTTTTGTGCCATTCCAGCCCTCTTTGGGGTCATTGGTTTTAAAGATGAGTTCACCCCATCTATTCCAAATAAGCATCTCGAAATCAGTAGCCCCGTCCAGTATACCAACACCAAAGTACTCATCATTGACGGAATCAAAATTGGGCGTAAAAGCGTTGGGCAGGAAGTATTTTACCTCCGGAATAATATCCAAAATCTTAATCAATGTATCCTTACAGCCATCCAAATGGGTGACAATCTGCATGACCTGAACCACTCCTGTATCCTGATAGGTATGGGTGGGATTCCATTGAGAAGAAAAATCACCATCCCCAAAATCCCAATAAATACCGGCACTCCTCTCCGACTCATCCGTGAAATCTACCGTGGGTAATAAACTACTTGGTTGATCCGGTGAATAATCAAAGCCGGCAATGGGGGATTCAACGATTTCGATTAAGTCATTAAATGTGGTATCTGTTGTACAGCCAATTGGCGAGGTAATATCGACCGAGACCGTATAAATACCTGTCTCTGTATAATTATGCCAGGGGCTAATCTCATTACTGCCTTCCAAGCCATCCCCGAAATCCCAGTTGAGGTCATAAGTCTCGTCTATGGGAAAAGACAGGTTGTCAAAAAATATATCGGCGGGCGCACAACCTTTAAATTCGCTTGGCGCAATGACAATTAAATTTGGAACGGGAAAATATTCGATTACGTGCGTTATTGCTTCACGGCAGTCATTGGTGTCTCTTACGGTGAGTGTGACCGGGATATTTCCCGGGTGCTGGTATATGTGACTTGGATTTTGTTCCGAACTGGCATTGGCATCACCAAAGGACCAGTCCCAGTCTGTCATACAACAACTACCGGTGGTGGATAAATCGGTAAACTGAACGGGCCCGGCTACGCAGGTATCGTATTCAAACGAAAAGTCAGCCGCAATATCCGGAAAAACATTTACATGAATATAGGCCGTATCGGAACACTCCCCAAAGCCGGGGTTAAGAAATAAAATACCTTCATAGGTGCCGGTGCCGGGAAAGGTAACCGTTGGACTCCAATTGCCACTTGAATTATTGCTTCCTTCAAGCACCAAAAGCTCTCCATTTAGATCGAACTCCCACCTGAATTCATCTATATATTCTACCTGATAACTTTGGTTTTTGATGGAAATTGTAGCGTTTCCACAGGAGTTTATCACAAATTCCTGTCCATTGATAATAGCATCTTCTTCTATATCCGCAATAACCTGTGGGTCACAACTGGCAACATTGAATTGAAAATCTCTATAAATTCTGCTTAATAAAACCCCATTTCTATATTCTGATACACAGACACCGACGACAAACTGCCCAACGTCAACTGGCGTCCCGGAAATAACACCGGTAGAGGAGTTAATATTTACCGCTGGTGATCCCCCCATTGGAAAGAGTGGCGTGTAATTAGGTGCAGTGAATTGCACGTTACTGTAAGGAGGTGGACAGGCAGGAATTGGCTGGGCTCCGATGCAGGTATTTAGTAAAGTAGCATCGGTATTATTCCCGCCACCCTTAAATGGGGCACAAAATTCATAGACCAATTGGTCCCCATCAATATCCGTTGCGGAGTGGTCGTAGGAGAATGGTTGACCGGCACATAAAACCGTTGGCGGGAAGGTGTTAAAGGTGGGGCTATTATTACATACCTGCTGGGCGGCAGGGGGGATTTCAACAAAATAAGTAGCACCCTGAGCCTCTGGGTTGATGATATTACTAATGGTTACATTACGGCAACATCGCTGAAAGGCGACAAAATAGGACTGATCACTCTGCGGTAAAACCATCTCAAAATGATAAACCCCTCGTTCGACACAAACATCCGGTGGTATCAAACAAGGATAATCCGGCGTTGCAATCTGGGTCGTAGATTCAAGATTGACAGCACCCTGAATAAAAAGATTGGAAGACATACAACCATTCGGAGACGCACATAGATACGCCGCCACAGAAGCACTGGGATCCAGAAATGCACAATTGGTACAATTGCAGTCCCGATACATCTCTAACGTAAAGCGGTAGCGGTCATTCCCAAGGCATTTATAGGTGATATTCCCCCCAATGATATGCCTTGCTTCCATTTGTAGCCCATTTAACATCAAAAAAACTCCCAAAAAAATTATTTTAGCGTGCTTTCCCATCTATTTATTAGTTTTAGTTTCCAAATCCTGTGCAGTTCAAGCACCTAACTTCTTATAATCAACGAAATTTTAGCTACTATTGTATGTCTTCTTTTAAATAGTTTAGGGATTGGAATCCTAAAAAAAACAAGAAAACAATAAAAAAAGCAATAAAATCGTTTATTCAATCTTTTTATTTTATTAACAATACATTAACGAAAAAATAGTTACAAATAAGTAACTATTCAGTACCTCTTCTTTTTAGGCAGAAAATAGTTGATTTAGTAGCTGTCAAAGTTAAATTTTTTGCGGTTATGCACGGCATAATTATAAAAATTTAACAAAGACAGATGCAAAAGCAACGTTTTATGGCAAAAAGTGAGGGGTACTGAACAGTTACAAATAAGTAACATAGCAACATCCGGCTTTAAAGGTAAAAAAAATCGGGCTTATAGCCTAATAATAACCAGTTATACACACCTACCTTGTAAAGTCGGAGACAATTTTTTAACATATTTAGCCAACAATATGTGGTCATGATATGTCTGGTATTGAAAGCTAAATAACTAAACTAAACCCTTTGTACATGACGACTTTTACAAAGCGTACTACTTCTCTTATGGTACACGAAAAAGACTTGCTCAATAGTCTCTCTACTTTGAATAATGAGGGATTATTGCTACTACCCACAGACACAATTTGGAGCATTGGATGTGATGCGACAGATGAAGTAGCAACTCGAAGATTACTAAAAATTACAAGCGAACGCCAACATTTGGAAATTTTAGTGGATTCCATTGAAATGCTCCGTCAATACGTTGGTCATTTACATCCTCGAATTGAGACTTTATTATCCTTTCACGCACGACCTTTGTCCATTGTTTTTCCCGAAGTAAAAAATGTAGCCAATAGCTTGAATAACACGACCCAGAGAATTGCCTTCAGGGTGTGTCAGGATACTTATTGTAAACAAATTATTGCTGCATTTGGACGACCAATTCTCACGACTAAAGCGAGCTTGGAGGAGGATGAAACTCCGGAATCCTTCGGTAATATCCGATCGGATGTTTTCTCGATAGTTGATTACATTTCTAAATCGAGAAATGGAAGGAGTACTGCCGAAACAGAAGCAGTGATGGTCACCTTTGATGAAAAAGGAGACTTGGTCTTTTTGAGAGATTGATTTTTTGCCTATGTTCCCGCCGTAAAAGGCCTGTGGGGTTATGACGTATCTATTTTTTTTATATAGTGTGGAAATGATGGGTACATACGAATGAACACGAAGAATGACGAATTTTCTCGGCTTGTCGAGAAAATATTCGTCATTCGTGGCGTTTTTTTAGTACTATCTTTTTTTGAGGCAGCAACATATTGTTGATACATTATTGTTTTAAAAATGTGTTATGGCAATAGCGTTATAGCCATAGGATAATCCTAAAATTTCACCGTATAAGAATACGAATTGCCTGGTTTTGAACCGGCGGGAGTGTCTTTCTTTTTGACTGTTTTGGGACGGCTGCTCACCGAGTAAGTGAAATGGGTGGGGGCGATTGTTTCAGGTTGTTTTTGTTTGGGTAAACGGAAATGAATACTGATATTTTTTTGGTATTCAAATTTTGATTTTCCGCCTTTGGAAACGTCAAATTTCATCATTTTTACGATGCGTTGTGCTTCTTCATCACAGCCATGTCCAATGCCGGATACCACTTTGACCCGGATTACTTTCCCCCGGTTATTGACAGTGTATTTCAGGTGGACGCTGCCTTCTACTTTTTCTCTCAAAGCGGCTTCGGGATACTTCAGTTGACTGGAAACAAACGCCTTCATTGCTTTGATTCCTCCTTTGAAAACGGGAGTTTTTAAAAAATCTTTAACCTTTCGCTCTTTTTTCACGGCTTTCTTTTTTTTATTTTAACGGAATTTTTGTGAAATGGTTTTAAATGATAGGTAAATAAGGAATGAGATATAAATAAATGTTCTTTCTTTACTCGATTATTTTGTTCTTAGTT
>CAZNCI010000350.1:0-4454 GCA_964571475.1 uncultured Saprospiraceae bacterium | reverse complement strand
TCATTTGCGTGAGGCACTCGCAGGGCTTGGTGCCGATGAGGTGCTTTTCAATTTTTCATTGAAAAGCACCTCATCGGTACGGAGCGAACAGCGACCCCGGAGAACGCCGACCGCGCCCAAAAGCGCGGTCACGCCCTAATTATTTTTCTTTTTTTTCTTCAATCCATATACATTTTGCCCTACAAAATCTGGTGGAAATGCTTCAATCCCCTTAAAGCCCAGTCGGATATCGCGTCCATCCTTTGGGATGTAATTGGTGCCGAAGATATAATCCCAAATACCCAATGTGAGCCCGAAATTGACACCGTATTTTCGATCCTCCGGCAGGTCGTAGGCGTGGTGCCAGATGTGCATCTCCGGGCTGTTGAAAATGATGCGCATAAATGGTCCGAGGATGAGGCTGCCAAACAATGTAAAACCAAGTGTCACTCCTATATTTCCCAGCGTTGAAATGCCATCAAATACGTGGACATCTAAGAGGCTGTTCGCGAAGATAAGACCTAATAGGAAACCAATAACGCCTCCGGAAATTCGCCCACTCATGGTGATATTTGCATGGTTGAAATGCCCCCAGGCGAAAGCAAAAATGTGGAAGATGAAATAATCATATAAATTGTAACCAAGCAGCGCCAAAGGCAGGTATTCAATCGTCCGATAGACGATATTTTCCATCCAGTGATACCGCAATTGTGCCGCAAAACCCATCTGTTCGACGGAGTGGTGCACCTTGTGGAACTGCCATAAAAAATCTACGCGGTGCAAGAGCCGGTGGACCCACCATTGGGTGAAATCCCGTAGCAACATGCCCACAAGTAAGATTGCCCAATACGGCCAGCCTTTCATCGGATTGCTGGCTGCCAAATCAAAATTCAGGGTGGACTTGACGATGTTTTGAAAAAAATCAACCACTACACTTGCCGCTGCATTGTAAATAATCAACGAAAAAAGGAAAAAGTTGAAAAACATATAAAAGGCATCCAACCAGAAATCCTTACGGGGGATGGGCTGGTTCTTGCGCCACGGCATGATGACCTCAAAGATGAAGAATACCAGGGAGCCGCCAATCAGCCAGTAAAAGTAATTGTGGAAGGATGGATGTGTGATCTCATTCCACAGATAGTTGGCATATCCTTTATAGCTATTGATGAATAAATCCCAGTAGTGCATTGTGTGTATTTTTGTCTGAATGGTCAAAAATAGGGGATTTTGTGGTTTTTTGTCCATTTGGAGTAGAATACTTCATTAAAAGGATGGGCTGACGACATTTTTTGTTCCAAAACTCATCTTTGTGAAGGGTATTCAGCGCAAGCGGTTTAAATAGTTATCTGTAAAAATTATTACCTCATGCTTTTAAACGCATTCATCAGTCCATTGGTGGAGCTGTCATGAGATTGGATGGGATCATCATTTTTTAGTTGCGGCAGAATTTGGTTCGCCAGTTCTTTGCCCAATTGTACGCCCCATTGATCGAAGCTGAAGATGTTCCAGATGATGCCCTGCACAAAGATTTTGTGCTCGTATAATGCGATGAGGCTGCCGAGGCTGCGGGGGGTTATTTTTTTGAGCAGAATGGAGTTGGAAGGGCGATTGCCTTCGAAGACTTTATAAGGGGCCAGCTGATGGATTTCTTCCGGAGAAAAGCCGGCGGTTTGCAGTTCGGCTTCGACTTCTGCACGTGTTTTTCCCTTCATCAATGCCTCGGTTTGGGCAAAGAAATTGGCCATGAGTATCTCATGGTGGTTGCCAATGGGGTGGTGGCTAATCGCCGGAGCGATAAAGTCGCAGGGAATCAATTTGGTGCCTTGATGGATGAGTTGATAAAAGGCGTGCTGGCCATTGGTGCCGGGCTCGCCCCAGATGATGGGACCGGTTTGATAGCTTACTTTTTGTCCTTCTCTATTGGTTTGTTTGCCATTGCTCTCCATATCTGCCTGTTGGAAGTAGGCGGCAAACCGGTGGAGGTATTGGTCATAGGGCAGGATGGCGGTCGTTTCTGCTCCGAAGAAATTATTGTACCATATACCGATAAGTGCCAGAATCACCGGGATGTTGTTTTCCAGTTCTGTCGTGCGAAAGTGTTCGTCCATGGCATGGAATCCATCCAGTAAATCTTCAAAATTATCATAACCAATGGAGCAGGCAATTACCAATCCGATGGCAGAGGTTAGGGAATATCGTCCTCCGACCCAGTCCCAAAATTCAAACATATTTTCGGGAGCAATGCCGAATTGGGTGACACCGCTTTTGTTGGTAGAGACTGCTACGAAGTGTTTTTTAATGTAGTTTTCATTTTTGGCTGCAGCCAAAAACCATTCACGGGCAGAGAAGGCATTGGTCATGGTCTCCTGGGTGGTGAAAGTCTTGGAGGCAATGATGAAGAGGGTCGTTTCCGGATTGACTTTTTTGAGCGTTTCCGCAATGTGCGTACCATCTACATTGGAAACAAAATGAGGCTGAATACCCGGCTGTTGATAGGGTTTTAGTGCCTCTGTAACCATTACACCTCCCAGATCAGAACCACCGATGCCGATGTTGACAATATCTGTGATGGGCTTACCGGAATAGCCTGACCAGGAGTGGTTTTGGATTTGGTCAGAGAAAGATTTGATCTGCGTCAAGACCTTATTAATAGCGGGCATAACATCCGCACCGTTGACAAATATTGAGCGATTACTACGATTGCGAAGCGCGATATGGAGGACGGCTCTGTTTTCGGTTTGATTGATTTCTTCACCGGAGAAGAGCGCCTGAATACCTTGTTGAACCCCGGTTTCGACGGCGAGTTTTAGCAATAAGGACAGCGTTTCGTTCGTGATTCTGTTTTTGGAAAAATCCACAAGGATATTCTCAAATTGTCGCGAAAGTTGATTAAATCTATCCTTATTTTGAGCAAACTCCTGCTTCATTTGCAAATCTTTGGTCATTTCGTAATGAAGCGCCAAAGTTTGCCAGGCAATCGTAGTAGTCGGATCAATATTGAGCAGCATTTTTGGTTATTTTGTCGTAAATTTTAATTCTCCACTCAGGCATTTAACGGTCATGTTTTTGCCGGATTCACTAATTGAGTAAGAGGTTGCCGTCTTTAATAAGGTGATAAAGTTGGACTCTTGCAGGGCGTAATCTTTACACATTTTTTGAGGAACTTGGACGTCGATGAATCGAATGGTATGATCTGCTCCTTCTTCATATTTTCCTACGAAGTTATTACAGCCGGCATAACCACTGGCTCTGCCATCTCTTAGGATTAGATAAGCTTTTCGTTTGCCGGGGACAGCCGCTTTATCTAAATTTTTGTAGCTATAGCTCTCTAAATCCCATCTCGTCATTTGAATATTTTTCATGGTTTCAGAAGCTGCTTCAATTTTGTTTAATTTTGGTAATTTTGGCTGCGCAGGTCGCTTATTACCGCAGGCAATAAGGAAGAAGGTTAATGCAAGTGTAAAAAGAACGTTAGATAATTTCATTTTATATGAATTTTATGAATATAATTATTTAAGGATAAATGCCGGTTTTAGGATGTTTTCCAGATCAGCATAAGGGATGGAGAATTCAATGGTGCCCATAGAGTAAGGGGCAATTTCGTAAGGATTGTATAAAAAGTCAAGCCCGTCTTTGGTCAGTGCAAAATTTTGAGATAAGACAAAAAGCGAGTCCATCTCAAATCCTTTTTCATAAAAATCATCTCCGGCTGTCATATCATTGGCTTGCCGAAATGCTTTTTCTGCCACTTTCAATAATTCGTCACGATTGATAATAATGTCATCAATAGATAATAATTTGGCGGTGTTACTCAGGTAATTGTGATAAGAAACATAGGTGTTGGGATGAGCCCCGCCTGTATAAGAACTGCTTGCTTCCTGTATGGTAATAGTGTGTGGTGTTTGATGGATGAGGTCGATGGAGATGTCCATATTCCAGGGATAGGAAGGGCTGAGTCTGTTTTCTTCATCGTAACCATCTAAAAATTGTTGTGCAAGTTGGTCAATGGATTGGGTAGTCGTGTTTTCTTCAGAAAAATCGGACAGTGTATGTAGGAGAAGTGCATTGATGGTATCGTTGAATTGCCTGGCAAGATCCTGTCGGGTACTGTCCTGAAATTGTACGAAATGAATCCGAACAACGGCACAGTCTAAGGTGTCGCCTTTGCATTCGTTATTTCTCCATTTTTTCATTTTTAAATGAGAAGAAAACAAAGAAGGTTTGTTTGTTTCGTGTATAGCTTCCTCCATGTTTTTTATGGGACAATTATAATAGAAACAAAGTCCCGCAATTAAAACGATACCAATAATGATGGCAATAATAGTGTTCTTTCTCATTGTTTTTTTCTTGATAAAAAATTGATTAAGGGGGGATGTGTTCTGCTAATTGCCGCAAAAGTACGGAATTGAAGGGTGAAGTGCAAGGGGTGGGGGAGATTAATGGGGTTTGAAGAAAATATGGAGGGAGGTGCGGGA
>CAZNCI010000349.1:0-4463 GCA_964571475.1 uncultured Saprospiraceae bacterium | reverse complement strand
TTAAACTGGCAATTTCAACAAATCAGCATTTTGCATCATCAGGTGTTTTGCCAATTGTGCCGCTAATTTAGCTTCATCGGCGAGGTGTTCCTTTCGTGCTTCCGGTGTAAAATGATTATTCACAAAGCCCGTATCAAAATTACCGCTGATAAAAGCGGGATGTGTCGCCACAAATTGGCCAAAAGGTAAGGTTGTTTTAATACCGACAATTTCAAAGTCGGCAATTGCTTTTAACATTCGCTGCAACGCAATCTTCCGATTGGGACCGTAGGTAATTAATTTGGCGATCATGGGATCATAGAAGATAGGGATTTCCATTCCCTCTACATATCCACTATCCAATCTGACACCCTCCCCTGCTGGCACTCTAAACCTTTCGAGTTTTCCAATATTAGGCGAAAAATTATCATCCGGATCCTCCGCATAAATACGCAATTCCAAAGCATGACCGGTGATGGTCAAATCTTCCTGTTTGAAACGAATGGCCTCCCCGCTGGCAATCAACAATTGCTGCTCTACCAAATCAATTCCCGTTATCATTTCAGTGACCGGGTGTTCGACCTGAAGACGGGTATTCATTTCCAGGAAATAATAGTTCATTTGTTCATCCAGTAAAAACTCGACCGTACCAGCTCCAACATAATCACAGGCACGTGCCACATCAGTAGCTGTTTTACCCATTTTTCGGCGCAACTCCGGTGTTAATACCGAGGAAGGCGCCTCTTCAACTACTTTTTGATGGCGGCGTTGAATGCTGCACTCTCTTTCAAACAGATGCAAATGATTACCATGACGATCCGATAAGACCTGTATTTCGATGTGCCTCGGTTTGGTAATATATTTCTCAATAAAAACAGCCCCATCTCCAAAGGCAGAAATGGCCTCACTTACCGCTCTTTCCATCTGAGACTCGAATTCTTCACTGTTTTCAACCACGCGCATGCCCTTTCCTCCTCCTCCGGCAGAAGCTTTGATCAAAATAGGAAAACCTATTTCCAGGGCGTGTTTTTTGGCGACAGCAATATCTGTTATCGCCTTATCCATACCGGGTACCATTGGGATATTGTATTTAGCGACGGCTTCCTTAGCGGCGAGTTTACTACCCATGGTAACAATAGCGTGCCGATCCGGTCCAATAAAAATCATGCCCTTCGACTCGACCAACTGGGCAAAGTCGGCATTTTCACTCAAAAAGCCATATCCGGGATGAATCCCATCGACACCTAAGTTCAATGCTTCTTCCACAATCTTTTCTCCGTCCAAATAAGAAGCTGATGAAGGATTATCCCCTAGACAAATAGCCTGATCTGCTGCCAGTACATGAGGTGCATTTCGATCAATATAAGAATACACCGCAACCGTCTCAATTCCCATTTTTTTTGCTGACTGGATGATGCGCACAGCAATTTCCCCTCTATTGGCAATTAAAATTTTCTTCATAATATAATTCCTTCAAATATAATAAAATGCTAAACTTTACGATTGGTAGAATTGTTCGAGAAAGAGATTTACTACATTAAAAAGACATCATGCAGATTACTAAAATCCCTTTTTCTGATATTCCACAATTTAGCCAAAAAGACAAAGACTATGCTCTAGAAGCCGACTACCTTCGTCCCTTTTTCAAATACGGCGTCAAGATAGAAAGTTTTCCAAATATAATCCAAGCCAAAGAGAAAAAATTCACCAACAGAACGGCATTAGTTCAAGCATTAGAAATTCAATACAAGGGAATTGAAACGAGTGCTAGTGTCAAAGATAATATTGCAGCGCTCCAACATAAAAACACCTTCACCATTACGACCGCCCACCAACCTTCCTTATTCACCGGTCCATTATATTATATCTATAAAATAATATCCGTCATCCACCTTAGCCGCGAATTAAATAAAAAGTATAAAAATTACCATTTTGTCCCAACTTTTGTATCTGGCGCAGAGGATCATGATTTTGAAGAAATTAACCATGCCGCTATTTTTGGAAAAACCTATCAGTGGCAACAACAGCAACAGGGCGCAACAGGAACCATGTCCATTGAAGGGCTCTCCCCTGTTTTGGAAGCCCTTTTGGAAGTATTAGGTGAGGGTGAATATGCCATGGAATTAAAAAGTATTTTAAATACGGCTTATAGAGGAACGCATAATTATGGCAAAGCGGCCTTCCTCTTAGCCAATGCCCTTTTTCAAAAATACGGCTTGGTGGTTTTAGATATGAATACGCCCATCCTGAAAAAAGAATTCATCCCCTATATGATTGATGAATTGAAGAATGGAGTTTCAAAATCAATTGTTCCAAAAACACAAAAAGCATTGGAGGAAAATGGTTTCGCCAAACAAACCCATGTGCGCGACATCAACCTATTCTATTTATACAATCAACAACGAAATCGAATTGAGAAAAAAGGTGAATTTTACCACGTATTAAACACAGACCTCACCTTTAGCGAATCTGACATGATGGAGCTGGTCGAGACCCACCCGGAACGCTTTAGTCCCAATGTAGTCATGAGACCTATTTATCAGGAATTAATCCTCCCTAATCTGGCTTATATTGGTGGCGGAGGCGAAATTGCTTATTGGTTGGAAAGAAAAGAACAATTTGAATATTGGGACCTCCCGTTTCCAATGCTTATTCGAAGAAATTCTGTGCTTTGGATTTCTAAAGCAGATGCAAAAAAGATGGACAAACTCAAACTTTCCATTAAAGACTTATTCGCACCAACAGATTCACTCATTAAAAAGCACGTTTTAGCAAAAGCAGATAATACCCTGGAGCTTAACCGTGAGAAGGAAGAAATAACCGCTATTTACCAAACAATCAAAGATAAAGCACTGAAAATAGACCAGGGCTTAGGTCAATTAATCCTGGCAGAACAAAGCAAACAATTAAAGGCTATTAGTAATCTGGAAGCTCGCTTGCACAAGGCTGAAAAACAAAAACACGAAGTAGCTATTAATCAAATTTCAAAGCTAAAAGAAAAGTTATTTCCGAAAAATGGGTTACAGGAAAGACACGACAATTTCATCCCATTTTACCTTAAATACGGCAGTGCTTATTTCGATTTATTATTAGAACAATTAGACCCCTTACAAAAGGGCTTTATTATTATAAAAGAAGCATAAATTTTATGTACCTTTCCGCAAAATTTTATCACTATGAAGGAATTAGGAAAACCCGTACCTAAAAACTTAGATAAATACAAATCCATAGCACAGGCCTTTACCGGATTGGCAGGAAGTATTGATCTTGATTTCCAAAACACAGAGATAGCTTTTTCACACCTATCCGATGTCGAATTAAAAAAAGCATTAAGGCTATTTGGGCTGATGAATCATCATTGGCTCGTTGGTTTAGGTGCAAAAATTGGCGTGCCGGCCATTAAATTGAAATTGCCCTTTGTCGAATCTGTTGTCAAAAACACCATCTTTTATCAATTTTGTGGTGGCACTACGCTTTTGGAGTCACAAAAAACAATTGACAAATTGAAGTCGAAAAATGTGTTGACTATTTTGGACTATGGTGCAGAGGGAAAAGAATCAGAGGAAGAATGTAATATCACCATGAATGAAACTATTCGCGCTGTGCAGTTTTCCAAAAATTCAGACAGCATACCCGTTGTAAGCAGCAAAATGTCCGGCTTGGCGAGCAATGCACTTTTGGAAAAACTTCAATCAGGAAATAACCTGACACCTGAAGAGCGAAAGGCTTATAAAAACCTACTAAAGCGAGTCGATGCCATCTGTTATAATGCTTCTATCTCTAATACCTCCGTCTTTTTTGATGCCGAAGAAACCTGGGTGCAGGATTCAATTGACCATATTGTCACCATTATGATGAGGCGGTACAACAAAAAAAAGGTAGTTGTTTATAATACTTATCAGATGTACAGAAAAGACCGGCTTCAATATTTGATTGATTCTTTTGATCTGGCAGAAAAACGAGGTTACTTTCTTGGTGCCAAACTCGTAAGAGGTGCTTATATGGAAAAGGAACGCGAATACGCCTTGGAAAAAGGCATTGCTTCTCCCATTCATGAATCAAAAGAAGCAACCGACGAGTCCTACGACACAGGCATTCGTTTTTGCTTGTCCAACTACGAAAAAATTGGACTGTGCAATGCTTCGCATAATGACAAAAGCAATTGGGAAATGGCGCAATATATCGCAGATCATCAATTACCAAAAGCACATCGTCACCTCAATTTCAGTCAATTATACGGCATGAGTGACAATATCACTTTTAATCTGGCTCATGCAGGGTATAACGTGGCAAAATACCTGCCTTATGGTCCGATTTCAGAGGTGGTGCCCTATCTCATCCGAAGGGCAGAGGAAAACTCCTCCATCACCGGAGATATGTCCAGAGAGTTTAAATTGATTCAAAAAGAAATACAAAGGAGAAAGAAATAAGGAATGAGAAATAAATAAATGTTCTTTCTTTACTCGATTATTTTGTTCTTAGTT
>CAZNCI010000348.1:0-4521 GCA_964571475.1 uncultured Saprospiraceae bacterium | reverse complement strand
TGGTCAATCACCATTTTTCTGATATCAGGATAGGAAAGAATGATGCGGTTGTCGCAATAGATAGGGGAACGCATTCCGGAAGCCCAGGTAAAAGGTTCCTCCGGATTGAGTTTAATTGCATTTATTTGTAGTAGCTTTGCAGCAATATTATTAGTCATATCCATTATTATTAAAATTTAGATGCAAATGTACAAAATCTATATCAATGAAAAATTGCTAATATTTGTCGATGAAGCAGAAAAGGAAAATTTTCGTCCCAAAAACGAATTCCAAATGTTTGTTCCCTACCACAATAATAGGCGGCATCTTCTGAATTATGTAGATATGCTGGAAAAATCATCCACCCAGGAGTCGGTTGTTCTTTATACCCCCGATGTGGAACAATTATTTGAAGACTTTAAAAGGTGTTTTAAACTCATCGAAGCGGCCGGTGGTTTCGTTTTTAATCCAACCTCCGAACTTTTGTGTATTTATCGGCGTGGTTTTTGGGATTTACCCAAAGGGAAAATTGACGAAGGAGAGGATGCGCCTACAACAGCCATCCGTGAGGTGCAGGAAGAAACCGGATTAAAGGAAATAAAACTTGGGGATTTTATTACCCATACCTGGCATACTTATCGGACTAAAAAGAAAACCAGGGTGCTTAAAAAGACACATTGGTATCGGATGGAAACACAGGAATTGGAACTTGTGCCACAAAAAGAAGAAGACATCGAAGCGGCCGTTTGGCTTCAGCCGGAAGATTTTTTAGCCAAGGGAAAACTCGTTTATTTGAGCTTACGCGAAACGGTAAAAAACTATCTGGACAATAATGAATGAAATATTTAAAGGGTTAAAAGTGCTGGAATTATCCAGTGTTTTAGCCGGTCCTGCAGTCGGTATGTTTTTTGCGGAATTGGGCGCCCAGGTCATGAAGGTCGAAAATAGCAAAACCAATGGTGATGTCACACGCACCTGGCGTCTGGCAACGGAGGAGGAAGATAAGGTATCTGCCTATTATTGCGCTATTAATTACAATAAAAAAGTTATTTTTTTAGATTTGTCATCAAAAGAAGGACAAAATGAGGTGTATGAATTGCTTGCTGACTGTGATGTAATCATTACGAATTTTAAAAAAGGTGCAGCGGAGAAATTGGGGATGGATTATAAAACCCTTCGCAAAATTAAGCAGGACATTATTTATGCGCATCTGACTGGATTTGGGATAAATTCAGACCGACCAGCCTATGATGTTGTCTTGCAGGCGGAAGCTGGTTTTATGTCTATGTGTGGGGAAAAAGACGGGGCTGCGGTAAAAATGCCAGTCGCCTTATTGGATGTACTGGCTGCACACCAATTGAAGGAAGGTATCCTTGTAGCTTTGTTGAAAAAAATGAAAACGGGGAAGGGAAGTTTTGTCACTAATTCTTTATACGATTCAGCCCTGGCATCTTTGGCCAATCAGGCGACGAATTGGCTAATGGCCGGGCATATCCCACAACGGATGGGTAGTCAGCACCCCAATATTGCACCTTATGGTGACATATTTAAGACGAAAGATCACAAAGAAGTGGTCATTGCCTGTGGTACACAAGGTCATTTTGTCCAACTTTGTGCTTATTTGGGTAAGGAGGAGCTGTTATCCGATGCTCGTTTTTATGATAATACCAATCGGGTTAGTAATCGGGCAGCACTAAATGATATATTGGCAGAAGCCTTTAAAAAATTTAATCGCAATGAATTAATTGATGGGTTAACACTGCTTCAAGTCCCAATCGGAGCCATCCGAAATATGAAGGAGGTTTTTGAAAGCGAAGCAAGCCGATCCTTGATTTTAGAAGAAATACAGGGTAATACACGGACACGTAGAGTCAAAACAGTCGTGTTTGAGATACGCTAAATTGGTAGGTAAATAACAGGAAAACCATTCGATATTGTTCAAAATCACCCTCCAAAGTGATGAAAATCACCCCTTGGATAGAGACAAGTGCTTACCTTTGTTTAGAATTTATCTAAATAAGGGTAAAAACACATAAATATCGAATAATAACCAGCGTATGATTATTACAGAAAAAACAAAAATCTCAGACTTAATTAAGGCTAATCCGGCAACAATTGATGCAATAGCTGAAATAAATAAGCATTTCAAAAAATTAAAAAATCCCATTTTAAGAAGGACCTTGGCCAAGCGGGTAACGATACGGGATGCCGCAAAAATTGGAGGGGTTTCTGTTGGTGTTTTTTTTGACAAATTAGCCAATATTGGATTTGAAATAGAGCAGGAGAGTGGTGCACCCGCCATCGAAAAAGAAAATAAAAATATGGAATTTAAAATAGAAGACGATAAATTGGTAGCGCTGGATGTTCGCCCAAATATTGAAGCAGGGAATGACCCCTTTCAGGTAATTATGGCAGCGATGAAAGAATTACCGGAATCATCCATTTTGAAGATAATTAACAGTTTTGAGCCGATTCCCCTCATCAATGTTTTGAAGGGCAAGGGTTATTTGAGTCAGGTTGAACGACCAGAAGAAGGGGTGGTATATACTTATTTCAAAAAAGGCGAAAAAGTAGAAAAGATGGAAGAGGTCGAGGCTAACCCAAGCGATACGCACGATTTTGAAAGCATGGTTAAAAGCTATGAAGGACGCTTAAAAACAATTGATGTACGCCATTTGGAAATGCCCGAACCCATGGTCACAATTTTGAGTGAGTTGGAGGTATTGCCCACTGACCATGCCTTATTTGTTCATCATAAAAAAATGCCCAAATTTTTGTTGCCGGAACTCCAAACAAGGGGATATCAATACGTAGAGAAAAGAATGAATGACCATACAATAGATTTTTTATTTTATAAAGCATAAAAAATTATGGAAGGTGTAAGTACGGATAAAGCGCCATCTGCAAGTGTAGTTGTTCCTCATTTTGTTGTAGGGGCTTTGGGCTTTTTGACCTTGTCAGTATTGATATTGAGGTCTTCGGCTAGCTTTTTGGGACATTATTATCAACCGGAACTGCTGGTAATTACCCATATTGCCGCGCTTGGATGGGTGACAATGATTATCTTTGGCGCGCTTTACCAATTGATTCCCGTCGTCTTTGAGACGGCTTTATTTAGTGAGGCTATGGCCAAAATTAATCTTTGGGCTTTCACCTTGGGTGTTGTTTTATTGGTTTATGCCTTCGGTACTAATTTATTAGGTGCTTTATTGAGTTGGGCTTCCGCTTTGACTTTTTTGTCATTGATTATGTTTGCTGTCAATATTTTATTATCAGTCCGAAAAGCGACCCGGCAGAATTATAGTTCCAGATTTATCGTCACGGCTGTATTTTGGTTGTTGTTTACGGCGACAATGGGGTTTTTATTAGCACTCAATCACACCTTTACCTTTTTGGATGTCTCCAATTTCAGGTTCCTGAAAATTCATGCCCATTTTGGAATACTGGGATGGTTTTTACAATTAATTATGGGGATTGCCTCTGTTTTAGTACCTATGTTTCTGGTGTCGCATGATCTGGATGAGCGGAAGTTGAAAAAGGCATATTGGCTGGTTAATATTGGTTTGACACTATTGGTGGCGGAGTGGTTTTTAAACGGGAAAGGAGCATTTAAACCACTTTCAGTTGTATTGATTATTGCCGGCATTGTTTTTTTCTTACTCTATTTATGGGATGCTTATAAAAATAAATTACGGAAGTTAGATATTGGTATGAAATTGACCATGGTGGCTTTTACGGCCATTGCATTGCCTCTTATTTTGGGAATTGTTTTGGGTTTTCATTTTTATACTGGCAAGGGCATGCCGCAAAATTTATCCACACTTTATGGGTTCACGATATTTTTTGCATTCATCACACCTCTTATATTGGGTCAAACCTATAAGACACTTCCTTTTATTATTTGGCTTAACCGCTATCAGCTCCTGGTGGGGAAAAAGAAAATTCCCATGCCCGCCGATTTATTTTCAACAAAAATTGCAGCTGCTCATTTGTGGACTTATGTTGGTGCAATTTTATTTTTAACAATTGGCATTTTAGCATCGTCCCAATTTGTCATGACGCTTGGCGCATCCTTGTTGGTAGCGACGGCACTTCTTTATGGGATAAATATTGGAATTATCCTTCATCATAAAACGAGTATTGAAGCCTTGGAAACGAAGCAGGAAACAGGAAGTAGAAGTTTATTGGATCTGCTTAAAACCGTTATAGATCCGGAGGTTGAGATCAATATTGTTGATATGGGCTTGATCTACAAACTGGATTACGATGGAGATAAAAAGGTGGATATAGAGATGACCTTATCAACCCCCAACTGTCCCATTGCCGATTCTATTGTAATGAACGTGATGGAGACCATTATGAACGAGCACCCTGATTACGATGTCAATGTCCATCTTGTCTTTGAACCAAAGTGGACCCCCGATTTGATTTCTCCGGCAGGAAAATTAGCCTTGAGAGAAGGGCATAAGTGGAAGCATCAAAAAACAGCCTAGTGGCTCAAGAACTAAGTTATTCCTATATTAAACGCCGTCTATTTTTTGT
>CAZNCI010000347.1:0-4523 GCA_964571475.1 uncultured Saprospiraceae bacterium | reverse complement strand
AAAAATCAAGTCTCCGCTTTGGTGTATTCGAAAACACTGTCTTAGTCAATGAGAGGATTATCGTCATTAATATCAACACACTACCAATCCACCACCCAGGACTTAATATTAGAGGAAAACACCTGACCATATCCTCCCTGAATGGCTGAAAAATTATAATAGGGATCGACGAGCCCTGCCTCGATACCTTCCGGTTGTTCCTGCGCCTTGATGAATTCAAAGAAAGAGGAATCAATTAGACCATAATCGACGATTAATTTATTACAATAAACATGGAGGTAATCATTTGTTTGGGAGTCATAAAAATAACCTTCAATCTCGGCATTTAGAACCATAGTAAAAGAGTCTAATTCAAAACAGGGGTCAGGTACAAGGATGGCTCTATCCCTTCCATAAGTATAATTATCAATGCCACAAACATCAGCTAAATCTCCGCCGTACCAAACCGTCAAACTATTCCAAACATCGCCATCATTAATACCCCGAACTCTAAATAAATAGTAATTATCTCCTGCTTCTTTATCCTTGAAATTAACCTTTATCTGTACTAAATCAATATCTGCATTTCCATATATATTTTCAATTTGTTTTGCTTCAATATTCGGCATCTCATCAGGAGCTGGTAGTAATGAAAAAGGATTGGACTGTACATCCGGAAATCCGGAAGCAGATGCTTTTAAAAAATAATCAACATTTTCCTCCAGTTCCACATCGCTCAATTCATATTTACCGTCGCCTATATTCGTAAATACGCCCAATTGTTCCTCTCCTTTGTACAGCCGAATATCTCCATCTAATACCCACAAAGAATCAAAATAAACTTCATTGGATATATCAGCCGTATGACTGAGGTTTACATCTATGTGGCTGGACAACACTTTGGCATTTAGGACCAAAACATCTCCTGAATAATTGGTTGTAAGCTGAATTTCCTGCTCACAGGAAAAAAAGATAAATAAGGATAGAAATAAAATTATTTTTTGCATGGTATTATTTTGTTTCATTAATTCAATTTCAGATGATAAGCAATAGAGGGAATAAATATAAATGGCGTATGCCCCTTAAACTGCAATTTTCCTCCGATTACATCTGAATTGTAATCATCGTTGAGGAAAATTGGATACAAAAAAGAGGAATAATAAAAGGGATTTCGATGTCCCAAAGCATTGTATAAAGAAAAGACCAAACTGGCATCCCGGTCTCTTTTGGTTTTGAATGATTTTTTTAACGATATATCCAGGCGTTGATAGGCTGGCATTCGGCTGTTATTGCGCGTTAAATAAACGGGAACCAGATAACCCTCCGGATGTAAAGCTAAGAAATCAGGTATGCTTACCGCTACTCCGGTAGCATATACAAAGCCGGCACTCAATGACCATTTCTCATTAAATCTATAATTTCCCGTGATTGAAAAATCATGCCTTCGGTCATAACGGTGTGGATACCACGCTCCTTTATTGATATGATCAAATTGGCGGCTGTTTTTGGATAAAGTATAAGCCAGTCGAAAATCGGCCCGATCAAATTCTTTTTCCCACGAAATTTCCAAACCATACACTTTTCCAAGCCCGGACTTCTCAATACTATGCTCCCATCCGGAGCGAATATTTTCAAAAAAATTAATTCCCTGCCGATAGTCAATTTGATGCTTCATTTTTTTATAAAACACTTCCAGCTGTAGTTTGGAGTGAATGCCTTTCTTCCCCCACCCGAGAGAAGCCTGCCATGCTTCCTGTGGAGGCACTTTCTTCGTCGCCGGCACCCATATATCATTATTGAGTCCCAGGCTGTTGGTGGATAACAAATGGACGGGTTGCACCATCTTAGAGAGGGCGGCAAATAGTGTTTGATTGTTCTTCTTATAAGACAAAGATAAGCGGGGCTCCGCATAGCTATACCGTTTCTTTTGTACAAAATAATTGGACAGGCGAACACCCATTATCAGCTTAAATGAAGGGCTGACATTAAATTCGTCTTCGGCAAAGAGGGAAAGAGACTGAATTTTTTCTTTCTGTGCATAAGGCGATACTGTATTTTGTCCATTGTGTAGCAGTTCAATATTCACAGGGCGATAAAACTGAAACGCACTTTCCAATCCAAAGCTGAGGTAGTGTTTCAGGGAAGCATTCCAGTCAAATTGCCCTTTCAATGAAACATCCTGAACGGTTGTTGTATTATTTTCATCAAAAGTATCGCCTGGTTTTTCTTTGATATGGAAATTATTGACATAATCATACCTATTGTAATTAAGGAGTAAATTGCCAAACACTTTCTCCCCAAGTGGCTGGTGGTATCTTAGATTCAATGTTTTGTTTCCCCACGCTAATTTGGACCGGTTTTTATTATCCCCATCCCTGAAAAATGAAACACTATCATCATTCCCTAAATAAGTGCTAATAAATAATCTTCCCTGATTGGGTAATTTAAAATTCACCTTGGCATTCAGGTCATACATCAGGTAATTGCTGTAAAAGTCACTTTTTCCCTTTTTGTACCTCCAATACAAAGGTGTTGCCAGCAAGCCCAGATAAGCCGTACGACCGGCAATCATATACGAGCTTTTCCCCTTTTTAACCGGTCCTTCTTTGAGTAGGCTGGAGCTAATCAGCCCAATTGAAAATTCCGAATGTTTTTTCCGGTTATTGCCTTCTTTCATGGAGATGTCAATAATAGAAGAAAGGCGACCGCCGTATCTGGCGGGAAAGCCCCCTTTGATCAGCTTGACATTATTTAGGGAACGGGAGTTGAAGATAGACATAAACCCAAACAGATGAGACGCATTATAGACGGTCGCCCCATCGAGTAGGATTAGGTTCTGATCAGGAGAGCCCCCTCTGACGTAAAGCCCGGTAGATCCCTCCACGCCCGTACTCACACCCGGCGCATAACTCAAGGCCTTCAGCACGTCCGGTTCGCCCAATATATTGGGTACTGCTTCCAGTTTTGCTATGGGAATATTAACTTCCCCAAATCTAATTTCAGTAGTTTTATTGGCCGTCACTTCGACCGTCTGCAAAGATATTGGCTTCAAAAAGAAATTCACCAGGGTATCTGCCCCGCTAATCGTTCTGGACAATGGCTCATAACCGACATAACTCGCCTGAACGACCACCGCTTTTTCATCGGGCAACTGAAGGTTATAATAACCCTGCGCATTGGAAATACTCCCACGCTCCAGAGAAGGCATAAAAATATTGGCGCCAATCAGTATCTCGCCCGAACGCCCATCGTAAATATATCCACGAATGTGTGATTGGGCTGATAACGCACCTTGAATAATCATTAAAATAAATAATAATTGGATCTTAATTTTCATAGTTCATGCCGTATTATACGGTGTTTTTTTACATAGTTTCTGCTCAACAGTTAACTCCCCCCCCCCTCAAAACCGTTCTCCTTTTAGCTCATTCCTAAGCTCCTGTCAATGCTTCTTAAAGCGATCTAAGTTTACCTTGACTGCAGCAAAGACAGTTGGCCAGTTAAGATACCAGTTTAGTGTTCCTGAGCTCTTTGAGGGCTTCCATACATTGATGCCAGCCCCAATTCCAGAAGTAAACAAAACGTCTTCGCTTATTGGAATCTCCATTATAAAGCTGAGTGTATTGCTAAACACTTTAATTGGATTGGACTGATAATTTTCAAAAACAAAAGTATCTGCAGTCACATTCTTAATAAAAGTCATGTCAACGCCAGCATTAGTAAATTGAAAATCATCAAACCACCCTAATTTCATAGTAGTTCCTTTAATGGGATATAACCGGCGATAACCAAGCGAAATTCCCCAATGTTCCAAATTTTGATCGGGGTAAAATTTTTTATTTAATCCTTTTTGATCGTATTTCCCTGGTTCGTTTTTAAAAAGATACTTTAACCCTAACGAGAACTCACTTTTCCCTACCTTTTTAGAGTAAGCAAATATCAGATTATATCCCGTGAAATTAGCATGTAA
Source organism: uncultured Saprospiraceae bacterium (assembly GCA_964571475.1). Classification (GTDB taxonomy): domain Bacteria; phylum Bacteroidota; class Bacteroidia; order Chitinophagales; family Saprospiraceae; genus JALVDO01. Next base: position 574 of record CAZNCI010000347.1, on the reverse strand, counting down.
CCCCACGTCAACAAATTGACCTTGTGCGCCAACGTTGGATGAGATAAAAAATAAAATGAGTGTGAGAATTAATATTAGGTTTTTCATTCTTGCTTTGTTTTGTATATTTGAAGATGGTATTCAATAGTACCTAAATAATCATTATCTATTTTTATGATTATACCCAAAAGAGCAACTATGTATTCAAAAAGTTGGCAGCTGCTCTTTAAAAAGTATAATTTATACTTCCTAAGGGTGATTTTGGGATGCATTTCACCTTGACACACCACAAAGATACAGGTGTATGCCCCTGAACAAAAGGACAGTTCCACGTATTTTGCTTCATGTAAAATACGTGTTTACTTCAGAATAAATAATATAATTTATTGATTGTTAATGTATAGTGATTGTCAGAGTAGGGGGTATTTTGTCATTATAGTGTAATTTTTTCCATTTCCTGAGGAGAATTGGCTGACTTTTGTGTGATGAATCCATGACTTTAAAAAAATTGTACCAGATGGGGGATCCCTGCTTCGCCCAAAAAGGCAACACCTTTTGCGCTGCTCTTTCTGCCCTCCCGCGCCTCAGTCCTAAC
>CAZNCI010000346.1:0-4536 GCA_964571475.1 uncultured Saprospiraceae bacterium | reverse complement strand
CCAAAGCAGAGATTGATACGCAGCGTAAGGCAGCTATTGCCGACTTGAAAAACCAAGTAGGAACGTTTGCTGTTGAAATTGCGGAGCAATTGATCAAGAAGGAACTAAGTGGCAATGCGGAGCAGGAAAGTTACATTAAGCAATTGGTGGACAATGTAAAATTGAATTAATTAATAGGAATCATGTCAACACAAAGAATAGCATCAAGGTACGCCCAATCATTATTTGATTCGGCTATTGAGCAAAATAAGCTGGATAGAGTTTTAGCAGACATGAAGTCTTTTGTGAGAACTTCTGAAAATGATGAATTTTTGGGGTTTTTGAAAAGTCCTATTATCTCTATTTCTCAAAAGCAGGGAGTGATAAAAGCACTTTTCGCTGATAAGTTTGACCCATTGACTTTTTCTTTTTTGAAAATGGCTTTTGAAAAGAAAAGAGAGGCTTTTTTGCCTGAAATGGGGGAGGAGTTCGTTCAATTATATCGAAATTCAAAGAATATATCTTCTATGAAGTTGATTACAGCGACGCCTATTTCTGATGCGATATTGGAGACGATCAAGTCTAAGCTGACAGCGGGGATGAAAGGAGGAGGACAATTGGAAATTACAACAGAAGTAGATCAGTCTTTGATTGGGGGCTTTATCGCTGATTTTGGGGATAAAGTGTATAACGCAAGTGTTTCGCACCGATTAAAGGAACTGAAAAGAAAATTTAGTGCTTCGTAAATAAAAACAGGTGCGTAAGGAAGGGCAATGTGATAGCGAGCCCGGCATTGCGATAGGGATAGAAGTGGTATCACGCCTTAGCGTGATTTTAACGGATAGCCCGCCCCGATCCATCAATTTTGGTCAAGAGCCAAAATGAATGTTATCGGGGATCGCCCAAAAAAAAGAAGTACTTTATATAGATAAACAAAACCGCTCTTTTAACGGGGCGATGAATTTTTTTAAAGAAAAAATTTTATAAAAATGGTTGACGTAAAACCGGACGAGATTTCGGCAATTTTAAAGCAACAACTTTCTGGTATCGGCAATGCTGCCGAATTGGAAGAGTACGGAACTGTCCTTCAGGTAGGAGATGGTATTGCACGTATCTATGGATTAACCAAAGCCCAGGCGGGTGAATTGGTCGAATTCGAAACAGGTGTGCAGGCGATTGTTTTGAACCTGGAGGAAGATAATGTGGGAGTCGTATTAATGGGTCCTACTACCGGTATTAAAGAGGGCTCTAAAGTTCACCGAACAAACAAAATTGCCTCTATCGAAGTGGGGGAAGGAATGTTGGGACGTGTCGTAAATGCACTGGGAGAGCCAATCGATGGTAAGGGAGAAATTAAGGGTAAGAAATACCGTATGCCCATCGAGCGCAAAGCGCCGGGGGTGGTCTTTCGTCAGCCGGTAAGTGAGCCTTTGCAGACGGGTATTATGGCGATTGATGCCATGATTCCAATTGGTAGAGGACAACGGGAGTTGATTATTGGTGACCGTCAGACAGGTAAAACTGCCGTGGCGATTGATACCATTATCAACCAAAAAGAATTTTATGACAGGGGCGAGCCCGTTTTCTGTATCTATGTTGCTTCAGGACAAAAGTCCTCTACGGTAGCACAGGTGGCACAGACTTTGGAAGAAAATGGCGCGATGGCTTATACGGTGATCGTATCGGCTTCTGCTGCAGACCCTGCACCGCTTCAGTTTTATGCACCAATGGCCGGTGCTGCGATTGGGGAATTTTTCCGTGATACGGGACGTGCGGCTTTGATTGTTTATGATGATTTATCTAAGCAGGCAGTGGCTTATCGTGAGGTATCTTTATTGTTGCGTCGTCCTCCAGGGCGTGAGGCCTATCCTGGTGATGTATTCTACCTACACTCTCGTTTATTAGAGCGTGCTGCCAAGATTATCAATGATGATAAGATCGCGCGTACGATGAATAATATTCCTGATTCTTTGAAGAATGGAAAGGATGAAAATGGGGAGCCATTGGTAAAAGGAGGCGGTTCATTGACAGCTTTGCCGATCATTGAGACACAGGCAGGTGACGTATCCGCTTATATTCCAACCAATGTGATTTCTATTACGGACGGACAGATATTCCTGGAGACGAACCTATTTAACGCAGGTATTCGTCCGGCGATTGATGTAGGGGTATCGGTCTCTCGTGTGGGGGGAAATGCACAGGTGAAATCCATGAAGAAAGTATCCGGTACATTGAAGCTGGATCAGGCACAATATCGTGAATTAGAGGCCTTCTCTAAGTTTGGATCAGACCTGGATGCAGCGACTAAGGCGGTATTGGATAAGGGTAAGCGTAATGTAGAGATATTGAAGCAGCCTCAATATTCACCACTGACGGTGGAGAAGCAGATTTCGATTATCTATGCGGGTACCAACGGATTATTGAGAGATGTTCCAGAGGATAAAATCAAAGATTTCCAAGAGATTCTTTTGATGACGATGGATAAATCACACGCTGATATATTGGCGAATTTCAAGGCCGGAAAGTATGAAAAAGCAGACTTGAAAGTATTGGAAGGCGTTATTGCTGAGATTGTACCACAATTTAGTTAAAGATTAATTTATGGCAAATTTAAAAGAGGTTCGTGATAGGATTTCTTCTGTGCAGAATACACAGCAGATTACCAAGGCTATGAAAATGGTGGCGGCATCTAAATTGCGCAGGGCACAGATGGCGGTTACTCAGATGCGTCCTTATACGAATAAGCTGAACGAGATGTTGCGTAATATTCTTTCTAATTTGGGAGGGGATGTCAATTCATCTTTCGGCGTGGAAAGACCCGTCGAACACGCTTGTTTGGTCGTGATAACTTCCGATCGTGGTTTGTGTGGAGCTTTTAATACGAATATTATTAAGGAGGCCGTTGCAAAAATTGAGCGAGATTATAAGGAGGTGCGGGCGAATGGCAATTTATCTATCCTCTGTGTGGGTAAAAAAGGGCATGAGTTCTTCCGTAAAAATTATGCTGATTGTAAAATCCATGCCAATTTCGTAGATTTATTTCACGATTTAAGTTTTGAAAATGTATCAAATGTCTCCAATAGATTAATGAAGGCATTTGAGAGTGGAAGTTATGATAGTATAGCCGTCGCTTATGGTCGATTTAAAAACCCGGCGGTTCAAATTCCGGAGGTAGAGCAATTTTTGCCAGTCGAAAAGATGGAAGCAGAAGGGGAGGAGGATGCATCCGGAATATTGGCTGACTATACTTTTGAGCCCAATAAGGATGAATTATTGGAGCAATTGATTCCTGATATTATCAAAGCACAGTTCTACAAATATGTGTTGGATACACATGCTTCAGAACACGGTGCCAGGATGACGGCCATGGATGCAGCTACCGAGAATGCCGGAGAGTTGATTAAAGACTTGAGACTGGCTTATAATAAGGCACGGCAGGAAGCTATTACCAATCAAATTCTCGAAATTGTTGGTGGTGCGGCAGCCCTTGAAAATGGGTAGGAATACTTTACGGACAATAAAAATAAATACAAAGAGGCTTCCCGATGGGTGGCCTCTTTTTTGATTGGAGCAATCTGCTGGTGCATGATAAGGGTTACGAATAGCATCGCCATAAAATAGACTTTTGGGTTGTGTGTCAAATGTAATGCTGCCACAAAAGAGAAAGTCACTAAAAGTTCTTTTAAATTGCCACGGATGCACGAATTACATTTAGTACACCACCGACTTTTAGATGCCACGAATGCACGAATGATTCCTGGCAAAAAATAGCTTGCGGGGGAACAAAGACGGGATTCTTTCGAAAAGTGATAATTGCTAATTGCAGACAATTCCATTCTTATAATTAGGGATTTTTATTTTTTATTCTTATCTTTAGGTTCATCATTTATTGCCTTTCGCGCCCTGCGATTGGAATGGTGATTTGAAAACATTCTGTAACCATAAAAATTTGAGTAATGAAAACATTCATCTCGACTTGAACCCTCGTGCTTTGGGTATTCAAATCGGCACTTGGTCTAATTATTCCATTCATCGTCAATCACTAATAAAATGAGACTAAAAACAACAATAATTAATCCTATCCAAAGGGGGGCTTTTGTCGCCCTTTGGGTGTTTTTATCACTCCATTTATTTGGGCAGACTTATAATGAACGGTATATTTTTGAAGATACCCCAGCTACAATTTTCAAAGGACTTAGTCTTAATTCTGATACATTAATGATTGTAGGAGTCAAAGCTGCAAATTATTTACCATACCCATCTAAAGTTATGACAGCTCGAATTTTAATACACGGCGAATATTTGTCACATCATTTTACAATAGGGGATTCTTTATTAAATTATACACCAATAAGCGGGCATTCTTTTTTTCAAAAAGAAAAGAATATTTTAATAACTGGAGGGGCTGGAGGGGTATTTTCTAATAGTTATGGAGTTGCATTGCTTCTTGATGACTTTGAAAATGCAAAATGGATTAAACTATACGAGCCACCAGGGAATCAAAGTATCGGATTTGGATTATTAAGTGGCTTAATTATGCAGGATAATTCTTTATTT
>CAZNCI010000345.1:0-4544 GCA_964571475.1 uncultured Saprospiraceae bacterium | reverse complement strand
ATTTTCAGCTTTTAGCCCAAAGGATCATAACCACGCTAATGTGCGATTGGGATTAAATCTTGTGTTCGGAAAAGTGAAAGAGGCTAAAGACGGAACAACTCCGATGAATTTTTATTAAAAAAACGGTAGTCTATCAAATAGAATACTGTTTCAAAAGAGGAAGTCACTCAAAGTTCCTTTTTAAATTGCCACGAAACTTGTCCCGCAGTTATGAGGGATGCACGAATCTCCTTGATTCGCCAAGGAGATTCGTGCATTCGTGGCAATAATACCAGCATTACATTTAGCACACCACAAAAAATAGACGGCGTTTAATATAGGAATAACTTAGTTCTTAGTGTTCCCTCTATTTACTCTATAATTGTAACTTTCATCATATTTGTTCTAAGTCTTCTGTGCATTGGCATACTACCCGTATTGATGATGACATCCCCTACGGCTACTTCCTTATTATTTTTCAAAATTTCAGCGACATCTGCAATGGTCTCATCCGTAGAAGTAAATCTATCGTAGTAATAACACTTCACCCCCCAGACTAAATTTAAGGTTGCCAGAATATGGGGAAGGTCTGAAAAGATGTAAGTGCTGCATTGGGGTCTAAAGCTAGAAACTTTAAAAGCAGTATATCCCGAAGTTGTCAAGCCAACAATGCCCTTTGCTCCCACATCATTGGCTGTTTTTGCTGCATTAAAACAAACCACATCGGAATAAAAAGTAGTAGATTTAGGGGAAGGAACGGGTCTTTTATTCTCTTCCAGCTCAAAATATTTTTCAGTTTCATAGAGAATTTTGGTCATTGCTTCAACGACCAATGTAGGATGCGCCCCTACAGAAGTTTCCCCACTCAACATGACGGCATCGGTTCCGTCTAAAACGGCATTAGCAACATCTGATATTTCTGCACGTGAAGGACTTGGGTTCACCAGCATACTTTCCATCATTTGGGTCGCAACAATTACAGGTCTTGCTTTTTGAATACACTTTTTTATGATGGTTTTCTGTATCCCTGGAAGTTTTTCCATGGGAACTTCTATGCCTAAGTCACCTCTTGCGACCATGATTGCATTAGAGGCAGAAATAATTTTGTCTAATTTCTCAACGGCTTCTGGTTTTTCAATTTTGGCAATTATTTTAGCAGGGTGTCCTGCCTTGTCAATTCTTTTCCTTAAGTCCCTAATATCTTTGGGTGAGCGAACAAAGGAAAGTGCAATCCAATTCACAGGCTGCGTTAAAATAAAATCAAGATCTTTTAAATCTTTTTCCGTAAGGCAAGGCAAAGATATTTTAGTATTGGGGAGATTAACTCCTTTATTAGAGGATAATATACCGCCAAATAAGGTTTTTAGTTTCACCTCATTTTTCTTATTGGTTGAGACGACCTCAAACACGAGTTTTCCATCATCTACTAATATGCTCTCTCCTACATTAACATCAGAGGCAAAGCTTTGATAATTAATATAAACCGCCTCTTGATTACCAAGTAGCTTTTTATCTGTTCTTATGGTTAGGATGTCTCCTTTGACAAAAGGTACACCATTGTTTTCCATTTTTCCCACCCTGATTTTAGGTCCTTGTAAATCAGCTAAAATACCAATATGAGTTTGATATTTTTTATTTAACGCTGTGATATGTTCTATCACTTTTTGGTGTTGGTCGTGTGAACCGTGTGAGAAATTCAGGCGAAAAGTATCAACCCCCATTTCCATTAAAGCCACTAAATTCTCATAACTTTCTGATGCCGGTCCAACGGTGGCAACAATTTTTGTTTTTTGATACTTCATATTTATTTTGATTAAGCTAAAGCTCTGTTAAGTTTGGATAGAAGAGGCTCAAATTAAAAAGGGCTCAAAAATACCTCTTTTTTTTAAGATTTGATTATAAAACACTCAATTATTATACGTAAAAAGCTATTAAATGTTAGAAGCATTTTCAAATATTCACAAACAACCCATTTCATCAAAGAAAAAGGAGAAAACACCACAGGCATCTTCTCCTTTTAAAGTCAGTGCCCAGGGCACTAATTAAAAATAAATGGTCCAAAAGACCTTCTACTTAGAAATTACTTTCTTCCGAAGAAACCACCAAGCATTTTCATTCCCATACTTGCCACATCATCCATGATACTTCCGTCTCCATCCTGATCCAAAAACTTAGATATTAATCCCATAGCCGGGTTTGCAGCACTTTTGTGTTGATTATTTACTGAGTTGGTCAACAAAGAAGCGATACCACTTACATCTAATCCATTTTGTCGTTTTGCTTTACCTAATGACCCCATAATTACCGGTGCTAACATTGACATTAAATTCCCGGTCTGATTAGAGCCTAAGCCACTCATTTTGCTAATCATATCAATAGCTCCACTTTGACGGTCTCCCAAAAGGTGATTGAGGATACCTCCACCATTAAGTGCTCGTTCATTGTGATTAGCTGTATTGCCAGAAAAAATATCAGATAAGTTATCAAGAATACCTCCATCGTGATCATTATCAAGCGCTTTAGCCAGCGAGTTTGCCCCTTCTGGAGTAGCCGCATTTTTTGCTAAAGCTCCCATTAAAGTTGACATAATTCCCGTTGTAGCAACAGCTGTTTGTTTAGGGTCGCCACCAATTTGGCTACTTAATTGCTCGATCATTCCCTCTGAAAGGTTACTTTGAACCAAATCCATTAAATCCATTTGCGAAATTTTATTTTGTGAAAAATTTATATAATTAAGAAAGAAAATTGAATACTTAACTTTTTTCTTCCAGAGCGAATCTAATGAATATTAGTGAAGTTTCAAAATTTATCTTCCAATAGTAGGACGGAATGTTTTGAGTAGGTCACAATCTTTTCAAAAAAAGGCAGCGGCACCTATAAAAAACAGGGCCGCCGCTTCTCAAACTACTCTCTCAATGGTTATTCTTAAAATAAAATAAGCAATAAATACTCACTTTATAACATAGTTATACCAGGCATAATACAAGTGTTTACAACGTAAAAAAAATCGAAATTAGCCTCGAATTAAAATTACAAGAAGGTTATTTTGTAAAAAAGGCTCGTATATATCGGAAAGGTTTATTTTAATAAAATATAAGGCTAAAACGCCCCTGTATTTTAAAAAAGTATATTTAAAGGTGGAAAAATAAAAAATATATCAGTTGATGTCAAATATAAACCCATCCTTACAAAGCATATCATAACGCTCCTGATCGAAGGAATAGAGCTTCCCCGGTCGATGTGGTACATTTTTTTGGATTTCGCCAACGTCCTTCAGGATTTTCATTTTTAGAATTTTTTTCCTGAAATTTCTCTTATCCAGCGGTTTACCCAAAATTGTTTCGTATAAATTTTGAAGTTGAGACAAAGTAAACTTAGGGGAAAGCAGATTAAACCCAACCGGCGCTTCTCTTACATGCTTTCTAAGTAAAGCCAAACACTCTTTTAATATATCCAAGTGATCAAAAGCCAAATCGGAAATATCAGAAATATTATGCCAATGCGCTTCTCTATATTCGGGTGCATTGCTCAATTCATATTCACTAATTTTAACCAGAGAGTAATAAGCAACCGTTATCACCCTTCCTAAAGGATGACGCCCTACATCACCGAAAGCCTTGGTTTGTTCCATAAAGACATTATCCAGGCCTGTTCTTCTTTTCAGAATACGCTTAGCTGCCCCTTCCAGATCCTCATTGACTCTCAGTAAATCTCCAATTAACGACCATAAGCCAATATAAGGCTCCATATTACAACGCATAAGTAACACCTTCAGCTCTGTTCCATCAAATCCAAATATCACACAGTCCACCGAAATAGCCGCACTGAAGTACGGATTAATCCTTTTAAGGTCAATATTTATATTCTGTTCGTTCAAAATGTAGCCACAGTTAATTACCTAAAGAGGCGAAGTTAATACTTTTGGAATATGTTAAAAGAAAAAGGTAATTTTTTTCTACATTTTTTCCTGATAAGAAATAGCATTGGGGTTTGTTATCAAAAGGTTAGACAATCCTGCCACAACCAGGCTTAAGCCCGCAATAGTCATCGCATTGATAGGGCTTTCACCAAGTAATTTATAGGTAAAATTAATCCCCCCGACTGCTGCTATAATTTGTGGAATCACAATAAACATATTAAATATCCCCATATAAACACCCATTTTTTGCTCATCAATAGAGCTGGACAACATCGCATAAGGCATAGATAAAACACTTCCCCAGGACAGCCCAATTAATATAAAAGATAAAATTAACCATTCTGGATTCGGGATATAATTCATCATTAGAAATCCTATCCCTCCAGCGACTAGCGCCCCTAAATGCACTAGTTTACGATTAATTTTTCTTTTGGCGGTATAAAATGTTAACAACAGAGCAAAAACCATGGAAGACAAACCATAAATCCCCATATAAGACCCCACGGAGTTGGCTGCATCCTGATAGTGCAAATTCGCTGCCAAAAAGTCATCTGATTGTGTTTGCATATCAAAATTTGACTCCACGGGAATAGGGGCATTAAAAACAACTTCCGTCAAAGCAGGTGTAGCCATACTCCACATCGTA
>CAZNCI010000344.1:0-4557 GCA_964571475.1 uncultured Saprospiraceae bacterium | reverse complement strand
TTGAAGGAAGCTAATTTCATGAAGGTGTCTTCAGTGATGACTGCCCCCTTTGGAACAATCAATTCTCCCTGTCGAACCATGCCTCTGGTTTTTGAAATATGAGCAATGGAGGAGTTGATATTATCTTCTGTTAGTTCTTTTTTGTAATATATATTCCCACGGATGGCGTTTTCTAAAAGGGGAAATAGAAATTCAGACTCGGCTAGTCCACTATTGATAAGTGAATCGGGTAACTGGTCCTTTACTTTATCAATCGTTAATAAATTACCTACGGTATATTGCGCGCTTTGTTTCCCTTTTAGAATGGTGATAACGAAGTCGCTATTTTTGTCTTTAAAGTCCTTTCCAAGGTCAATGATGCCCTTTTGGTAAAAAGAATTGAGTAATTTTTTTCCATAACTGACGTATTTTTCTGAGTTTAAAATTACATCATTGAACTGATTATGGTTCTTTTCAAGGCCCAATTTTTTATGGAATTCCTCTTCAAATAATCTGATCTGTTTCCCGGCGACCTCCGTATTCCATTCAAAAAAGGCAGTATGCTCTTTTTCTAGTTTTTTCTTTTCTGCGACAATTTCATCTGCATTTTTTAGAATAGGAAATTCAAAAGGGGCATTTAAGTCTTCATAGCGCCATAAATCACCTTTTTTAAAATCATATTTAAATTTCAGGTTGGAGGGGAACAAAAAACTAATAAAAATGACCACCCCAAAAAGGAAGAGGTAATTCAAAAATTGAGGTATTCGTTTAAATAATTCCTTCATTGTATATTTTTTCGATAGGGCAAAGATAAGAATTAATTTTTCTCCATTCACTTCCCATTGAAAAATGTAGGCGAAATTTCGGTCTGGAACTTTTTTTTATTTTTATTTTATTAAATGCTTATAATAGTCATAAAACTCCGTATATTTGCGGAGTTTTTCTGACGACATAAGATTAGAAGAACACTAACGCTATTTTTTAGGGGTGCTTTTTTGAGATTCAATATATTGATTATCAAAATTTTATCCTAATTTTTTAAAAGTTAAACATTTACAATTATGCAAGGTAAAGGAATTGTTAAGTTCTTCCTTGTCGTGATGACACTTGTCACGCTGGTTCAGTACCTGTTTATTTTGCCTACTCAGAAGGTGGAGAAAGCAGCTGCACGTTATGCGGATCAATTGACACAGAACATCTCGGACAAACAGGAACAGCACACTGCGCACAAGAAAGCAGAGGCGAAGTTTTTGGATTCGATATCCAAAGAAAAGATACCTACCTTTTTTGGTAGTTATTCTTATGAGAACCTAAAATCACGTCAATTAGCCCTAGGGCTTGACCTTAAAGGGGGTATGAGCGTGGTATTAGAAGTGGATTTGAGAAAGTTCATATTTGCCATGGCCAATGATAGTAAAGACCCAACTTTTATAAAAGCGTTAGAAGAAGCGGTAAAAGCAAAAAAATCAGCTCAAACTGATTTTATTACATTATTCGGAAATGCCTGGAATAAGGTGAAAACCGGTGATGATAAATTGTCTAAAATATTCCAACGTAATGAAGCATTACGTGAGGATATCGATTTTAATACATCGGATGATAGAGTGTTGGCTATTTTGAGAAAAAAAGCGGATCAAACGGTTGGCTTAACTTATGATCTGCTAAAGCAGAGAATTGATAAAATGGGGGTGATCCAGCCGAATGTATCTCTTGATAAGGAGCGTGATTTGATAACCGTTGAATTGCCCGGTGTTGAAAACCGCGAGCGTGCTATTGGTTATTTGCAGGCTGCTGCCGAATTAGAATTTTGGAATGTATATAATATTAGTGATCCCGGTGTTGTTAACTTCTTTGTTCAGGCAAATGAAAAGCTGAGAAAGGAACAAGGTGGTACTCAAAAAATGACCACTCGTATTGATACTATCACAACCTTAGATTCTTTAGGTAATGAAGTGACCAAATTGGATACAGTTGATGTCGTTGAAGGAGGGCAAAATGGTCCTTTATTTGATGTGTTTACTGTTAATCAGTCCGGTTCTTACGGAGTTGCTACCATGGGGGTAGCCGATGGTAATAAGAAAATAATCATCGATTCTCTTTTGAACCGACCTGATATTATAAATCTATTCCCTGGTGATGTTATGTTCCGTTGGGAAAAAGACCCAATTAAAGATGTTGATTCGGGTGAAGAGACAGATCAATATAGGTTATATGCGCTAAGAGTAGAGCGGGATGGAAAGGCACCCCTTACCGGTGAGCATGTAACCGATGCTAATGTTAGTCCTGATCCCACAACAAATGCCATTGGCGTTTCCTTGAAAATGGATGGCCCCGGTACGCGTACATGGGGTAAAATGACCACAGCCGCCGCTCAGGATAATAATCGTCAGGTAGCCATATTACTAGATGATGAAGTCGTTTCTGCACCAAGGGTAATCAATCCTATTACTGGTGGAAATACATCTATTACAGGTAATTTTACCATGATTGAAGCAACTGACCTGGCCAATATCCTACAGATTGGTAAACTACCTGTCACAACGGAGATTGTTCAGAGTTCTTTGGTCGGACCATCTTTAGGAGCAAAAAATATTAACTCTTCTAAATGGGCATTGATTGTTGGTTTTTCTTTGGTGCTTATTTTTATGATGGTTTATTATGCAGGTGCTGGTGTTGTATCAATTATTGCCTTGCTGCTAAACGTATTCTTTATTTTTGGTGCTTTGGCTTCTTATGGAACGGTATTAACACTACCCGGTATTGCAGGTATTATCCTGACAATCGGTATGGCGGTGGATGCCAACGTAATCATCTTTGAGAGAATTCGAGAAGAGTTGGAAGCAGGTAAGACGCCATTGACAGCTATTAAGGATGGGTTCAATTTTTCTTATTCTGCTATCATTGATGCCAATGTGACGACCATTCTGACGGCCATGGTTTTGGCTTACTTCGGTTTAGGTCCTATCAAAGGATTTGCCGTTGTCTTAATTATTGGTGTGCTTTCATCTTTATTTACGGCTGTTTTGGTTGGTCGATTATTGATTGATCAATGGACGAAGAAAGGTCGGTCTATCTCCTTTAGTACAAGCTTTACAAAAGGGGCCTTCAAAGATCTAAATTTTGATTGGATTGGTGGTCGTAAGAAGGTGTATATATTTTCTGGTCTTATGATATTGATCTCTCTTGGAGCAATGATGACCAGAGGTTTTGAGCTGGGAATTGACTTTAAAGGAGGGTATTCTTACAATGTGGCTTTCGCGCAGGGCGTTGATGTTGATGTTGAAGCTTTAAGAGCAAGTTTGAAAGAGGGCTTTGATGGAAAGGCACCGACGGTTAAGGCCGTTGATGAGTATAATACTTATAATGTTGTTACCGATTATAAAAAGGGAGCTACGAAGGAAGAGCTTGGTGGTGTTGACCCCGCAACCTTGGTATTAGCTAAATTATACGAAGGCGTAAAGGGTGTGGCTGAAAGTGGATTGACGGAAGCTGATTTTAAAAATCCGGATGCCGTGACTACACACGTTTCTAGTTCGAGTAGTGTTGGAGCAACAATTGCGGATGATATTCAAAAAAGTGCATTAGAAGCCGGAATATTGGCATTGTTGTTTATCTTCTTATATATCTTTATTCGATTTAGTAAGTGGCAATATAGTACAGGTGCCGTAGCAGCATTGTTTCACGATACCATTATTGTATTGGGTGCCTTTGCTTTGTTTCATGGAATCCTGCCTTTTGCGATGGAAATTGATCAGGCTTTCATTGCTGCCATATTGACGGTGATTGGTTACTCTATTAATGATACGGTGGTTGTATTTGACCGTATTAGGGAGTATCAAAATAAATACACGAAAGAGGATAATGCCAGTATCTTTAACGCTGCCATTAATAGTACTATTTCAAGAACAGTGATTACTTCTTTGACTACATTCTTTGTGGTAGCAGTATTGTTCTTCTTTGGAGGTAGTAGTATCAAGGGATTTGCGTTTGCTCTATTGATTGGTATTATTGTGGGTACCTATTCTTCTATCTTCATTGCGACTCCAATTATGTTGGACTTAGGTGGTGATGTAAAAGCAAAGGAGAAAAAATCTAATAAAACAGGATTTTCTAAGGCAGCTGAAAATGCCAGATAAATCCTAAATTCGATTTAAGTAATATAAAAAGCCGGCTTTATTCAGTTAAAGCCGGCTTTTTTACGTTCTTACCTACCGTATTCTAAACGGATAGCTCGTTCTTATTTTTATTCTTTTTTTTTTGATAAAAAGCATATATCTTGCGCCCGATTACTACACCATACTACCATTTACTCCAGTAGGATTTTTCTAAGCTAAACTCAAATAGATACTGAGCCGCAATGCTCACCTAATAACATTATTCGAAGTTGGTCCCCCTTTTAATCTTGGCCCTCGGATAGCAATAGATGCTTAATAACGAGACCGGGTAATCTAGTATTACCAGGCCAACTTCAAGACGTAGCCACCTCTTTTTTTAGAGGTGGCTTTTTTATTTTCTTGTAAGTTCAAACTGGTTTCAGAGAATCTTCCCCTATGCCTCTACTGCAACTATTCGTCTCCC
>CAZNCI010000343.1:0-4580 GCA_964571475.1 uncultured Saprospiraceae bacterium | reverse complement strand
AGATGATGAGGTTATGAGTGGTTTTGGACGGACAGGGAAAATGTTTGCCATCGAACATCATGGAGTCACTCCTGATATTATGTGTCTGGCAAAAGGTTTGACTTCAGGTTATCTACCACTCGGAGGAATAACGGTTACCGATACCATTGCCGATTACTTCAATGACCATGCAATGGTATTGGGATTGACCTATTCTGCTCATGCGGTATCCTGTGCCGCTGCGCTTGAAAATTTAAAAATAATTGAGGAAGAAAATTTGGTTCAGCGAGCCGCTGAAATGGGGAGCTACATTGAGGCAGAAGTTGAAAAATTGAAAGATAAACACCCCTCCATCGGAGATTTCAGGAATACGGGGCTATTGGGCTGTATTGAATTGGTGAAAAACAGAAAAACCAAAGAGCCAGTTACCCCCTGGAATGCCAAACCGGAAGAAATGATCGTCACCAATAAAATGGCGGCTAAAATACGGGAATTGGGGATGTTTACCTTTGTGCGTTGGAATTGGATTTTCATCGCTCCGCCATTGAATGTATCAAAAGAGGAGGTGGATGAAGGATTGAAAATTATTTCAGAAGCCATCAAAATTGCCGATAGGGAAGTCGTAGATTAAGTCTTCATTTTTGCTGTAAAACGCTGCTTTATATCTATTTTTATTTGTTTTTTGGACAGTCATAGTAAAGTTATTTCATCATCATCGAACACCAATAATATGGACAAACACAATGATATCGTTGAGCTTCAGGAGGATGTTTCTACCTCACCTTTATATAGCGAAGACCTCGCCCCTGTTCCTCCAAAAGACAGGACGTGGACCAAATGGAATCTCGCAGCAATTTGGGTAGGAATGGCGGTATGTATCCCGACCTATCTATTGGCATCCTTTATGATTAAAACAGGCTTGAACTGGTACGAAGCCCTGATTATTATCGGGCTGGCCAATTTAATTATCACCATTCCCATGGTATTGAATGGGCATGCAGGCGTTAAATATGGCGTACCTTTTCCTGTCATTGGAAGAGCTGCCTTCGGTACAAAAGGTATTCATATTGCCTCCGTTGCAAGGGGTATTATTGCCTGTGGCTGGTTTGGCGTACAGACGTGGATTGGCGGGCTGGCTATCTATGCAATATTTAATGCCCTCACCGGCACCCCTGAAGTACTGGGTTTATCCCTCGGAAAATTTATCGGTTTCGGTCTTTTTTGGCTCATCAATATTTATTTTATTTGGAAAGGGACGGAGAGCATCAAATGGCTGGAAACCTACTCGGCACCTATTCTTATCATCATGGGAATTCTCCTGATTTGGTGGGGCGCGAGCAAGGCAGGTGGATTTTCTATTGTGCTAAAACAAGGAGCTCAATTGGAAAATACAGCGGCCACCTTAACCGAAAAAGATGGCGTTGTATTCCTAAAACTTAACGTTCTCAACGACAAAGAGGGGCATCCAAAAGCCAGTGAATATCAAATAAGCGTCGGAGATAAAAAAGAAGCATGGAAAGCTGTTTCTCCAAAATATATCAATATTTCGACTATCGTGGATGCTAATAAAATAAAAGAGGGGTCACAGAAAGTAAATATTCAATTTCGAAATAAAACGGCGAAGTCAAGTATCGTTATTGCTTCGATGAAAGAACCGGGTAATAGTGGAAGCTCTAAAATATGGACTTACCTCATTTGGCTGACGGGCATGGTCGGTTTTTGGGCAACCATGTCGATAAGCATTGCCGATATTACCCGTTATGCAAAATCACAAAAAGATCAGATAGTCGGGCAATTTATCGGGCTTCCGGGCACTATGATGCTTTATTCTTTTGTCGGAATTTTTGTCACTTGTGCGGCAATTATTAATTTTGATGATATTTTAATCGCCAATGATGCCCCTTGGGATCCGGTCTCACTTTTATCCAAATTTAAAAGTCCCACCGTTGTTATTATCGCACAAATATTTATGCTCATAGCAACATTAAGCACCAATATAGCAGCCAATGTAATCGCTCCGGCAAATGCTTTTTCCAATCTTCTTCCCAAGAAAATTAGCTTCCGAATGGGTGGGCTTATCACCGGAATTATTGGAATACTCATTGCACCGTGGTGGTTAATGGCTAAGATTTCAGGCTTTCTTATTTTTGTAAGTGGCTTATTAGGTCCTGTATTAGGGATATTAATTACGGATTATTATTTTATTAGAAAAAAACGGGTGCATTTGGCTGATTTGTACAAGGAAGGCGGCATTTATTCTTACAAAAAGACGGGATTTAATTTGGCCGCTATTCTTTCCTTGGGTATTGGCGTATTTTTAGCTTTGGTCGGTTATTGGATACCTCAGCTTAATTTCTTATATTCGCTCTCGTGGTTTACTGGATTTATTATTTCATCCATCATTTATTACCTGTTAATGCAAAAACATTCCTCATCATTTAAATCAACAAACTAATATGTCAATACTCATTAAAAATGGACTCGTCATTACTGCGGCGGAAAGTTATATTGCTGATATTTATACAGAAGAAGAAAAAATAGTTGCCATTGGCAAAGACTTAAAATACGATGCAGATAAAATTATTGATGCTACAGGAAAATTAGTCTTTCCGGGTGGGATTGACCCACATGTACACCTGGATATGCCATTTATGGGCACTTCTTCCAGTGATAATTATGAAACAGGAACAAGGGCCGCTTTGCACGGTGGAACGACCATGGTGATCGATTTTATCCTACAAACACAGGGAGATACACTGCACAATGCGCTAAAGGCATGGCAGGGCAGGTCTGTTGGTAAAGCAATTGGTGATTACTCCTACCACATGGCGGTCACTGATTTCAATGATGAAGTCGCTAAAGAAGTGGTGCAGATGATCGAAGAGGAAGGAATTTCTTCCTTCAAAACATTCATGGCTTATAAAGGCGCGCTGATGATTGATGATGGGCAGATGGTTCAGCTTATGAAAGTCGTCAAAAAAAATGGAGGCATTGTTACGGTACACGCTACCAATGGGGATATGATCGACTCGCTTATTGCCAAAAACAGGAAAGAAGGGAATTTGTCTCCTCTCTACCATTACCTTTCACAACCAGAGGTGACGGAGTCCGAAGCATCCGCGCGGTTCACCGATATGTTATTTTATACCGGCTGCCCCGGTTATATCGTACACATGACCTGTGAAGGAGCACTCAATGCTGTTAGAAAAGCGACCCAGCGCAACCAAAAGGTATTTGTCGAAACCTGTACACAATACCTGATGTTGGATGCTTCGTTATACGAAAAAGATTTTGAAGGGGCCAAGTGGGTCATGAGTCCTCCCTTACGGGAAAAGAAAGACCAAACGGCTCTTTGGTCGGGCATCAATCAGGGATTAGTGCAAGTTGTCGGAACAGATCACTGTCCATTTATGTGGGAGCAAAAAAAAATGGGGAAGGACGATTTTTCCAAAATCCCCAATGGGCACCCGGCGATTGAACACCGCATGGAGTTTCTCTATTCGGAGGGGGTTCGAAAGGGAAAAATTTCTTTGGAAAAATTTGTAGAGGTATCTTCTACAAACGCCGCTAAAATATTTGGCATGTACCCTCGAAAAGGGACAATAGCTATTGGATCTGATGCAGATATTGTTGTTTTTGACCCTAATAAACAACATACTATTTCTGTAAACACACACCACATGAATGTGGATTATTCTGCTTATGAAGGATGGGAGGTCGTCGGAAAAACAGAAACCGTTATCTTACGTGGGGAGATTGCCATCGAAGGTGAAAAATGTCATCTAAAAGCCGGACATGGTCAGTTTATCCCCAGAAGTAAAGCATCAAAAATTATATAAAAGTAAGGGTGAAAAATGAAAAATTATGTCAAAGTTATTATCTCCGGTAAATTTTAAAAAGTGGATCCATGAGCACCGTGATCAACTGAAACCTCCAGTTTGCAATCAGGTCGTATGGGCCGATGAAGAAATTATTGTCATGGTCGTTGGAGGACCCAATAACAGGAAGGATTATCATTATAATGAAACGCCGGAATTTTTCTATCAAATCGAAGGTGATATGATATTAAAAGTTATCGATGATGGTGAATTTAGAAATATTCACATCAAAGAAGGGGAAATATTTCAGCTTCCATCAAAAGTGCCTCATTCTCCCCAGCGTTTTGAGAACACCGTTGGGCTGGTCATCGAACAACAACGCCCGGATGGCGTATTAGATGCCCTTCAGTGGTATTGTGAAAATTGTGGGCACCAATTGTATCAAGAGTTCTTCCCTTTGGAAAATATCGTTACACAAATGCCTATTATCTTTGATAAATTTTACAATGACAAAACACGTTGTACCTGTGATAAATGTGGTACCGTATTAGAGGGGTAAGGTAATTTTAAAAATGTAAGCTCAAACTAATTTCAGAGAATCTTCTCTATGCTGCTAATACGGTCATTCGTCTTCAACTCTATCGCATTGACGTCTTCACTGTATATTGCCAGTAGCATTAAACAGCACTTTAAAGCGCTGGCAGCGCGACATTATGGTAATAATTGCCTATCACCAACCTGATTTTGGCACTATTTTTGCTTTTTTCGCAAAAATAGTGCCAA
>CAZNCI010000342.1:0-4600 GCA_964571475.1 uncultured Saprospiraceae bacterium | reverse complement strand
ACTGCCAACTGAAGACTGCCAACTGAAGACTGAAGACTGAAGACTGCCCACTGCCCACTGAAGACTGCCAACTGCCCACTGAAGACTAAAGCCCACCAAACCTTCAAATCAAAGCTAAAACTACAAGAATATAAACGAATCCCTAAATATATTAAACCAAACCTCATTTTTTATCAATAACAGGTAAAAATCATCCATTAAGTGGAAAATAGCAGATGGTTGATTTTTACTAACCAATGGTTGATTTTGTTTTTTTGGGGTGCACAACACGCCCATATTTGCGGTATGATTCGATGGAATTATATTTTTTTGCGAGAGGGATAGGAGCAATTGGCTAAGAGCATGTTTGGAGTGCCTTCGTATTGAAAATCAGCAGTTTAAGGTTTTGGCTAAGAGAAAATATAGGCGTTTACCGGGGTAAATGGCTATATTTTCTCGACGTCAGGCCCGCCTGGTGCCAGACAGGTTCTTAAAATGTTGGTTTTCAAAGAAGTAAGCTCCGAACAAGCTCTAAGCTCTTTTTAGAAAGAGCGAGTGCGGATAGCCCGGTTTTAACTCGCCCAAATAAAGAAAAATAAATTTTTAACAACAACAATATTAATTAACAACATCAAAACTTTAGTAATTATGAAAAATTTGAAAATTAGTGTATTGGCAATTGCTTTTTTAATTGGAATGACTTCCTGCCATAGAGAAGGTATTATTCGTGATAATTTCTCCAACGAAGAAGCCGCTGAATTAGTCTCCAACGCTATACAAAATGCGACCGATGGTATATCTGAACAATTGAGTGATATGACTCAATATGTAACCGAAACAATCGCCGATAATTTTGAATGCGGCGTAACCATTGATTCTAGTTTCACCAAAACAGTGCAGAAAGTTAGAGTGTCGGCAGAATATGATGTCGCCTGGGATTGGACGCCTACCTGTAATGATCTGGATAATATGATTGCACTTGATTATAATGGCGTTTTGACCGGTGGTTATACAGGTTTGAGAGCCTCAAGTGAGGAGACAAAGACAACCTCACTGACTATCACCGGCATGCAATTAGCTTCTGCCGTCCTGACTTACGATGGTTCTTCCCTAAACGAAGGAACACAAACCGTAACCGTTAAAGAGACTAAAAATATCAGTTCAAAATTGACGATGTCAATGACGGGGATTACGGTGGATAAGATTGAGACAGAAATCAGCGATGGAGATATCTCATTTGAATTATTAGTCGTAGTCGATGGTGGCGACCCAATAACTTTTACGGGAACAGTTGAGTTTCTAGGAAGCAGAGATGCGAACATTACTATCAACGGAGAGACTTTTTCGGTTGATTTGTAGAGCTGGTTTTTAGGGGACAGTATGCAGTTGGCAGTTTTCAGTTTTCATTAATTTTTTGCCTCAGCAAAAAATTAATGCCTCGGCTGCCAACTGCTAACTGCTAACTCCCAACTCCCCATAAGATAACACCTTTTGCTCTTCTCTTTTTCTCTCCCTCAAAAGATGTCACCTTATGCCCCCCACTGAAGCCTGAAGACTGCCAACTGAAGCCTGAAGACTGCCAACCACCAACTGAAGACTGCTAACTAAAAAAAAACATTCATTAACAAAAAAAAACAACAACCATGGGCTATTTAATAGAAAAATTCGGCTATTTAGAAGGGTATTCATTTGCCGTATTATTTGTATTTCTTCGTTACTTATTATTTGCAGGCATTCCATTTTTGGTTTTTTATCATTTTAGAAAGACAAAGGTAAGTGCATCTAAGATTCAGAAGCGGGAAGTGAAAAAGAAGCAAATCAGGATGGAAATGGGCTATAGCCTGATGACGGCCTTTATTTTTGCCAGTTTAGGAGTGGGAATTTATTGGATGACTCAAAATGGCTGGACGAAAATTTATTCGGATATTAGTGAATTTGGTGTGGGGTATTTTGTTTTTTCGGTAGCGGTATTGATGTTTGCACATGATGCTTATTTTTACTGGATGCACCGGGCGGTACACCATCCTAAATTATTTTCATGGATACATAAGGTGCACCATATTTCAAATAATCCAACACCCTGGACTTCTTTTTCTTTTAATGCAACGGAAGCGGTATTGGAGATGGCGATTATACCTCTTATTTTGATGATTATCCCAATGCACTTTGGAGCGGTGTTGATCTTTTTCTTTTTATCTTTGGCTTTTAATGTTTTAGGGCATTTAGGCTATGAAGTGATGCCAAAAGACCTAGTACGCCATCCTGTATTAAAATGGTTGAATACGCCAACTCATCACAATATGCACCACATGAGAGGCAATGGAAACTTTGGGTTGTATTTTAACTTTTGGGATACCTGGATGGGGACGAACCATAAAAATTACGTCAAGACATTTGATGCCGTAGTCGCTCGAAGGGAAGCGGCAAAACAAGAAAGATTGAATGCCAAAAAAGAAGCGTTATGTACAAAATAATCATATTATTCTGCCTGTTTAGTGTCCAGGGGATGGCACAGGCAACACTACCGGAGGAATTGGACAGCCCGAGAGAACGCTCCGATAGAATTACCAAAGAAATGATCCAAAAAGTGGGTTTATTCCCTTCACAAATTGATCTTATTGATAGCCTGAATTATATTTATGCGGTCGAAATGCAGCAAAAAGTATTGGATGCCGACCTCAGTATATGGGGGCAATATCGCACTGGTAATCGCATCATGAATAGAAAAGATGAGGAATTGAAAAAGATACTGACCGTTGAACAATTTGAAAAATACGGTGAGCTGAAATCAGAGGTGATGTGGGAGATTGTCGGACGGATATTTTAAAATGGGAAGCCCTGTTTTGTTGTATAAAACAGGGCTTCTTTTTGGGTCGTGTATTCGTGGTAATGATATTGCCATTACATTTAGTACACCACCCTTTTTTTAATTTCTCGGATCGCTCCAATAGACTGTTTTGGAAATATTATCATTGTCATGATAGATAAAATCGGGGCACGTACCATCTCCTGCACCTGTAATGCCTCCATCGGGTGCACAAATAAGGTTGCAGTTACTATCGTATAATTCACTGTAATTGTCACAACAATCTGCGGGGATAAAATAATACGTTTCTCCTTCATATACCCATTTGGAAACGATTGCGGGAGGATTCCGGACGGGTTCGGATTTGATGGTATCAATGATATCGTCAATACAGCTTGTAACTGGATTGTCCTCTGTGTGCTGGCAGGCACTTTGAATGGAGAGAATCAAGACGAAGAAAAAAATGTTGGTTGAAAGTTTAAATTGCATAATCATGTTTTTTTTCTTTTAGACCATCCTTCCGAACCAAATGGTTGGTAATAAACCCGTATATTTGCCCCGATGGCAAAAATAAATAAATATCTGATCGTAATTGGTGGACCTACCGCAAGTGGGAAAACCTCCCTGGCGATACGATTGGCGAATCATTTTGAGACGGAAATTTTATCTGCGGATAGCCGTCAGTTTTACCGGGAAATGTCTATTGGGACAGCCAAGCCAACTAAAAAGGAATTGGCCGCCGCCAAACATCATTTTGTAGATTCCATCAGCATTCAGAAGACTTATAGTGTGGGACAATACGAGCGGGATGCGGTTCAGTTATTGGATGAATTATTCAAAAAGCAGGAGGTGGTGATTATGACGGGAGGTTCTGGCTTATTTATCAATGCAGTGTGCCAGGGACTGGATGATTTCCCGTCCATTCAACCCAAAACGCGCCAAAAAGCCATGGAAATATTCGACCAAAAAGGAATCGAAGCCCTTCAACAAATCATCGAAGAAAACGACCCTGATTATTACCAAAAAGTAGATTTACAAAATAAACGGCGACTGATGCGAGCCGTGGAAGTAATATTGGAAACAGGGGAAGCCTATTCTTCTTTTTTGGCAAAAAATAAAGTGAAACGCCGTTTTGTCCCCATTTATTTACAAGTACACCATCCTCGTGAAATACTCTACGAACGCATTAATTACCGGGTGGAATTGATGATGAAAGCCGGTTTGCCCGAAGAGGTAAAAGGCTTATTACCTTATCGCTCAAACAATGCGCTCCAGACGGTCGGTTATCAGGAATTATTCGAGTATTTTGATGGCACGATTTCTCTGGAGCGAGCTATCGAATTAATACAACAAAACAGCCGTCGATACGCCAAAAGACAAATTACCTGGATGCGCCGGGACGGTTTCTGGAAGCACATTCGCCCCGATGATGTAGCGGTTGCCCTTGATTATATTGCTGCCTTTCGGCAAAATCGAATTTGTGTTGAACAGTATTCAAAACAGTTAAATTCAGGAGGGGTTTTGATGGATGTTTTATTGAAGAAAGCAGATGAATTAATTGAAAAAGTCTCCTTGATCAAAAAAGGTAAAAAAGTACTTTTGCAACCCGATTTTACCATTCAAAGTCCCATCTTACAATATGAGGTGGCATTACTTTTGGAGGAAATGAATCATTAGAAATCGGAACGCTCCTGGGAACGTGGCAATGATTGCAAAATGCAAATAACTAAAAGAAGTTGTGTTTTACCATTTGGGGATGGGCTAGTGTCTTAAGAACTAAATAACACACATATTAAACTTGCTCTTTTTCGCCTA
>CAZNCI010000341.1:0-4617 GCA_964571475.1 uncultured Saprospiraceae bacterium | reverse complement strand
GGATTATTTTTCACTTCATGTAACCGCTTTCAGTAAATGATGTGTGATGCAAATACAATACCGAAAACAATTGGTCGATGACTTTTCTGTACAAATACAGCGAGCCTACCATGATTATTGCCAGCGACACCACATCGCCAAAGATAATAAAACATTTTTAAATTTCCTGTTTAACCACCAGCTTTTGAATGAAACAAGTATCCGCCGGTTCATTATTCAAGGTGAATTCCAAAAACTAAGTGAAAACAAAAATATACGTAAAAGCGAAGCCGTCAGGTTATTGAGCGATCGCTATGGAGTGACGGAACGGAGTGTTTGGAATTTGATTCGGTGAAGGGGGGAGTTAGTAGAGAGTAATAGTACAGAAAAATCAAAAGAGATAAATTCACCGAATGTTCAGGAGACATTAATGGCAAAAAAAGATAGCCCTACCAATGAAGGAAGGGCTATCAAAAAGCTATGAAAACTAAAACTATATTTTAACGGTCGTTGGTTTATTTCTTGACCTCACGGCCACCGTCTAGTTCATCTTGTAATTTTTCCAATTCTGCCCATTTTGCATCAGCAGCTAAAGCAGCTTGCTTCGCCCATGTTGCAGGACTGTGCATACGGTAACGAGGACCGGCTTCATCGAGGATAGCCTGTACTTTTTCTACTGCTACATCGGCTAAGTCTCTCCATGTCATAATACCACCTGCGTGTAAAAGTCCTTCGATTTTAGGACCGATTCCTTCTACCATTTTCAAATCATCCTGCTTGATTTTCTTTCCGGAAGGAAGGGTAATTTTCTCTACCTTAGCTTTTTTAGCAGGTTTCTTTTTTTCCTCAACTACAGGAGCAGCGGCTGCAACAGGAGCCGGAGTTTCCTCTTTCGCTACTGGTGCTGCTTTTTCTACCTTAGGAGCTACTTCCTTTTTAGGCTTAGCTACTTTTTTAGGAGCCGGAGTTGCTGCAACTTCTTCCCCGAAAGGAATAATAGAAACAAAAGTTCTATTCATTCTCTTCTTTTTGAAAGCGACAACACCATCCACTTTTGCATGAAGGGTATGATCTCTACCCATATAAACATTTTCACCGGGATGAATTTTTGTTCCTCTTTGACGAACAATAATATTTCCGGCGATGGCCAATTGACCACCGAATAATTTTACACCGAGTCTATTACTATTGGAATCCCGGCCATTATCCGTACTACCTACACCTTTTTTATGTGCCATTATTTTGTACTTTTAATATAAATAAAAAACCGGGGATTAACCGGCGATACCTTCGATTTTGATTTTAGTAAAGCTTTGTCTGTGACCATTCTTCACCTTATAACCTTTACGTCTTTTCTTTTTGAAGACAATAACCTTGTCTCCTTTCTGATGGCCGAGAACGGTAGCATTTACCTTAGCGCTCAATACCGGCGTGCCTAGAGAAACCTTACCGTCATTATCGATCAAGTGGACCTGATCGAAGGTAACGCTATCCCCTTCTTTGGCTTCTAACTGGTGGACGAAGATCTCCTGACCTTCCTCAACTTTAAACTGTTGACCAGCTATAGTTACGATTGCGAACATTGTTAATTATTTTGTTAATATTTAAAATTGGCTGCAAAGGTACAGAGATTGTGGGAGAAATACAAATGAGAAGAAAATAAAATTAGGGTGAATGTGTCAAATAAAAAAAATAGCTTCATCCCCAAATAATCCTGGTCTTCGGGTATGGGGCATGAAAATTGAGATTTTAGCTAATTTTGGTATGTTTTTTTGCTTTTGAGGCAAAAAATAAGATGAAATTATTTCAAAAGCGTGAGTCTATTGGGTGTTTTTTGGGATAAGGTGTTCGCCCTGAAAATAAATATTGAAATATCTTTTCTCAAATAGCTTGTTATGGTTTAAAAAAAATCAATACCTTTACGTTAAATACCCTATATAATGAAGAAAGCGTTTTATTCCCTAATCTTATTGCTCTTTTCAATTGCTCTTTTCGGGCAAGGCGACTTTTCTTTAGTATCGTGGAATATCCGTGATTTTGGCCAAACAAAAAATGCGGATGAAATAGCGATTATCGCAAAGATTGTCAGAGATTATGATATTGTTGCCATTCAGGAAGTTGTAGCTGGGTACGGAGGCGCACAAGCAGTCGCCCGTTTGGCAGACGAACTGAATAGGCTGGGGTCTAAATGGGATTATGTCATCAGTGACCCAACCCAAAGTCCACCTTACAAAACAGAACGATATGCCTTCCTGTGGAAAACCTCTAAAATTAAACTCAAAAATGCCTGGCTAGATGAAAAATTAAGCCGTAAAATCGACCGAGAGCCATTTTTAGCCAAATTCCAACTCAAAGGAAAATCTTTTATCATTGCTAATTATCATTCAAAACCCCATAAAGATCATCCCGAAGAAGAAATTAAATTGTTCTATGACTACCCCTCCCGTTTTTCTTACCCTCTAATCATAGCTGGTGACTTTAATACCAACAGCACTGATGCCGTTTTTAACCCTCTCTATGATAATGGCTTTACTTCCAATTTAATCAATGAAAAAACGACACTGAAACGCCAATGTAATGCCCAAAATATTTACAAAAATCATGCGATTGATTTCATCCTTTATCAAAAAAAATTTTTCCATAATAAAGCCTCAGGAATCATCGACTTTGTCCATAGTTGTTATTATCTGACAGAGGCACGTTTGATTTCGGATCATTTGCCGGTGTTTTTGATAAATAAGAGATAATTTGTAGTAGTTTGTATGAATAAAAGCAACTAAGAAATGAAATTATAAAAAATATGATTATCTTTGTATTGTTCAGAACCATACTAGAAAATTATTAACCTCTTTGAAAATGCGCTTCAAGTCTTTCTTTTTTGTTTTATTTTCTTTATTAATACAACCTATATCATCAGTCGGTCAGGCAGTTATAAAAGCTGATATTTTTTGGTTACCACAAACCTATCGAATACTAAATGATTGGGATGTAAATGCCTTTAAATACAATTATGCACCAGTCGAGATAAAGTCAGCAGGACTTTCTTTGGGTATTTTTTCAAAAAAATATGGCTATGGTTTAGAAGCGGGTTTTATTTACACGAATCAGGGGCAAACTTACGACAGTACGGGGATCAATTTTTTGGGTAGAGGCGTTGATAGCATCACTCAAATTAAGTTGAATTATTTTAAAATCCCATTAGTCTTTAGATATAGGACAGATGCAAAGAGCAATCGAAAAGGAGGATTCAATTTTTTAATAGGTGCACAGGCTTCTCTTCTACAATCTGCCGAATGGATATCGGGTAGAAATACCCTCACTTTAATGACATCGACTAATACGCCTATTCCCCTAACTAAGGCATACAAAAACTTCAAAATAGATTTGGTCATGGGAATTGGATATGTTGTTGGACTTACAGATAATTTGGGTGTTTCTATTATGGCTAGATTTGACTATTCTATTGTTGATATTGAGAACAAAAAATTTAAAATAACACCACAGGAATACTTTTACCCTGAGGATAGGCTTGCTTCATCTTCCTATACCTTGTCAATTGGGGTCGGGCTTACCTATTCGGTTTTTGGAAGAGATTAAAATACAGTGTTATATCAAAAGTTAATGCTTATAGTCAGCTCAGGAGTAATACCCCTGTAGGACGTAACTCCCGCCATCCCTATCAGGTTTTGATTTTTCAAATCCCAACTAACATTTTTTCCCAGCCGATGAAAGCCTCCTTCTCTCTTTCTTTTTTTACAGGCATGACATGACTCTACAATATTAGCCGCCCATATTAATGTAGAAAGTGAATAGAACACATAAGCGTTTTGCCTGAATAATTTTGCATTTTTGTAGTTTTCAAAACTTCCTTTGTCTTTGTTGAAAATATCAGGTTTCGGATATAGTTTTTTATATTTAATATGATAA
Organism: uncultured Saprospiraceae bacterium; assembly: GCA_964571475.1. GTDB lineage: Bacteria > Bacteroidota > Bacteroidia > Chitinophagales > Saprospiraceae > JALVDO01. The sequence goes on along the minus strand of CAZNCI010000341.1, from coordinate 711 downwards.
TAAGCTCCAAGCCCTGCAGTGATAGTCACGCCTCCTGCCCATAACCAGTGGTGCTTTCCTCCTATTTTTGTATAATAATCTGCTAATGAGGGAATTAAAGGTCGTAACCCACAGGAAAATGATGATGGAGGAACAGGATTAGTTACAGGATCAGGATTAGGAGGAGTAGGGCATCCGTTGTATTTTTTATTTCCAACTTCAAACGGACAATCATCACGACAATCGTTAATTCCATCATTGTCTATATCCTGATCGCAATTTAATGGAGGGATTCCATCGGCACTTTTTACACGAAGTATTTTTACGTAAGGGTGTTTCATATCTTTGTCCTGCCATATTATAAAATTTACATCTAATCCAAATTCCCATGGGCCAACATAATCATTTTTATCTAATTTTTTTTTCAGATTTGTGGACATGAAAAATTCTCGAAGCATCACTTTACTGCCTTCCCTTGAAACCCATCCACCATCAATGGGATGCCAATTTAAAGTTAAGATAGCGTTATTTGTATCAGGACTAACAGTCCATTTTAATCTTACTTCTGGATATTGAATTAACTTATCAACAAATTTCAAGAATTGGTAAGAATTGTTTTTCGGATTAGAAGCAAAATCAAATGGATGAGTAAACGAGCCATTACCCGAGTGAAAATATCCGGAAAGTAGTCTCTTTAGCTCTTTAATTTTTAACGAATCGTCTTTATTCTTA
>CAZNCI010000340.1:0-4650 GCA_964571475.1 uncultured Saprospiraceae bacterium | reverse complement strand
AGTTTAAACTGGTTTCAGACACGGATGTCTCCATGAAGTTTTAAAGAAAAGAACTTATTGTCTTTAGCACTAAGTTTCAGTACTTAAGACGCTAATGGATAACCAATTTTCCACTTTGAGATACTCCGTCACCAGTAACAGTGAAGGAATAGATACCAGTTGCTAATTGTCCTCTATAAAGATAAAGTTTAGCATCGTGAAAAATGCCTTTAAATACCATTTCTCCTTGTAAATTATAGACCAATAAGGTCGCCTGCCTGATATTTTTATCCGCTAACTCGAATAGAGCTTCGTCGGTAAATGGATTGGGGTAAACCATCATATTAATAGCGTTATTTTTAGGAATATCAATTGCCGTAATGATTTCGACAAACTCTTCCCCTATCGTATTGAAGGTCGTATTGGTAATGACAGCGGGATTGTTGTCAAAATAAATGGCAGCACTATTGTTGATAACTGTTCCTGGTGGAAGATCCTTTTTTTGATTAATCTTGTAAGTAAAGAATCCTTGAGAAGCAGGCTCATCGACTTCTTTTGGCAATAGGTTAATATGCTCAAATGTAAATACCAATACAGTCGCTCCAGCTATGTTCTCAAAAGTCAATTCATAAGGATGGCTGCTTGCGGCCGTTTTGAATGATGCTATATCTAACCATTCGGATAGGGTATCCCGGACGACAACTAAATAGGCGGTATCCGTTCCCGTATTTTGGAATCTGACTTTATAGGTCAGTGGGGTATTTCTTGTAATTAAGTGATCACTTCTGTAGCCTTTAGGTGAAACAGTTTTGTCATTTGGATCGTAACTCCCAACATTTTCCTGACAATCAATATCTATAAAATCATCTGCATCATCTAATGAGAACCAGGTAATATACCCCATGCTTCCAAAACCTCCACAGCCTTCAATCGCCGCACTAGGCATGCTCAGCCCGGGGTGGTTAGGCTCTTGTTCTGCTTCGATTCTATACGTCTTTCCGTTGGCAGGATAAGTTAATTCGAGTGACTCATCCGGATTTAACTCGAAGGGGGTTTGCAGCAAAATCATATCATCCTCGATGACAAAAGAATTTCGTGGAGCAACCATGCTTGCATCGCCTGTATTTTTAATTGTGAGCTTGACAGTTTCATCATCTTCACAAATTGCTTTTACTTCAACATGGGCACCTGACCAATCAGGAGATTCTAAGCAAGGCGTATCCGGATAAATGTGAGCACTCACACAGTGGGTTTGTCCCAATTCAATATCACAGGATACATCTACCACAATCACAAAACTACCACACTCATATACACCTACTTCGCCCAAATCAAAGGTAAGCACCAAACCATCCTGATTGTCAGGTGGTAGATTAGAACTGACAAAAGTAAAAGCCGCATCCAATTCAATTTCCAAATGGGCATTTGCCGTAATTGATCCATAATTACAATACTCAACATTATAATAAGCCTGTTGACAACCACGAATGCGCTGGGTGCTAATATTTACCTCTAAGTCGGGGCATTCGATCAGGGTTTGTACCGGAATATCACGCGAGAGTTGATTGAAAAAGTCGGTAAGTTGCAAATTTTGACTAATACAGGTGTCCCAGATTTCACTTTGAGGAATAGCATTGAAGGAGTAGGCCCCAAGTCCAAGATCTATAAGGTAATCGCCCGATTCATCGGTAATAGTATAATAAGTGCCGGCTTCACTTTCGAAGGAGACTATCCAGCCAGGGAGACCCGTAGTTTCATTCTGGTGTTCACAGTCTGCATCTATATCATGGAACACATTTCCTGAAATGAGATTGGAAAAGTTATTTCCATCACTATCAATAAAATTTAAAAAAGCGGCATTATTTTCTAACTCATAATTGGTGCCCGTCATTACGTAAGCGCCTGAACCATCATGTATTATTTGAATATAAATTTTATTTTGCCCAGCGTAAATCAACTCCTTTGCCCAAAATTCCTGAACGCCATCACTACTCACCTTTTTGATGCTGTAATGCCATGGAAAAGTGAAGGGGGTTCGAGAATAAAATAGGATAAAGCTACCATCTGGGTTTTCCAATACTTGAAGAGCTTTCTGAATATAATTATCAACAAAAGTATTAAACCATTGAAAAGTACCATTTGCATCCATTCTTAGCAAACCTAATACTTTATCTGTCCCTGCTCCAGGAGGATATAATCCGCCCAAACACACTAAATCTCCATTGGCCGCTTCGAATAAATCTTTACCATTAAAATTAATATTATCTCCGGTGTACATAGACTGGCTACTTAAAATACTTCCATCTGCGGGGTCAATGGAGATAAGCGGGTTATCATCCACCGAATATGTAATGGCTAATAATTTGCCACCGGATGTGTACAATAAGTCGGCTGCCTGGGTATTCTCTCCTCCCCCAATAATCACCCGCCATAAAGGGGTACCTGCGGAGGTGAATTTTCGAACATAGTGTTCTGCATCCGGTGAGCCGGCATTACTGGTTCCCAGAATGAAGAGGCTGCCGTCGTTAGCCTGTTCCATTTTTATGATCGTCTGCGGAGTGGCATCAGTAATGAAAAAATGGCTGATGTATTCACCTGAATTATCCACCTCTACTGCCAAAAAAGAAGTATAGGGCTCTATTGCCACAGCTGTAGCCAAACATAAATAGTGACCATTCTGAAGCGTAATAAAATCAATGATATTTATTATTTTGTAATCTGCTAAGAGATTGGTCGATAAGGTCGTTCCATCTTGATCTGTTTTAATAAAAGTAGGGAAAGTATAAGAGAATTCATTGTTTTCTGCCCTTGTAGCCATGAGATACCCTCCATCGGAAACTTTGACAACCTTGTTTCCATAAGTAGTTTGGTTATTAGCTTGATAGTTCAGGACATAACCCTGGCCATGAAGAAAGGCAGATATTAAAAAAAAGCACAAAAATATAAATCTGGAAAAGTAGCTGTATGAAGTCATAGTATTTTTATTTTCCACAAAGATGGACAAAGGAATTTCATATTTCAATAACAAAATAGTATATTTGTTTAAAAAATAAAATACTATTTTAATATAATATATTATTTATCAATAATTTAAAACAGTTTTTTATTTAAAATAAAATGAAAAAAAGTCGACTATTCCAACTATTTTCTGTACTAAATAATGAACAGCTGCGTCATTTGAAGAAATTTGTGCGTTCACCTTATTACAATCATCGGGAAGATGTCGTTCTTTTGCTGGATTATTTATTGGAAAGCAAGCGCCCCGGAAGAGCGGCACCAGACAGAGAAAGGGCCTTCAATTTTCTTTATGGAGACAAAAAGTTCAACGATGGCAGAATAAGATTGGTCATGACTTTTCTTCTGAAAATAATGGAGCGATTCCTGGTTCAATTTGAAAACAAAGACGAAGTGAAATCCGGTATTGCATTGGCAGGTATTTACAGAAAATTAAACCTGGATAAACATTTTGAGCACCAACTAAAGCAACTAAACAACACACAAAAAAAAATGCCTCATCGTAATATAGCTTATTACGAACGCTATTATGAAATAGAATGGGAACGTTATGGGTACGCGGTACAATACCGGAGAGGGGGGGAGCAGCTGAACATCGCTGGACACAATTTGGACATCGTTTATTTTGTCAAAAAACTAGAGCAGGCCAGCTATGGTCTCGTCCACACAGCCGTTTACAAAACAAAACATTCCCCTGCCTTATTATCAGAAATACTCGAACATATAGAGCAGGAGGGTTTGTGTTCCATTCCAATTGTTTCGATTTATTATCACTGTTACCTATCTCTGTCACAACCACCGGAAAGTGGTTGGTTTCACCGGTTTAGAAGAGAGCTCGATCGGCATAAACAACTTTTTCCAGCAGAAGAATTGGGGAGTTTATATCTACTAGCCCTCAACTTTTGCATCAGGCAATACAATGCTGGCAATAATGCCTATTTGCAGGAAGAATTTGAACTATACAGAGAAGGACTCGAAGGAGGTTATTTGTATAAGGATGGCTATTTATCCCGTTTTACCTATCGAAATATTATGACAGTGTGCATTGCCGTCAATCAACTTTCCTGGGCAGCAGATTTCATACACCGCTACCGTTCAAAGCTTGAACCGCAATATCGAGAAGCTGCTTTTAGTTTTAATCTGGCTCGATTGGCCTATCAACAAAAAGATTATAAGGCGGCGCTTATTTTACTACAAAAAAGTGAATTTGAGGAGATTTTTATCAATATATCCGCCAAAATACTCATGGTCAAGATATTCTATGAAACCGAAGAATGGGATGTGTTACAAGCTCATTTGGATAGCATGAAGGTATTTCTATACCGAAAGAGAAATATTGGGTTGCACAAAGAAAATTACCTCAACTTCATTCGATTGGCTCAAAAATTGCCGGAAATAAATTATATGTCTATTGAGGATAAAATAAAATTACAAACACAAATACAACAAGAGAAACGTCTGGCAGAGCGTGCCTGGTTGTTGATAGTAACTGGAGTTAATTAAAACCGAACAGTTCGTATCCGATCAAAAAGGAAGAGCGCACGTAAATAGAATTACTGAAGCTTGAGTCCACTTATTTAAGGATGAAAGAAAGTTGCCCCTTTTTTTATATCTGCGCACTTTGTGCTGATATTCGGACGGCGACTGAACCTCACT
>CAZNCI010000339.1:0-4660 GCA_964571475.1 uncultured Saprospiraceae bacterium | reverse complement strand
CTAGACAGATTTTCATTTCCCTTTCCTGCGCTCACCGCGTACAAAAGCCAAAGAAACCATAAACGCCATAAATGCACTTTGCATCGCCACTCCAAGCATATTAGACAAAAAATACTTTCTATTTTCAGCGAGTTCTTTAATTAATTTCACATTGGCCTCGACCAACTCCTTTTCCATTTCGGTATTGCGGTAAAGTTCGGCAACACTATTGAAATAATTATTCAAAAATTCGGGGTCAATCACGGTCACGAAAAAGGTATCAAACCCTGAATCAATGGTAAAAGCAATCAGTCCTACCGTAAAGCTCAAAAAGAAGGAGCGCTTCAAATTAACAGGGTATTCCTCTGCATCCAGCCTCAGGGGGTATATCAAAATCCCTACCCGGACAAATAGAGAAATAATACTATACAAAATAAACCCCAAGGGATTAATTGGATAATTAACCTGCAGTAAATTGGCTATCAAAAAGTAAATAATTAACACCAATCCACCAATAATTCCATATTGTTTCGCTATTGGCCAAACACCTTTTTCTCCTATCATCGTCTCTTCTCTTTGTTCGTTTTTATCCATTAATTACAATCTTAGCATTAAATTTTCACCAAGCAAAATACCCAATACTTTTCCTTTCATTTTCTTTCCTAAAAAAGGAGAATTTTTCGATTTAGAAAACAAATCTTCCTCTTTTACCGTCCATTCTTTTTCTGTATCAAAAAAAGTCATATTAGCCTGCTGTCCTTTTTGTATGGAAACGCCTTGAATGCCCAAAATTTTTCTAGGATGAATAGCCAAACAATTCGCCCAACTCATAGCCTGTACCTGCTTTCCCAAGCCGGTACAAACAGCCGAAAAGGTCGTTTGAAGCCCAATTGCACCGAAGGAAGCATAAGGGAATTCCAATTTTTTGGTTTCCTCCTCTCTTGGCACATGATTAGAAGCGATACAATCAATCGTTCCGTCCAAAAGTCCCTTTTGTAACGCCTCAATATCCTCTTTTGTTCTCAAAGGTGGCATCACCTTATAATTAGTATTTACACCATCGACAACAGTATCATCTAATAAAAGATTAATTCCAGCCACAGATGCGGTTATATTCAAACCCTGACTTTTAGCCGCCCGAATCATTTCAACGCCTCCTTTTGTCGAAACATAAGCAATATGTAAACGGCTGTCGGCATAATCTAATAATGATATATCACGCTGGATCATCAATTCTTCAGCAAGCGCAGGAATGCCTTTCATTCCTAAGGAAACGGCTTGTACGCCTTCGTTCAGCTGCCCATTCTCCGAGAGTGTATAATCATTGGGTTGATTGATAATCAGACCTCCAAAAGACTTACAATAAAGTAAAGCCCGCAACATCAATCCACTGTGTTGAATACTCATTTCTCCATCAGAAAAAGCCACTGCCCCATGATAAGTCATATCCATCATTTCCGTAATATCACCTCCATTAGCACCTTCAGAAACAGCTCCAATTGGAAAAAAGTGAACCCCTAGACCAAGGCTGTTTTTTTTCAAATAAGAAATAGCTGCTTTATTATCCATGACAGGATTGACATTTGGCAAACAGGCAATTGCGGTAAATCCTCCTGCGGATGCAGCTTTAGCCAAACTCACAAAATCCTCCCGGTGTTCGTAACCCGGCTCTCCTGCCTGTACCCCAATATCCATCCAACCCGGTGAGACTGAAACACCTTTCAAATCAATGATTTTTCCATCACAAGGGATTTCTGAAGTACCAATCGAAGTAATTTGCCCAGCTCTAACAAGAATGTTCACCACAGATCCATTCAATTCAGATTGAGGATCATCCAGTAATACATTATTCAATAATAAATCCATAGACAGCATTTAATTGGCGAAAATAAAGCCATAAGTCCAGTTTACAAATTTTTGGTTATTATTTCCTCATTATTCCTGTTTTTTCTCTATCTTTCGCCATGAAGAAGAGCATTCTGACATCTGTAAGGATTAACACCAATCGTCTCCTTCAACTTAAATATAGCATAAATATTGATTAAAACTATCCATCAATGAAAAAATCAAAACGCTTTTTCCTCTTTGCCGGAATCATCATTATCACTTTGATGACAATCAAAATGTTTGATAAAAACAATACCGTCAGCATCCACGAATCCGGGCTAAAACCGAACGAATGGCTCTTCCGTCAACGCGCCTACCCTACTGGAAAACTCGACCATCAGGCGTATAGGGCCGCTTTCAAATTCAAAAAAAAGAAACAGGCAAACAGCTCTCTTTCCTCTTCTCTCGAAAAAAATGACAACCCATGGGAATTCAAAGGTCCTTTTCGGGTAGAAGGTCGGATAACAGATATAGAAATGACCTCAACGAGCCCACAAACAATCTTCGTCGGCGCAGCTTCCGGCGGTATTTTTAAATCCAATGATATGGGTGAAAATTGGACGCCAATATTTGATGAAAATATGAATTTATCTATTGGCGACCTGGCATTGGCTCCCTCTGATGAATCAATTATCTATGTCGGAACCGGTGAAGCCAACGCCGGTGGAGGTTCACTCGCTTACGATGGAACTGGTGTTTATAAATCAATAAACGGCGGTGATTCCTGGACGGGTATTGGTCTTGAGGATGTCGGCAGTATAGGTAAAGTTGTCGTCAATCCATTGAATCCAGACATCTGTTTTGTCGCAGCAATGGGACATCTTTTTGAAAACAATGAAAATAGAGGGCTCTTTCGTACCAAGGATGGCGGAGACTCCTGGGAAAAGGTCTTATTTATCAATGACTCCACAGGTGTAATAGATATTGCCATCAATCCCAACCAGCCTAAAGTTATTTACGCTGCGACCTGGGAACGTATCCGCCGGGTTGACAGGCGCTCCTACGGTGGTCCTTCCTCCGGTATCTACCGCAGCACCAATGGAGGAGACAGCTGGACGAAACTAAGCAATGGATTGCCGGAAGCTGCCGGTAGAATTGGCATTGCCATAGCCGAATCTAACCCGGATATCCTTTATGCCATTTATGCCAATGAAATAACAAGCTATATAGAAGGTATTTACAAAACCAATAATGAGGGCAACGACTGGAGTCAGGTAAGTAGTGAGGGAGTCACCAGTGTTCCTTATATGTGGTGGTTTGGAAAGATATATGTTGACCCGGCTGACCCGGATTTGGTTTATATTGCCGGGTTTAACAACCACAAATCAACCAATGGAGGAAGCAGCTGGACCGGTATCTTTAATGGCGTACACGTTGACCAGCACGCCATTTGCATCAATCCGCTCAATAATAATATGATTTTCTCCGGGAATGATGGAGGCCTGTTTGTCAGTCAGGATCAAGGAGCGACAAGCAACAAAATAAATGGTTTACCTATTACTCAATTTTACACCTGCGAAATGGATTATTCCCATCCGGAAAGAGTTTTTGGAGGGGCTCAGGACAATGGAACCATCAGAACACTTGAAGAACCCGACCAATGGACGGCATTATATGGAGGAGATGGTTTCAGGTGTCTGGTTGACCCAGAAAATAGTAACATTATTTATGCCGAATATCAATATGGTAATTTGGCTAAATCTACTAATGGAGGAAGTAGTTTCAGCCCTGCAACTACTGGGATCTCGAATACCGATAGATTCAACTGGAATACGGCAGTGATAATCGACCCAACCTCGTCTTCCACCTTATATTATGGAACCAATCGCCTATACAAATCAACGGACAAAGCCGAAACGTGGACACCGATCAGCCCTGACTTATCCGGCAATCCTCCTCAATTCAATCTCCGCTATGGTACGATCACTTCCATTAGTGTTTCTCCAGTTAACAATAATATTATTTGGGTAGGCACGGATGATGGAAAAGTTCAGGTCACCCATAATGGGGGTAACGACTGGACCTTGGTTTCTGGTGATTTGCCCAATAGATGGATCACCAGTGTGTTTGCAGCCCCCAATGATGAATCAACGGCCTATGTCACCTTTTCGGGATACAGAAACGGGCTCAATGAAGGGCATATTTACCAAACAAATGATTTGGGTGAAAATTGGTTAGACATTTCGGGAGACTTACCCGATATTCCGATCAATGATGTAATCGTCACCTCAGACGGACACATCCATATAGCAACAGATATTGGAGCTTATTACCGTCTTGATGAAGGTGAAACATGGGAAATCCTAGGTCAGGACTTGCCCAATGTCGTTATAACAGATTTGACCTATCATGCGCCAGGTAATACTTTATTGGCTGCAACTTACGGCCGGGGAATGTTCCAACTCTCACTAGGACCAGGAGCAGGAATAAATACATTACAGGATAATTTACACCTAACAGCTTTCCCTATTCCCTTTAGTCGAAATGTCCAAATATCCTTTAATTCACCATCAAGTGAACTGTATGCTATACAGGTATTTGACGCCTCGGGAAAATTAGTCCATCAGGAAAAAACACGGTTTTCAAAAGGACAAAGTGAAAAAATCATTGAATTAAATCAATTATCAAGTGGCTTTTATTATTGTAAAATAAATAATTTAGATCAATCGCTTAATGGAGCAATAAAATTGATTAAGGAATGAGATAAAAATAACTTCTCCTATGATACCAAAGACTTAGTTCTTAAGGCACTGGAAGCGCGGCATTATGGTAATAATCGCATCTCACAAACCTG
>CAZNCI010000338.1:0-4662 GCA_964571475.1 uncultured Saprospiraceae bacterium | reverse complement strand
ACCATTTTTTGTATGCCTACACTTTTTTCTGTGTTAAATATTTTGAGAAAATAGACGCCCGGAGTCAAATTTCCTTTCCTAAATTCAAAATGATTCATTCGACCGATAAAGCCTGTTTTTATCAGCGTTCCATCGGTGAGGTAAAGCGCGTATTGATAATTGTCTTTACCATCTTGAGGGAAAGATATTTGACTGGTTGAAAGGACGGGATTAGGCGAAATACAAATCATTTTCTCTCCTTGCTCATAATAGGCAGTTGCAATATTTGAGTAATTAAAATTTTCGTCTAAATCAATTTGGCATAAACGGTAAAAATTGAGTCCGTTAACGGGATTTTCATCTAACACTTTATAGTGAGTATAACTACCTTTTGCAGCTATTGTACTGATTTTTAACCACTCCTTACCATCTGTGGAATGTTCAACTATGAAGGAGTGATTCTGTACTTCTGTTGCTGTCGTCCATTGGAGGACTATTTGTTTGTTTTGGGCAAAAGCCTCTAAAGTATGGGTGTACTGAACAGGGAGAGGAAAGGACGGAACATTGTTGTTTTGAAGAAAATTAGCAAGTTCGGAGGTTTTATACCCCTCATCCGGAAAACCAAAAGTGTTGGTATATAATCCCCAGGAAGAACTGTGCCAGGTCCATTGTTGTGCATTTGTTTTGTTGGAATTATGAAGGTCATATATATCAGTCATCCAATTGATTGCACCTTTTGCAGGAATAGGAAAAATATACTGTGATAATCCAAATTCACCGGCATTATGTGGCACATTGTGATCGATACAAAATTGTAATCCTCCGTCTAGTAATGTCAATTCAAGGTCGCTTTTGTCAAAACCAGTACCGGCATCGGGATAGCTCCCACCATCAAGCCCACCATAGGCAGGAATAAGTTGAGAGGTATAGGACCATCTGTAGTAATAGTGTGTATCGTACATGATATTGCCTCCAGCGACCAATTGATGAGGGTAGTCACCTCCTGCTGGGCTAAATGCCTGTTCAATATCAATCAAATGATTACTGTCAATTGCGCGAATTGCATTGACGAGTGACTGAATATAGGTATAGTAGTCCGTAGCTGTGGGAGGTAGGGGTTCATTAATGAGGTCATATCCTGCAATAGTTGGTTCGTCTTTGTAGCGCGTAGCAATTTCTACCCAAAGCGCTGTTAAACGATTTCGATTGGCTATTGCAGCACCACCACTGCCCCAAAAATCACCTGAAAAGCCATAACTTTGATAGCCTCCCTGTGGTGTGTGCATATCTAACAGTAGGAAGAGGCCATTATTTTTAGCGTAAACAATATTTTTTTCCAGCCATTGCCAGCCCTCTTGTTTGTAAGTAAATGGGGCAGTGTCATCTTCAAAAGCCCTAAAGTCCATGTTTAATCGAATGCAATTGAAGCCCATGCCCGCTGCAGTGGAGTAATCTGTCCAGTCATACCGATAGGAATTAAAGACGAAATCCATTGGGTCATCGGCGAGGTCATCACTATAAGCCCAAAAGTTGATACCTTGTAGTTTGAGTGGGGTGTTTCCTGCACCAATGACAAGGTCTCGTCCATTGGCTCTGACGAAATCTGAAGTAGTACTTGAAGGAGGGCTGTAGGGGACGGGTACATCTATACTAACATCATCCACGTAAAAATCAACAGCACTATCCGGTCCCTGTATGTCGATTAGGATATCAGTATATTCGCTCATGGGCAAGTCAAACCGATAGTAACCTCTTATTTTTATCCATCCGGTTTTATAGACTTTTACGACGCCCACTTCCGGGTATTGGTTACTACCATTCACAGGGATGATTTTTAGGGCGATTCTGTAGTAGCCTACTTGATTGAGTGGAATAGGAAGCGGTTCTTTGGCTTTGACCCAGGCTGAAAATTCATAAAAAACACCCTGCTGAACAACATTTTTAATGGACTGGATAGGTCCGTTCCAATTTTGGCTTCTATTCTCGACGAGGCAACTGTAATTGCCACTATGTGCGACTCCTGCGTCACTACTAATAGTGCAAGAACCGAGTGGACTCCAATTATTAGTATTACCGGATTCAAAACCAGGATTGAGAAGGAGATTAGCAGAGAGATGGCAATGGAGAGCCAATAAAATTGCGGTACAAAGTAAGGGCGATTTGTACATATTTGTTAGGTTTTAGTGTGTAATGTTGTCTATGGCTGTTTTGAGCCATGAAGACCCTCAAAGTTAAGTGTAAGTTAGCAAAATTGCAAGCTGTGGGGGTTTGTTTTGTTGGATAGATGACGATTTTATGTTAATTTTTTTAGATTATATACTTTTAAAGTGAAATAACATTTTTGTTATTGTAATTTTGTTGTTGTTTTATTTTGTGTTGTTTTATATTTGTAAACTAAAATACCTTAATGTATGAAAATATTTACCTTTATTTTTGCCATTTTTATTTCTTTTACTCTTGCTGCCCAGGAAAATTTGAGTAGAGGAGTCGCTATTGGGGAAACAAGTACTTTTTTGCCAATATATCAAAATGAGGACTTTCTTTTTTTTCTAGGAGGTACGTGGACAAATGATACTGTTTCCCTCTGGAAACTGCCATCTAATGCTGACGAGCCCATCTTGATCGTTAAAATGGAGTATTCAGGTGTACGGTATGGTTCTCTTGTCAAGTCAGTTTTTATTGACCATCAATTATATTTCATTATGGGTGCTTCGGGGGACTTATGGCAAACTGACGGAACGCCTTCTGGAACAAAGCCGTTATTAGATAATTTTTTTATTTTAAAAATGGTTTCAAACGGAAATATAATTTACTTGTACACTTTGGAAGGTAATTCCTCTTTTAAGGTAATGGGATTCAATACACAAACGAGGGAACTGTCTTTGATCCATGAGCTCCCAAATGCTACCCTAAATACAGTTAAGATATTTGAAAAATATAAGGATGGGGTGCTTTTTAATATCGATAACGAGTTGAAATATATTAATTCTTCTTTGGAAATGGAATCATTCAATGCAATTACTGATTTTTCGGAAATTAATTTTGTGGTTATGCCAGATGATGATTATATTTATTTTTCTAATTATAGTTCAAATCAATTATGGTTTTTCGATGGTGAAAATTCACCTGTTCAAGTCCTTTTAAATAATGAAGTTCCTGATTTACATATTGATCCTGACCTTATGTTTGACTTCAAAGGACAACTGTATTTTGGGGCATACATGTCGGACACGTATAGGTTAGTCACATTACCAAATTCACCTACCGATATGAAAATTGTTAAATCTTTTCCTGATGCACAACCTTATCCCAATCCAAGGTTAATACCAATGACTGAAAACGAATTTATGGTACCTATGCTTTTACGGAATAGTTCAACTTATGAGTATTGGAGAAGTGATGGAACACCTCAGGGAACAATATTTTTTTCTAATGAAATTAATGCTTCTGATTTAAGGCAAATCATTTGGTTCGACAATAAATTATATTTCACTAAAAAAACAAGTGAATTTGGGGAGGAACTTTGGGCTTCTGATGGTACGGATGCAGGAACAAAGATGGTTAGTGATATTGCTGAAGGGGGAAATGGGAGCAGTCCAAATAGTTTTTTAGTCTTCGATAATCGTCTTTTTTTTAATGCGGACAATTACGAAGTCGGTCAGGAGCTTTGGGAACTCGATCCACAAATTTCTCCGGATCCTTTTTTACTAAAAGAGATCAATACATCTCATGATTGGAATTTTATTGGATTATATGAGAAATTGCTTTTAAAAGATAAATTATACTTTACAGCGCACTATCATTATTATGATGAGTTATGGCAAACTGACGGAACAAAGGAAGGAACTTTACGTTATCCTACTGGAAATATTTATGAATATGGCATCCTGTCCGATAGCCTTATTATTGATATTTTCGATAGACATTTAAGGGTCAGAAATGGAATGGGCGTACCTCCTGTTCCTTATGCTATGCTTCCCTCCGGTCGCTGCATTCCTGAAAATGATTGCTTTGTTTCGTTAAACAATAGGTTATATTTTAATATACTCAACTGGTGTGATGATGGTTTTCCTCACCCTTTAAGAGGCGCTGGTAAAATTTGGGTGACAGATGGTACAGCAGATGGAACATATCCACTTGCTGATGTATCAGGTGTTGGTTCCAATTTTGGAGAGATAGTGAATTTTAAGGGGGACTTGTATTATCGAAGTGATTCATCTATTAGAAAGATAAATCCCCTGACTGATGCCGATACTTTTGTGGCGGATATTTTGCCAAATCAGGTTAAGTATTGGGATGTAGTTGAATTCACTGCATTAGGAAATTATTTGTTCTTTCATAAAAAAATGAATTCTTTATCTTCTGATAACAATTGGTTGGATCTATGGGCTACAGATGGTAGTGAAGAAGGTACTTTTGATTTTAATAAGCAGGATTATTGGCCATCAGGTGAGGCTATTGCAGTGGATGCTTATGCAATGCTGGATAGTACACTTTTTGTCGTGGCTAAAGATTCGCATTACGGATTTGAAATTTGGAGAACTCGTTTTTCGGACATCTCAGAGACTTATCGTTTGACAGATATCCCATCGGATAATGTAACAGCGTTTCTAGATTTCAATATATCAGAGCCTATGCTTATTAATGACCGACTATTGTTTCTCGTGTCGGGCTATAATTTTT
>CAZNCI010000337.1:0-4662 GCA_964571475.1 uncultured Saprospiraceae bacterium | reverse complement strand
GTGCCGTGCGTCCACAGATAATAACACGGGAAGCATTAGCGTCAAGCAAATAACCCTCAAAATTGAGCGCATCTAGGGTGATTTTGTCGCTTGCCGCAATAATATTACTTGAATCAGCAATAGCGAGGACAATGCCAGTTTCAGTGAAATTGCTGCTGGAAATGACATAACTGCTGCCATCAATTTGATCTATATAGGATTTCAAATCGGTGGCCAATTGCTGCAATTTGGGGCTGTTTCCCGGTGCCAGATAGATGGTTTTATTCGTGAGTTGTCCCAGACCTGTTTTTGAAAAAATGAGCAGTATTAATAGTAGGGTAGTGGATGATTTTATTTTTTTCATGCTATAAATGTTTAAATTATTATCGTATTTAAATTACTTCTGTAATACCAGTTTTTGACTGACCCTTTGACCATTATTGACCGATGAAATTACATAAACACCGGGAGGTAAACGCCCCAAGTCTATGGATAGGTGCCGACCTTTTATGTTGCGTTGCAAAACATTCTTCCCACGGAAATCAAACACCTGAATTTCTGTTTGGACAGGGTTGGGAAATTCTATGTCCACAAGACCACGACTTGGATTGGGATAGCAACTAAAGTGCTGTTGTACCACCTCGACACTGACCGTTTTTGAATAGGTAAACGATCCGTTTAGATCAAATTGCTGAAGCCGATAATAAGAGCGACCTAAAAGTGGATCTCGGTCGTTTATTTGATAGGCTCCTCCGTCCTCTTTTCCTTTTACTTTTCCGATATTTTCCCAATATGATAAATCTGAAGAACGCTGCACGATATAATAATCATTTCCTACCTCCACGGCACTTATCCAACTGACAATAACCTGTCCATCTACATTTTGGGCGGATATATCTTCGAGATAATCAACCGATAGGGGAGTGCTATTACAATTTGTTTCGGATGGTAAATTATCAATTAATGCCATGTATTTAGGAGCATTTGCCATGGTTGGAATCATATCAACATTCGCAATATGTCCCCAGGTTCCATAGGGACTATCTTCACCTTCTCCAAGCGTGTAAGCCATTAGGAGCTCTGCCCCTCTATCTCGTAAGGTATCTATAATGTCATCGTATAGGTCGTACATCGCCGGGTCGGTTTGTGCATCATAAAATGCCTGTAGCCCGAAAAAACCCGTATTCCCATTAGCAGTGGTATGCTGCCCGCCTTCGTAACAAATCACTTTTTTCCCTTCCTGCTGCGCAAGCGTATAATGGGCTAGATTATCCGACCATCTATTTTGATAAAAATCTACTCGACAGGAGTCAATTACCTCCTGGGCATTGATTCCGGCACTAAAATTGGTTTGTTCAGATGCGCCAAAATACCAGTCGGGGGCAATATAGTCATACTCGCTACCAACGGCATTAATCATTTGTTGTGCGACCCAGACGTTTCCTCCCTGACAGGCCAAAACTCTTTTTACCCGTGTATTTTCTGCACCAAAAATCTGATGCCAAAGCATAAAAGATCGTTTGGCTAATAAGCCCGTATTATAATAGATATTTTCATTGCTGTCGTAGAGATCATTGTGAGGAAAAGAGGGGTCTAACCAGGTAAAATCGTCTTTTACCCAGAAAAACTGGTCAAATGTTGGATTCCAGACTTCATTTGAATATTCTAAATAAATCGTAAGGTTGGGGTTTAAATTATTCTTAAATAGGGTTGCCATTTGCGTGATGTAATCTGGCGTAGCCATGTGCGGTACACATATCCATAAATTTTTATTTTGTGTATTACACAAATCAATAATGTATTCATAGGCGACACCAGATTTTTCATTTTGGCAATTATAAGAGGTGGGGGTTCTTTGACTCCAATCCCACACACGGCAACCGTTGACCTGATTCCAGTCCATTACCCGAATCGTACTAAATGGAGCGAGCCTGTCTAAGAATGTTTGTTTCCATATATTTGTCTGGTAAGAGGGCTCATCTGCCAGAGAGACCATTCTGAAATTTCTCAGGTGATTTGGTGCGGCATCAGACTGGTCAATCGTTAGATAAATATTGTCAGTTCCAGTGCAGGTAAATTCAATTCTGCCTGGCGTAGAGCTTGTAATGGACACATCTCCCTGAAGTTGAATACTGCCATTACCCTCATATAAAAAGGCAAATTGCGTTTGAGGTAGCCGACCATCCGCAGAAATTATTTTTCGAACATACAGATCTTTAACGCCCAGTCCGGGTATAGTTGCGGAGAAAGGGATGCCCGCATTTGGATAACCATCGCTATCTCTGGGAATAGATTCCAGCACTTCATTATCCCAATTACCATCGTAGAAGCCAATAAAT
Source organism: uncultured Saprospiraceae bacterium (assembly GCA_964571475.1). GTDB lineage: Bacteria > Bacteroidota > Bacteroidia > Chitinophagales > Saprospiraceae > JALVDO01. The sequence continues at coordinate 2,344 of CAZNCI010000337.1, read as the reverse complement.
TCTCCCGATTGTTTCATTTGATCCTTGAAGGCATTCTCCCCTTTACTCCAATACTGTACATCGTGAAAATTCACGCCTATATTCATGCAATCCTGGGCACGGAGAACGATAGACAGGAAGAAGAACGGTAATAGATAAATTAGTTGTCGCATTTTGTTTGTGTATTTTTATTGAATTAATACGACAAAGATGCGGGGGAATAAAGGCGCATAAAAGGGTGGAATCCGCTAAATTTTGAGTAGTGGAAAACCACTAATATTAGGAAAAAACAAAAAAACGGAACCCGAAGTAGAGATTTCTTGTGATGATTGGGACAAAAAGAGGTTGTTAAGCGGGGACTGGCTTCGTCAGAAGTGATCAACGCCTTTGGTATTTCCCGGAATCGTCAATAAAAAAAGAGGAAATTTCCTTTGTTTTTTCAAATTCATCGAAAAAGGGTTTGAGCTCCTCCCAAAATTGAGCATTCAAAGGAAACGCCCTTTTTATTTGCTGGAATTTTTTTTGAGTCATTTGAGTTGGATAAATATGAACCTGAATATTACTTTGCCCGCTCTTACGGGCTAGTTGAGCAAGTAAATATAATTCTTCTATCTTCTCATTGGTGATTGGGATACAACCGATGGTCTGGCACCCTCCATGAATAAAAATATCACTGCCCGGTTGCTTCTTATCACCTCGAAGGATGTCCGATTTATTAGGGTAGTTCAAACCCAAAGATAAGTGGAAGTTGCTTTTGGGATTGAATCGGTTGATGTAGTACAATCCTTCAGGGATTTGTTTATCTCCTTCCTTTCGCTTTGGTCCAAGTGCCCCACTAAATTTACAAAATTTATATTCGATTAGTTTCTTGAATTTTTTTTCCGATTTATCCTTAGCCCAAACTTCAAGTATTTGTTCCTTCTTGAAGACTTGAATGAAGATATTTAGAGCGGAAAGGCTGATGCCATTTTGATCGAGAAGTGCTTGAATAAATGTAGCATTATCTGGTTTCATTTGTGTGTTATTTACCCCGTTGCAGCAACTGAAAATAAAAATAAGTACTAGAAAGAATGGTGTCCTCATGTGTTAATTTATTGGCTCGATTAGACAAAAAATAGACGGCGTTTAATATAGGAATAATTTAGCTCTTAGGGCATTAGTTTTTTCAACAGTCGCATCATTTTTAAATTCAAAGTAGGAGAGGCATTAAAAAAGTGACCATTGATGGTAATCCAGTCTTCCGTTTTTTCGATGTTTATAATTTCAGAATAAAGGACTTTATTGGCTTTTTTGTAGGGAGATTTCCAGTAAAGTGCAGCATCAGTCATGGCGAAGCCGGATTTTCCATTACCCAATAAACTTTGATCACAAATAAAAATGATTTTCTCTAAACCGGAGGGTTTCAAATAGGCATCTGTTGCATTTTTGAATTTCTTGGCGGGCATGGTCGAAAAATCAAGATAGACCGTTTCTTTTTCATTGGTAAAGTCCAGAAAGTCGATAATAATCGGGTATTTCATGGATTTTGTCGGAGCCGTCTGTTGGTATTTGAGGATGGCTTCCGGTAATTTAATCTTATTGATATCATTGCAGTGATAGATTAAAAACAAATCTATCAACTGACTAAACTCTTTGGTGATGATGTTTTTAATATTGGAGTCGCGCTTCAATAACTGAGGTATTTGAAGAGATAACTGTGCTATATGAATATCCAATATGTCCCTAAATCCAGACGTGTAAATTCGCTCTGCATAAACCTGTTTTTGTTGGGGATCTTGCTCTGATTTTATGGTCTCCTCCAATTGTTTGAAAAAGATACGGCTCAATTGAGGCTGTAAGTCCTGTTCATAATCAAGGAATGAAGCAGGCTTCGAATAATCCCCTTCCCTTCGAACGGGCGCACCGCAATTTAAACAAAATTTGGCCCTATCCGGCAATGATGTTTGACATTTTGAGCAAATTTCCATGGCAATTAAAATTGATTCGTATAGACAAAGGTAAACAAGTTGAAGGAGAATTTATTTATCACCAGACGGTTTCTCCTTTTTAAAGATAAAAAAACAGCTGGAATGAGTCTGTCAGTCATACATTTTTTTTACTCATTTAAGATTTTCCTATATTTAAAAAATTGGCGGAATATTAGGGGCTTCTTTATTTTTAGTTATGCTCCACGAATAATATCTAATCATTCCAAATGTCACCTCCAGCATAGTCTCTCGCTGTTAAGTTAATTATTTTGATGCTAAGAGCTTGTTTGGAGCTTACTTCTTTGAAAACCAACATTTTAAGAACCTGTCTGGCGCCAGGCGGACCTGGCGTCGAGAAAATATAGCCATTTACCCCGGTAAACACCTATATTTTCTCT
>CAZNCI010000336.1:0-4685 GCA_964571475.1 uncultured Saprospiraceae bacterium | reverse complement strand
GCAAAAAAATAATGAAACTGAAAACCGCCACTGAAAATCGCCTGTTAAAACTGTTCCTCATACAAAGCCTTTAAATCCTTATTGGACTCTTTGTCTTTAATTTCCTTTAGGATGTCGTCAATTTCTTTTGCTTTAGCAGCCATTGAGGCATCGCTTTCAAAGGCTCCTTTTGCGTCAAACAATGTTTTTGTAGCAGCAAGTTTTCTCCAGAGAGATTCATTTTGATCGAGAGCAATTGCTTTGAAGTTATCAACAGCGGAATGCCAGTTGTTATCTCCATTTTGAGCCGCCAATTGACCGTAGTAATTATAGAATGCCATGGCAGGGTAGCCATCCACCTTTTTGAGCCTTTCGATGAAATAAGGGAGGTGAATACTGTCATGTGATTCGAAATATATTTTTGCGATAGCTTCCTGAATTTGACTATTTTCTTCTGATTCCATTTTTTTGGCATAGTCGATTCCAGTTTGTTTATCTGCTTTGATGAGTAGCGATAATGCAGCGCCCAAAACGGTATAGGATTGATCTTTGTCAATTAATTGTTTAGCGATTTCGATCTCTTTGTCACTTGCTACATCAGCAAGGCGGGCTAATGCTGCTGTCCTTACGGCTGAATTAGGATCAGAAAGGGCTAATTTTCTGACTTCTTCTACCATTGTTGGGCTTGTAAAGAAAGCTGGAGAAAGGTTGTCTAATGCTAAAACCCTAATACTCCAGAAGGGATCATTTAATTTGTTTTCTACGGTGATTCTTGCATCGTCATTGGTGTCAATCTCTCCCAATAATGCCTCTATTGCATTTTGTCGATCTTCAAAAGAAGTGGCATAATCTCCCTGAAAAATAAATTGATCGATGGTTTTGTTATCGGAGATTTCAGCCAGTAAAATATGTTCCGGGTCGAAAGTAATCAAGGCTGGTTTGGACGGTACTTTAAATCTAAACTCCTGCGTTCTTTTGTTGACCTTTATTTTTTCGACCTGAATATGGTCTTTGTCCAAATAAATGAAAATTTCCGTTGGCAGTTCAAATATTTTTCTGGATTCGCCATCTTGCGTTTGTTTTACGGAGATAGTTGCTTCTTTTTTTGTGGGATCATAACCATACTCAATATCTAAAATAGGGTGTCCTTCGTCTAAAAACCATTGATTGAAAAACCAATTAAGGTCTTCACCTGTAATTTCTTCAAATGCCAGTCTGAGGTTGTGGACTTCTACCGCCTGGTAGGCATTGTCTTTTAAATATAAATTAAGCCCTGCCCAAAAGGCATCTTCTCCTACCTGATGGCGCAGCATGTGCAATACCGCTCCTCCTTTATTGTAACTATGGGCATCAAACATATCTTCTTTGTCATCGTAACCGAAATAGATTAAGGGGTGGATTCCTCTATAAGTACTATTAAAATACCCCAAACGTTCGGTGTACATGTGTTCATCCGCTGCATCACGGCCATATTGGTGTTCGAGCCATAAGTATTCACTGTAATTGGCAAAGCCTTCGTTTAACGTTAAGTTTGCCCAACTTTCACAAGTGACCAAATCCCCAAACCAATGGTGAAACATTTCATGGGCGACAATTTTATCATTATCATTATCAATGAGCTCTCTTTTGTGGAGTTGAATAAATTCCCCAAAGATGACCGCAGTGGTGTTTTCCATCGCACCTGAGACGTAATCTCTTACGACGATTTGATCAAATTTTGGCCAGGGATAGGGCGTTTTTAGTTTATTGGAAAAAAACTCCAGCATTTCAGGCGTATGGGCAAAAATCGCCTTGGCGTCATCTTTGTACTCAGGTTCAACCCAATAGTGCAGGTCGATGTTTCTCCATTTATCCGGAACGACGGCAAAGTCGCCTACTGCCATCATGACCAAATAAGGGGCGATTCCCTGATCCATTTTCCAGTGGTCTGTTCTTTTGCCATCTGCTTTGGTAGAGCCAATTAATAGACCGTTAGAGAGCGTTTTGAATTTATCCTGGACGGTGATGTAGATTTCTTCTGTCATTCGCTCATTCGGGCTGTCTATGGTCGGAAACCATTTGGAGTTTGATTCCGTTTCACCCTGTGTCCATATTTGTTGTGGTTTGTCTGAATCCTCTCCCTTTGGATTGATGAAGTACAAACCTTTATCAGAGGTGATGGCAGCGCTTCCTCCATCTCCACGAGGGGTCGCTGTATAATCAATGACAATGGTGTAGGTGTCATTCCTTGAGAATGATTGATTGAGGTCGATAATGACTTTTTGATTGTCGTACTCGTATTGGAGCGGAGTTTTGCCGTCATTGAGGTAAATACTTTTGAGGTCAAAGTTTTTTGCATCCAGTATTAGTTGATGAACCGGGTGGAAATAGGGTTTGACTGTCAGGGAGGCCTGCCCTATAACCATTTCTTTTTCCCAGTCGAAGCTAATGTTTAATTTTGTGTGTAAAATATCATTGTTTCTGGCTGCGGTGTTTTGATAAACCGGGAGTTCATAGGAGGACTCCTCTTCCCCATCTTCTTCCTCTTCTTCATAATCAGCCGGATTCGGCGTGACAAGTAAAGTATCTAAGGTTCTAAATTCGGTGGTGACCATTGGGGTATCATTGATTACTTTTGATGTTTTGCAACCAAAAGTAACAGTTGATAGAATAAAAAGTCCGATGATTATTTTTTGCATGCCAGTTGTTTGTATTGATGAATTGATGTTGATGATTATTTTTCGATTTCTTTCAAAAAAGCTTCGAGGTGTGTATTAAACTCATCTGGGCGCTCCATCATAGGTGCGTGTCCTGATTTATCCATGAGTATGAGTTTTGAATTGGGAATTAATTCGTTAAACTTCTCTCCAACAAAGGGAGGTGTAACCTTGTCCTGTTTACCCCAAATTAAAAGGGTAGGGACTTTGATTTGGTGTAGCTCTTCTCCTAAGTTGTGTCTTATGGCAGATTTGGCTGTAGCCAAAATACGGATTAATTTACTTCTATCATTGACAATATCAAAAACTTCATCTACCAATTCTTTAGAGGCCATTTTGGGATCATAGAAGGTGTCAGCTGTTTTTTGTTTGATATATTCATAATTGCCACGTTTGGGATAACTCGATCCCATGGCACTTTCAAATAAGCCGGAACTCCCCGTCAAAATCAGAGATTTTAATTTCTCCGGGCAGGAAAGCGTGTAGAGTAATCCGATATGGCCACCTAAGGAGTTGCCCAAAGCGTGAACCTTATTGTATCCTTTATATTCTACAAATTTTTTGATATACTCAACATATCCTTTGACAGATACCTTTCGGAGAGGTAATTCATAAATGGGTAGAATGGGAATGACAACGTTATATTTTTCGCCAAAATGGTCGATAATACCTCCAAAATTACTAAGAGCTCCGAATAAGCCGTGCAGTAATAAAAGCGTTTCTTCGCCTCCTTCTGTTTCGATAAATTTAAACTTTTCAGCTTCTTTTATTTCATATTTCATGCACTAAATTTTTATGTTTTTTGTAAGCAGTTCGTCAAAACAACGGCAAAATAGCCCTTTATTTGAAAAAGAGAAGGCAAAAATAATGATTTTATCTTTGATTTATTGAAAAAAAATAATTGCTTTGCAGCAGTTTTAGTCTTTTAACCGTTATCTTTGGCGGAAATATTTCTTTGTACCCCTTACGGATTGGGAGTTATATTGATAAAAGAAAGAACCTTAAATCATTTTTTAATTAAAATTTATAAACATGCGTCTAATAGTAAAATTATTAGTAGTTACTTTGTTAGTTGGTAGTTTGCAATCATGCGTTTCAAAAAAGAAATTTGATGAACTGACTGCTGCCAAGGCTGCAACAGACCAAGCGTTGTCTGAAACACAAACAAATTTGAAAAATCTTCAATCTGAAAAAGATGCTCTTGCAGCTGATTTTGAGTCAACGAAAGCAGATTTAAATGCTAAAATTTCTGGCATGGAATCAAAGTTTGCTTCTGACATGGAAACAATGACCAAGAAGCTTTCTATGACAGAAGCGGAATTAACGGCTGTAAAGGCTAAGATTAATGGAATCTTCTCCACTTATTCCAATAGCGGATTATCTCTACAGGAAAAAGGAGGAAGATTATATGTTTCAACTGAAACACCTGTTAATTTCCGTAGCAGCTCTTCTCGTTTGAATAAAGATCAGCGTAATGCTATCGATGCTTTAGCTGAAACATTGAAAGCTAATCCTGCTCTTAAAGTATTAATCGAAGGAAATACTGATAACAAGAAATTCAAAGCAGGGACTGGTTCTGATAACTGGGATTTGAGCTACCGTCGTGCAAAAGCCGTTGCGAAGCGTTTAATCAGTAAAGGAGTTGATCCTGCTCAGTTAGCAGTTGTAGGTAGAGGTGATGCTTCTCCTGTTGGAGACAACTCTACTCCTGAGGGAAGAAAAGCAAATAGAAATACTTCAATTCTTCCTAATCCGGATTTAGGTGTTTTGAAAAACTAATATTTTTTAGTTTTTTTCCTTATGGGGGCATAAAAAAGCCGTACTGACAATCTTGTCGGTACGGCTTTTTATTTAGAGCGTGAAAAGCTCGTTTGTTTTTTAGTATGCCCCAATAGTAATTTTTAAACCAAAAAATATTTTTATTTGTAAATTACAAACAAATACTTTATATTTGCCCAATGAAAAAACAAAAGGAAAGCAGCACAAAACGTGCCGGAAATATTTATGACC
>CAZNCI010000335.1:0-4685 GCA_964571475.1 uncultured Saprospiraceae bacterium | reverse complement strand
GACAAAAAATAGACGGCGTTTAATATAGGAATAACTTAGTTCTTAAGCCACTAGCGATTGTTCTTTAAAATTTCTATTTCTTCTCTTAATTTTTCATTTTCATAACGTAAATTTTTCACTTGCTTTTTGAAGGAATTAATTTGTAATTCACAAGCGCTTCCTTCAGCTACGTTTTTGGAAGATTCTTTCTTTTCTGTAGAATTTGCGGCGTTTTCCAGCCCGATGATTTTTTTTACATTTTCAATACCATCTTCACCACTCATATAAGATGCGCCAATATATGCTCCGGGAACAATAATAATAAGCGCCAATAATAATCTTGCAAATCCGGTCATTTTTCTTTTTCCAGCCATTTTTTATCTTGTTTTTCTTCAAAATACGGTGTTTTTTTATTTATTTCCTGAATTTTTCTACCGAATCCCTAATTTTTCAGATAGAAATGGATGAATTTTTTAAAATGCTCTATTGGTTTTAATAAATCCTATTACTTTCGTTCTTGGAGAAAAGAGAAATCAGCTACTTTAATCGAAAAATTTCAAGGCATTAATGTTTATACAAGAAGAAAAGGATGAATTGGACTTTATGTCACCACTGGTCGAGTTAGTCATCGGCATTTTAGCAATTTTAGTCTTTGGTTTACTAGGAACAGCTGCTGCTTATGGCTATGCAAAATGGGCATCAGGGGGACTAGGACTTCAGGAAGTATTGTCAAATTTAGGAAACGACAATACCCTGAACAATAGGAATATTGTCAGGTATAGCAATCTATTGGTTCATTTATTTACCTTTATATTGGCTTCCATTATGATTGCCCGCGTGGTGTCAAAAAATGGGTGGATTAAATATTTAAAACTGAATCGGGGAACCTCAGTTAAATTTATTATTGCGAGTGTTGCTTTAATCTTGGTCTCCGCACCCTTGGTTGCGCTGACGTACTGGATAAATATGCAAATCCCATTACCGGAATGGGCAACAACAATGGAGTCGGATACAGATAAAATACTTGAGGGTTTACTCACGATGAACAGTCCAATGGAATTATTTAGCAACCTTCTGGTCATTGCGGTCATCCCCGCGATTGGAGAGGAATTATTATTCAGAGGTATCATCCTACAGTTTTTTGAAAAGTATCTCAAAAAAGAACATTTTGCCGTATTGATAACAGCATTCATATTTAGTGCCATTCACATGCAGTTTGAAGGGTTTATTCCCAGATTTTTGCTTGGTGCAATATTAGGCTATTTATTTATATGGTCCAGAAGTATTTGGGTGCCAATTATCGCTCATTTTTTCTTTAATGGCATTCAGGTTGCCGGAAAATATTTTACGGGTATTGAAATAGACGATCAGGGAAAAATGGAACCCAATTGGATACTGGGACTTGCCTCCTTGACCTTATGTGTGTTTCTCGTCCAATATTTATACAAAAAAAGAGTAAATTGACATGGCGGGATTAAGTGAACTTAAAACAAGGGTTATTTCAGCATTTATCTTTCTAATTGTAATTTTGGGAGGTATATTTGGTGGACCGGAAACATTTGGCGCCGTTGTGATTTTAATTTCAGTATTATTACTTTGGGAATTTTTTGGCATTGTCATTCCAGCAGATGCCCAATCAAAAAAACACTTAATTATCCTTTGGACGATTGCCGCCATCCTTCCTGTAATATGGGCATTTATAAAAGAATACCAGGGAGAGTCATTTAATTTATCAGGATTTGCTCCCACAGCATTAATCCTAATTTACATTCCTTTACTTTTTGAATTATTTAGCCGATCCGCAGATCCATTTGCCAATGTTGGAAGCCTTTTTCTTGGATTCTTTTACATTTCAATCCCCATGGCCTTATTATTAGATATTGCCTTTGTTCCTGCTTATGATCCATACTTGATTTTAGGGCTTTTTCTGATCACTTGGGTCAATGATATTGGCGCCTATTTCGTAGGCTCTCTTATGGGGAAGCGTCCCCTTGCTCCGGCTATTTCCCCAAATAAAACATGGGAAGGCTCAATCGGTGGCTGGTCAATGACGATACTTATGTCTCTTTTGTATTTTCATCTTTTTTTAGGAAAGGATTGGGAATTTACCATAATACTAGCCTTTATTGGAGGCGTTTTTGGATCATTGGGAGATCTGGTTGAGTCGAAGCTCAAAAGGAGTGCAGGAATAAAAGATACCGGACAAATAATGCCAGGGCATGGTGGCATCTTAGACAGACTAGATGCCTTTATCTTTTTTATGCCGTTTGTTTATTTATTCCTACGCTATTTTTAGTCAAATCATCTCAAATTTTGACACTACTCTAATCCAGTTTAATTCGATTAAACTCTGTACTGTTATCACTATCTCCTTTTTGGGAAGAGGTAAGTTTTCCAAATTTATAGGTAAATATGATTCTTGCTCTCCTCGTATCATAATACCCTTTTTGCTGGATAAATAAATTGCCAATTTGAGATTTAGAAGTAATAATTTGAGACTTTAGAATATCATTTAATTGAATGCGAATTTTCAATTTCCCATCAAAAAATTTCTTCCCAAACCAGGCATTTAACTCCTTTCCACTTTGATACTCAAAAATACCCTCAATGCCGGGGCTAAACCAAACAAATTGAGCCCCCATATTCCAGCCATTAAAGTTGAAATCCTGATAAGAAAAAACAAAGTATTCCTTTTTGACAAACGGGATGCCTTCATTAAAACGGGAAAACTGGAGTTCTTTCCTATTGTATCCAAACCCATTGGCACTTGTCCACCAGTCATTCTGGTAAGGCAATACGACCTGAAGGTTAAAAACATTTTCATAATTAAGATTCCGACTCACCCCGATATTGATGAGCGGGTTTTGTTCATCGGTCTCTACCATGATGTAAATTGGGTTCGTTGTTTTCGAATAACCAATAGTCAATAAAGGGTAGCCTGAGTAGGAGAGATTTGCCTCTACACTACTGACTAATTCCGGTTTCAAATCGGGAGTCCCTCTCATCAATGAAAAAGAATCCAAATAAATGACATAAGGGTCTAAATCTTGAAAATTGGGTCTTTTGATCCTATTGCTTAGCGCAAAGTCAAGGGCTATCTCTTCTGTGAATTTGTATTCCGCTCCCAAGGAGGGGAAAAAATTATTATAGACCGTATCCAAAAAAGCACCGGAATTAACAGAGCTGGCCATGGAGTGATTACTTTCATACCTTATCCCGGCCCTTAGGTTAAGTTGATCGATTTCCTTTTTAATATTAATATAAGCAGCTGCATTAGTTTCGTGGTATTTGAAGCCGTTTTTATATTGTGAATTTCCGACCCATTCTGCTTGTTCTTTTATAAAATAGTCTGTGTTACTCCTATTTGTTGAAGAAGCGTATTTAACTCCGGTTTCAAATTTTAAAAAGTCATTTAATATAGGTTGTTCATAATCAATTTTCCCCAGGTAGATATCTATGTCATTATTTCCCAGGTTTTTCCTTTCGAGCACTTCATTGGTCAAAAGGTATTTCTCATCAACTAAATCTTTATTAGCAAAACCAAAAGTGGTCGTTGTGCCACTAATTTTTAAAAACTTCCCAAGCGTATCACGAAAACTATAAGAAAGATTGATGATATTATAATTCATAGATCTATGCATAGCCGAAATACTTTCGAGTGTATTTTCAGCATTCCCATTAACGGTGATATTATTGGTATTAAATCTATCGTCGTTATTCACTCTAATTCGCCCCTTTATTTCAGCAGATATTTTATTTTTTTCTGAAATATTATAGCCCACTTTTAAACTATAAGCATTATTGATTAAGGAAAAGTCATCCTCGTCAATCTTATTATCGAGAATTGAAATATAAGAATCCGTGGTAATTACCCTGTAATAGTTTTCATTGGTATAAACTTTATAAGGATTCCAATCCAATGATGAATAGACAGAAAGCGGCCCTTTTTTATAAGATACATTCCCGGCGAGGTAACCTCTTTGGTAAGTCGCCTTGGTGGTATTTACAATTAGCTGCCCCAGCAGTCCTTCCAATCCTGCGTTTTTGGTAATAATGTTGATAACCCCTCCTTTTCCGGATGCATCATATTTAGCGGAGGGATTTCGGATGATTTCGATACTTTTAATTTGTTCAGAGGTCAAACTCTTGATGATGTCAGGTGTAGAAACTTCTTCACCGTCAATAAATATTCTAACCGCTCCCTTTCCAAACATGCTGATTTCATCACTACCATTGACGAGGATACCGGGGCTGGATTTCAAAACGTCAACAGCAGTACCCATTGAACTAAGGGGCGTATTTTCTACATTGACAGTTGTGGTACCATTTTTTTGTGAAAAAAGTGAAGCAGATTTAGCCTTTACGGTCACTTCTTCCAATGCAAAGGAGGAAGCTGCCAAAGTTATGTCACCCAAGGAAGTATTTTTTTCGGCAATAGAGACATAATAATCACGAAACCCAAGGGATTCAATTTTCAATAGATTATTGGGTAATGAATCATGAGAAATTTGGATATGACCATCATAGAAAACATCCCCAAAAATAAAAGAGGAGTCTTTCTGAGATAATATAATTACATTGCCAATGGAAATGGATTGCCCCTCCTTGTCCCTCACTGAAGCAGACAAGCTAGATTGAGCAATTCCATTTGCAAAGAACAACGAAAAGGCAACGAACATTAAAAAGAATCTATTCATCATAAAAAA
>CAZNCI010000334.1:0-4692 GCA_964571475.1 uncultured Saprospiraceae bacterium | reverse complement strand
CACGAAGTAAACAGCATCTTGACAGAAACAGAGCAGTTTTTGAAAGTTGCCTGAAAACTTTCCCGATTACCTCAAAAAAAAGCCCCTTCCGTCAGAAGGGGCTTTTTTTGATTAAATTAAAGGATTCCTGTTATTTTAAAACCGGGCTCTGCTATCCTCTACCTCTCCGTTTTTAATTAAGCCTTGTAGTAATTGTCCACGTACACGAGATCTGTCCTTAATGGCCATTGTCTTTTGTATCTGTGGTAATCCGGATGGACTGGAAAGTGTTGGCTTCTTCGTTGACTTAACAATGAATACGCCAGACTTACCGATGATGGGGGCTGATTCCTGTCCTTGTTCCAGACTGAGTGCGGTGCCTTGTACTTCGTATTCCCCTGCGCCTAATTGTGAGATATACGGCGTACTAAATGAAATATGGGTGACCGTATCAACTGGTACATTGTATTTAGCTGAGACGGCATTTAAATCCATGCCTTTCATTGCTGCCGCTAATTGCTCCCCTCTTTTTTCGTTGAGGACTAAGGTCTGGATTTGATCCTTGATGCTCGCTGCTTTTGGAACACCTGCCGGCTGTACCAATGCCAGTGCAACGACAACATATTTATTGTCAAAGATGGAGTTCTCGTCTTTGAATGTATAGGTTGATCCGGAAACATCTCCTACCTCATTTTGGAATGCCCATTTTATAACGTTGGTCGCATCTCCACCTGATCCCAACCCAGTGATTTGGTAATCATTTACTTTTAACGCATTCGTTGTGTTGATTTTTAATCCTTCTTCCTTTGCAGATGACCTGAATGATTCCAAATTTCTGTTCTTGGCTACAAAGGCGGCTGCTTTATCAAAGGTGGCCGCTTCTGTTTCCTGCGACGGAACGATGGGCTCCGAAATATAGGCTACTTTTACGCCTTCATTATTATTGATGAATTTTTGACCTGTTACTTCTACCAGGTGTAATCCAAATTGTGTTGCGACGATATTTAATTCTCCTTTTTTTGCTTTGAAGAATATCAAATCGTTAAATGGCTTGACCATTGCTCCCGGTGCGGAATAACCCAGGTCTCCTCCCTTAGATGCTGTGCCGTCTGTTCCAAACTTAACTGCCAGAGAATCAAAAGTACTTACGCCTGTTTCGATTAGATTCTTTAGACTATCCAAGGTGCTTTTTGCTTTAGCATATTCCTCATAAGAATTTGCTCTAAGCAGGATATGGCGTGCCTTTACAGAGTCAGGAATGATTTTTTTATCGAGTACTTTTGCAATTTTATAAGTACCCGCTTCTTCATAAGGGCCATACACGCTGCCTTTTTTCAATTTCATCAATGTATCGGCAATTACCGGACTCAAATCGGTGCTTTTATAATACACTTCATCGATAGTTCCATCGTGTCTTAATACAAATGAGGAGTCAGATTCTGCGGATGCAAAATCTGTAACCAGTTTATTAACGATTTCTTTGCACTTGGCAGAGTCCTGCGGAGTGGGTACGATATCAAATGAGATATAATCCAATACTCGGGTTTCTTCATCCTGTTCATAAAGCGCTGCGTGCTCATCAACATAGGCTTGATAGTCGGCATCGGTCAGGCTGACCTCTGAAGGGTCAATTTCGTCAAAGGGTACTTTCACTACAAGGAAGTCCACAAATTGATTTTGCTCTTCAAAGCCCATATTCGCCATCCAGGTTGGCACATACATAGCCTTGGCAACCAAATTGTCCATTTTTGACTGGAGTCTGTCTTTGGTGATTTCTCTTCTTTGGTGTTTCCAAAAAGGAACAAAAGTAGGACTGATTTCTCTATTTTCAATAGCTTCCTTGACACGACCTTCCTCTATAATTGATTTGTAATTATTCAGTGTGGTTCGGTCAACGGTCTGGGGGTTATTCTTATTGGGGAAGCGTTGTACGATGATTCTACTGGGGTTTGGACCAAATTCCAAATCTGTCATCTCATCTTTGCTCACGCCTAAGCCCATTGCTTCAGCCTTGTCAAAAACAATTCCTTCTTCTACGAAGTAATTCCAAAGGTAAGCACGTCTTCCGTTGGCATCGCCCGGAGAGTTACCGTAAAGGGTGTTATAAACACCTTCAAAGTCTCGTCGGGAAATTTTCTTGCCATTAACCGTCCCCATGTTTAATTGGTTAGAGCCCTGATTTTTTCTTCCATTTTGAATCATACTCATAGCGACAAAAGCTGCTAATGCTCCGCCGATTGCTACTACTAAAATCCAAGAATTATTTCTAATCGTTCCTATGATTGCCATTCTACTATAATGTTTTAAATATTAGAGAATTAAGGCCTCAAAATGAGGCCATTCCTATAATAATTTTTATTCAGAGCGCAAAGATAAGTTTTTTTGTATAAAAATACAGTAAAAATGTGCATCTAAATAAAAACGAGCCCAAAGTCGATCTTCTTTACGCTTTGGAATCAATTATTATCTTTTGGGTTGCTTTGATTTTACTTCACCTCTACAAATTTAAAACCTACGCCGTGAATGTTTTCTAAGCGTAGCGTTTCATCCGCTTTCAGGTATTTGCGCAGCCGGGAAATGAATACATCAAGGCTCCTGCCCATGAAATAGTCGTTCTGTCCCCACAACTTTTCCAATATGGCGGAGCGTTTGACGACCTGCCCTTTGTGTTTGACAAAATAGTGAAGCAGGTCAGCCTCTTTCTGTGTGAGGTGCTTTTGGTTCTCGTTTTGGATAAGCAGCAGATTGGGATAGTCAAAAATATAACTGCCTAATTTGATTTTTTGATGAATGCCCGGGTTGGTGAATTTACTCCTTTTTAGAAATATTTCTATTTTTAAGATGAGTTCTTCGATGCTAAACGGCTTGGTGATATAGTCATCTCCCCCCAGTTTTAGCCCCTTAATCCGGTCGTCTTTTAATGATTTCGCCGTTAGGAAAATAATGGGTACTTCCGGGTCTTTTTTCCGGATGGCTTCTGCTAATTGAAATCCATCCACCCCCGGCAGCATCACATCTAGTATAAATAAGTCAAAGGATGCGGTATTGATTTGCTCAAGTGCATCTGTTCCATCCGAACTATGTGTGATGTCATAACCATGTATTTCCAAATTGTCACGGGTGACAAATCCGAGACTTTGGTCGTCTTCTACATATAGTATTTTTGCTCCCATTATTTATTTAATTATTAAAAAATCACGATATTTGATAAGCGGGTGTTTTTCTATATACTTCATGCGATTAATCTGAGTGCCACTCCTTGCGGCTAAGGTACTCCAAACATTTGTATTTATAAAAGGATGCACTGTAAATTTGACAGTGGACTAATTTTTATTTCTTTTCATTTCGATGCTCACTGTTGTCCCCTTTCCTTTTTTGCTCGTCATCGAAATGGGCCATTTATGCGCATCACAAATATTTTTGACATAATACAGCCCCAGTCCAAATCCTTTCACATTGTGGATATTCCCCGTCGGCACTCTGAAGAATTTATTAAACACTTTTGATAGATGATGCTCTTCGATACCGATTCCGTTGTCTGAAATGCGCAATTTTATTTTATTTTTTATGGGCTCAATGCTTATTTTTATTTGTGGGGCCTTGTCTTCCTGTCTATATTTGATGGCATTGTCCAGTAAATTGTTGATGATGTTCCCGAGGTGTACCGGGTCGGCAGTGATCCATATTGGTACGTCGGGGATCTTTGTTTCTATGGAGCCATTTAACTCTGCCGTTCGGACACTACAGCTATTGATGGTGTTTTTTAGAAAGGACGTGAGTTCGATTTTTTCTTTTTTAAGTTCAAAACCGGAGCCCTCAATTTTACTGATTTGCAATACCTTTTCCACCTGACTGTTGAGACGCTCATCCTGTTCTTTTATGATATTGGCATAACGGGACAGGCGTTCGTCTTTTTGGATGCTTTGATTATTGATGAACACATCTGCCGCAATTTTTATGGTCGAAATGGGGGTTTTGAATTCGTGGGTCATATTATTGATGAAGTCCTTTTGCATTTCGGACAATCGCTTTTGCCGCAGGATGATAAACATGGTATAGACAAAAAACAAAGTGGTCAATAACAGGATAAAAGAAAAGAAAATAGACAACTGCATCTTTCCAAACAGATAGCTCGATCGCGTTGGAAATTTCACCCCAAAATAATAGGTAAACTCCTTATCTTTAGGTAGATTTCCCAGTTCCAGCTCCCGCTCCTTATCGTTGGAGTTGTAATCACAATATCCCCCATAGACCATCTCGTTGGAGGAGCAGTCATAGACCGCATATTCAAAGTCAATATTAAGCGTATTCTTTTCAAATTCTTTCTGTAAAAAATATTCTAAATTCTCCTTGTCAATGACATCATTCACATTAACGACATAATAATTGGAGGTGCGTTTTTTGACAATATCCCGGGCAGGCAATGACCCCTCATTGATTTTTGCTAAATTTTTGGCCACATTATACAAGGATAGATTGACCTTGTCGTTGAATTCGGTTTCGTTGATATTCCATGTGCTCGTCACCCAATAGGCCTGCATGGAAATAATACCAATGAGGGCAATTGTTCCCAATACGATTACGCGTATAATTATTTTGTTATCCATTTTTACTTAACTGTTATGCACCATCCGGGTATTCCCACCCTAAGAAAGCTTAAATATAGTATTTTATTGCCGCCAAAGTATAACAATGTGTCTCAAAATTCAAATA
>CAZNCI010000333.1:0-4693 GCA_964571475.1 uncultured Saprospiraceae bacterium | reverse complement strand
GCCGGATATTTTTTTTGATTATCAAAGAAAACCCGATCAGCGTGTATTGATTCAACTGTTTCAGGTGCTTATTTCTGTCGTGTCAAAACATCAGGACAAGGCTTTGTATTCAAAAAAATCAACATAATCTAAATTGTGAAAAAGATATTCATTCTATTTTTCTATTGTCTTTCAATAGGAATCATTGCCGCGCAACAGATCAACATAAATGGCACTGTAATTGATGCCGCTACCAATAAAACACTAACGGGGGTCAGCATCCGTGAAAAAGGAACATCAAATGGCACCATCAGTAACCAGGATGGAAGCTTTTCTCTAAAGGCTTCCAATGAGCATACCCTATTAATATTCAGCTTCATTGGATACAAATCTCAGGAAGTAGAGGCCACTCCTTCCATGTCCATTTTTCTTCAAACGGATGCATCCATTCTCGATGAAATAGTTGTCACCGCACTTAATTTGAAACGTTCTGGCAATGCACTCGGTTATGCGGTACAAAAACTCAATTCAAGAGAAATTTCGGAAGTTAAATCACCAAATTTTGTTGACAATTTAGCAGGAAAAATCGCCGGAGTCTCGGTTAATCAAGGAGCAACAGGCGTTGGATCTTCCTCAAAAATAACCATCCGGGGGGAAGCCTCTTTTACCAATAACAATCCATTGTTTGTCGTGGACGGAACCCCGATTAATAACGCCACCAATTTTAATTTCACCAATGCAGCAGCTGCCGGATTTCAGGAAATAGACTTTGGGAACGGCGGTATGGAGCTCAGTCAGGATGACATCGCTACGGTCACCATTCTAAAAGGACCAAACTCTGCCGCCTTATATGGGTCAAGAGCGGCAAACGGCGTGGTATTAATCACCACAAAAGACGGATCAAATGATACTGGTTCTGGCTTGAGTTTTAATACTTCAACCTTTATCGACAAACCATTTCAACTGCCTGTTTTCCAAAATAAATACGGGCAGGGCAATTCCGGACAATTTGAATTTGTAGATGGTTTAGGAGCGGGAATCAACGACAATATCACCTATAGTTGGGGGCCAAAACTAGATGTGGGATTAAATATCCCTCAATTCGACAGCCCGGTACAATTGACCGATGGGAGAACCGTTCGGGGCGGTGATGTTGCCGTACATGGAGGAGCAGAAATTAGCCCAAGCCCATTCATTTCTCATCCTGATAATCTTAAAAACTTTTACGGGACGGGAGTGACAACCATCAACAATATAGCAATTTCGTCCAATACGCAAAGGGGACATTTCAGATTGTCACTTACAGACCTCAGGAGTAAATCCTATATTCCAGGGGTGAATCTAAAAAGGAAAACAGCCGTTGGAAGGTTTACTTTCAATCCAACAGATAAGTTAAATATATCATCATCACTCCAGTATATTAATGCACAAAGTGATAACCGCCCAGCCAATGGTTATGGATCAGAAAATATCAATTATTCGCTCATTGCCTGGGGACCGCGATCAATGAATATTGAAAGTTTGAAAAATTATTGGCAACCGGGTATGGAAGGTGTCCAACAGTTCTCCTTCAATTATACCTTTTTCGATAATCCCTATTTTATCCTTTTGGAAAATAGAAACTCATTTAATAGAGATCGTTTATTTGGGCATATAACTGCATCTTACCAATTCACCGACAAACTGAGCCTTCATATTTCAAGCGGAATGGACTACTCCAATGAATTGAGAACATACCGAAGAAACTTTAGTACCAACCGTTTCAAAGAAGGAGCTTATGCTGCGCAAAATGTCTTCTTCAGAGAAATAAACACCAATTTTTTAATAAACTACGAAAAACACTTTGGCGAACTAAAAGCCGATTTTTCGATTGGGGGCAACCGGATGGATCAAACGGCAACTTCAAAACAAACGGAAGCATTATCCCTCGCACAACCGGGAATTTTTAATTTTTCCAATGCCGCTTCCCCCCTGAATGTCTATCAGTTTGAGAATTATAAACGCATTAATAGTTTTTATGGTCTAGCCAAATTTTCATTTCGCAACTTTCTTTATCTGGATATTACCGGGCGGAATGACTGGTCGAGTGCACTGGCGACTCCAACTTCAACAGACAATGTTTCCTTCTTTTATCCTTCGGCGTCGTTATCCTACATTTTATCCAATACAATTGACCTGCCATCGTTTTTATCTTTTGCCAAAATACGAACGAGCTGGGCACAGGTCGGGAATGACACCGCGCCCTACCAAACGAGTAGCGCTTATATCGCAGGGACATCTTATCAGTCACAACCAACCTTCACCAATCAGGACATCATCGCCAATGCTAACTTGCGCCCAGAACAGACAACCGCTTTTGAAGTTGGCAGTGAGTTGCGATTTTTAGATAATAAAATCAGACTGGACGTCACCTATTACGATGCATTGACCAAAGATCAAATTATCTCCTTCCCCGTCCCAATTTCATCGGGATACAAAGAAAGAGTCGTCAATGGAGGAGCTGTTCGAGCGAAGGGAATTGAAGTATTGGCAGGGCTTTCATTATTTCAAAAAAAGGATTTTAATTGGTCCACCTATTGGAATTTCAGCCATTCAGTAGCTAGGGTAACCTCTTTGCCAAAAGGTACCGAAAAGATTACCCTCGCTTTCTCCGGAGTATATGACAATGTCAACCAAAGAGTATGGTTTCAGGTCGAAGAAGGTGGTCGAATTGGGGATATGTACGGAACGGGATATTTAAGGAATGAAAACGGTGATTTCATTATAGACCATGAAGGGAAATATATTGCCGATAATAACCTGCAAAAGCTCGGGAATTACAACCCTGATTTCATCTTGGGCTGGAGTAATGAATTTACTTATAAAAATTGGAAAATGAGTTTCTTATTTGATTGGAGACAGGGCGGGGAAATTGTTTCCAGAACACTGTCATTAGCGGGCGTAGCCGGGCAATTAATTGAAACAGAAAACAGACCGGATGCGGGAATTATCGCAAAAGGCGTGGTCAATACAGGCACTACAGAAGATCCAGTCTGGCAGGCAAATACAACAGCCGTATCGGCAGAGCGATATTACCGACAGTTTTACGATAGAAACCACGAAGAAAACAATGTATATGATGCATCTTATTTAAAATTAAGACAACTATCGATTGGTTATGATTTTAAATTCAATGGAGAGAAGATAAGCACATTTCGGCTCTCATTAATTGGACGAAACTTATTTGCCTGGAGCAAAATCCCACATTTCGATCCGGAACAGTTAGCCGTCCAGGGCAACAAATTCATCAATGGAGTTGAAGATATGTCCTACCCAAGTAGCCGTAGTTTTGGATTAAAAATAGGTTTAAACTTTTAGTATTAAGGGCTTGCCCTAAGTGAACGAAGCATCCGCGCCGACCGGTATTGGAATCAACCGTTCAACAACAATAAAAAAATATGAAAAAATTAATATATATCTTGATTATCGCCACCGCACTAAGTGCCTGTGACAAAGACTTTGAAAAAATAAACACCAATCCCAACGCGCCTAATGAGGTGCAGCCGGAATTGCTACTACGACAGATACTTTATAATTATGGAGAAGAAATGTCCTATGAGGGATTTGTTGCCGGCAATCTACTCGGGCAGTATTTCACCATGGTAGATTTTAATTTATTTGATAGACATAACCTTTCCGCACCACAACTTGGAGGTAATCCATGGCCTATATTCTATCGCAATCTAAGGGATAACGAAATTTTACTAAAGGTTGCACAATCGAATACAAATTATGCTATTTACGAAGGACCGGCATTGATCCTGAAAGCATATATGACCGCGGCATTAACCGATATTTATGGGGATGTTCCTTATTCAGAGGCACTACAGGGCGTTGGGGGGATCACTACGCCAAAATACGATCCACAGGAAGAGATTTATACAGGAATAGGAGGCATTTTTGACAATTTGGATAAAGGAATTCAAGCAATCGACCATTATAACGGCAATCAAAGACTAAAAGGCGACATCCTACTCCATGAAGACCTAAACGACTGGGTCAAATTTGCCAACTCATTGAAGATAAAATACCTAATGCGCATCTCCGATAAGGTAGCAGTCGCCAATGAGTTACAAAACATTTACAACGCTGGAAATTATCTATCCACCAATGCGGAAAATGCCGCTTTTGACTTTAGTAACGGTCGGCCGAATAGTTTTAGGATGGAACAATTAAGAGATGGCGATTTCAATCTTTTTATTATGTCAGAAACTGCCGAAGAAATTCTAAAGGGACTCAATGATCCAAGAATAAACACCCTATTTCGTCCCATTGGAAATGATGCTACAAATACGGAATTCAAAGGACTGCTCAATGGACCCAATGCCGCAGAAACGTCTATTTCCGTAGCAGATTTTTCTCTAACGGGTACTATTTTTCGAGATCACACAGGCGATTTAGACGCAAACTTCTTGACCGCATGGGAAACCCATTTTTTATTGGCAGAAGCAGCAGAAAAGGGATTAATCAATGCAGATGCAAAGATGCACTACCAAACGGGCATTCAATTAGCCTTTGATTATTGGCAAACCACCATGCCGACAACTTACCTGACTGGTGCTGCCGCTTATGGTCAGAATGGAGCGAACAAAATAGAACAAATTATCAGTCAAAAATGGATTGCCAATTGCATCAACGGATACGAGGACTGGATCGAATACAGAAGAACTGGATT
>CAZNCI010000332.1:0-4725 GCA_964571475.1 uncultured Saprospiraceae bacterium | reverse complement strand
CTTAAACAAGGACGAAAAAAGAAAATCATGGAAAAATTTGGGATTAAAAATCCGGACATAGACTTAGCTAGTGCCGGTATCCAAAAAGCTGGGAAAGTTTTTTGGAATCTCAGTCCGGAAGAACTCATGGAGGCTTCCGTTAGAAAAGGCTTGGGTGTGATAGCAGATAATGGCGCCTTGGTCATTAACACTGGTAAATTCACAGGACGATCACCTCTGGATCGCTTCATTGTTAAAGATGAAAAAACGGCAGAGGCTGTTGATTGGGGTACAATTAATTTCCCTTTTAAAGCTGAAAAATTTACACAGCTGAAAGAGAAAATGATTGCTTATCTAGCTGATAAAGACTTATATGTTCACGATGGATTCGCCTGTGCGGACAAAGAATATCGGATGAATATTAGGTTGATTGCGGAATACCCCTGGAGTAATCAATTTGCCTATAATATGTTTTTAAGGCCAGATGAAAAGGAATTATTATCTTTTATTCCGGAATGGACAATTATCTGTGCACCGGAATTTTTGGCTAAGCCCGAAGAAGATGGAACTCGACAGGAAAATTTTGCAATCCTTAATTTTACAGAAAAAACGGTAATCATTGGGGGAACGGGATATACCGGTGAAATTAAAAAAGGTATTTTTTCTGCCCTGAATTTTATTATGCCTCATGAGCGGGGTGTTTTATCTATGCACTGCTCCGCAAATGTGGGCAAAAAAGGAGATGCCGCTGTCTTTTTTGGGTTATCAGGTACGGGGAAAACAACCCTCTCCGCTGATGCTAACCGGTATTTAATCGGAGATGATGAGCACGGCTGGTCGGATAAAGGGGTCTTTAATTTTGAAGGAGGTTGTTATGCGAAAGTGATCAATCTTTCGGAGAAAAAAGAGCCGGACATCTTTAGAGCAATCAGGCACAGGGCCATTTTGGAAAACATCGTCTTTGAGAAAAATACGAGAAAACCCAATTACGAAGATAGTAGTATTACGCAGAATACCCGTGTCTCTTATCCTATTTATCATATCAATAAGATTTATGCCGGACTTTCTGATGGTCATCCTAAGAATATATTTTTTCTGACAGCAGATGCTTTTGGCGTTTTACCTCCAATTTCAAAATTAACACCTGCGCAGGCCATGTATTACTTTATCTCCGGATATACCGCTAAGGTGGCAGGTACGGAAGAAGGGGTGGTTGAGCCGGAAGCTACTTTTTCTGCTTGTTTCGGCGCTCCATTTATGCCTTTACATCCTGCAAAGTACGCAGAGATGTTGGGCAAAAAAATAGAAAAGCACGATGTGAAAGTATGGCTGGTGAATACCGGATGGACTGGCGGGGCCTATGGTGAAGGTCATCGCATCCATTTGAAGTACACTCGTTCAATGATTTCAGCGGCTTTGGCCGGTCAACTAAATAAGGTGGAGTATCAAACTCACCCCGTATTTGGGCTTGAAATGCCGACTGCCTGTCAGGATGTTCCCACAGAAGTACTCAATCCAAGAATGACATGGAGGAATAAAGGGGCTTATGATGAAAAAGCGAATGAATTAGCTATTGCTTTTAATGAAAATTTTGAGCAATTTGCAGCTAATACTCCAGCGGTTATTTTGGAGGCAGCACCAAAGGCATTGGTGAAATAATGCTGTGATTTTGAGCGGGAAGTAATTGTATTATTTATTTTGACAATTACTTTCATTAATAACAAATAGGTGGAAATGGATGGGCTAATTCATTTTCACCTATTTCCCCTTTTTTTATCAAAATGTAAAAAAGTGAAAAGAATATTGGTGACAGGTGCCTACGGGCAGATTGGAACAGTTTTAACGGAGGCTTTACGCGAAAAATACGGAGTCGCCGCTGTTTTAGCTACCGATTTGCACCCCAATGATGCTGAAATAGGTGCATTTGAGTTATTAGATATCCTCGATGAAAAACGATTGCGGGAAATTGTCGATTTGTACGAAATTTCTGAAATTTATCACCTTGCGGCTGTTCTTTCTGCTGTTGGGGAAAAGAATCCTCGTCTGGCATGGAAAGTGAATATGGAGGGTTTGATGAATGTTTTGGAAGTAGCTAAAGATAATAAACTGAGGGTGTTTTTTCCGAGCTCTATCGCCGCTTTTGGAGGGGCTTCTCCTAAAGATATGACACCGCAGGATGCTATTATGCAACCCCAAACCGTTTATGGAATTAGTAAGGTCGCGAGCGAAAACTGGTGTAGTTACTACCATGAAAATTATGGCGTGGATGTCCGCTCTGTGCGTTACCCGGGCATTATCGGTTATCAGTCTCTCCCCGGTGGAGGAACAACGGATTATGCGGTTGAAATTTTCCATAAGGCAATTGCAGGGGATGATTATGCCTGTTTCTTGAAGGAAGATGCTACCATGCCTATGATGTATATGGATGATGCCATTCACGCTACGATTGAATTAATGGAAGCACCTTTAGAGCAGTTGACAGTTCGTACCAGTTATAATATTGCTGCTTTTAGTTTTTCTCCATTGGAGATAAGCAATGAAATAAGGAAGTATTTTCCCGATTTTAAAGTGAGTTATATACCTGATTTTAGACAAAAAATTGCTGATTCCTGGCCAAGGTCTATTGATGATTCTATCGCTTGTAGAGATTGGAATTGGCAACCTAAATTTACCTTCCAATCTATGGTGAAAGATATGATTGAGCAGTTGCAGGTGAAATCAGGCCATCATTTAATAAACAAATAAAACTGCCTACTATGTTTAAAAACGTCCAACCCGTTATCGCTTCTGAATTGTCTGAAATTAAAGAAGCTGGTCTATATAAAGAGGAAAGGGTTATTGTTACGCCTCAATCGGCCTCCATTCGTACCAATAAAGGAGTGGAAGTCTTAAATTTTTGCGCCAATAATTATCTGGGGCTCTCATCCGATCCAACTGTTATCCAGGCAGCAAAGGATGCCATTGATTCCCATGGGTTTGGTATGTCGTCCGTTCGGTTCATTTGTGGGACACAGGATATTCATAAGGAATTGGAAGAAAAAATCGCCAAATTCCTTGGGATGGAGGATGCTATCTTATACGCTGCTGCTTTCGATGCCAATGGAGGGCTGTTTGAGCCGCTTTTGACAGCCGAAGATGCCATTATTTCTGACAGCTTAAACCACGCTTCTATTATTGATGGTATCCGTTTGTGTAAGGCTAAGCGATTTAGGTATATGACCAATGATTTGTTTGATTTGGAGCTGCAGCTGCAGAAAGCCGAGGGCGCAAGGCGTATTATGATTGCCACCGATGGTGTTTTTTCCATGGATGGCACGATTGCCCGGTTGGATGAAATATGTGATCTGGCGGATAAATACAACGCCATGGTCATGGTGGATGAGTGTCATGCTACCGGTTTTATGGGTAAGACGGGAAGAGGGGCCATTGAGTTTAGAGATGTTATTGGTCGTGTTGACATTGTGACGGGTACTTTTGGCAAGGCTCTAGGCGGTGCATCGGGTGGTTTTACGGCTGCTCGAAAAGAAATTGTAGATGTTTTACGCCAACGTTCACGCCCTTATTTGTTTTCTAATACATTGGCACCTGCCATCGTTGGTGCTTCCATTAAAGTACTAGATATTTTAAGCGAAAGTACCGCCCTTAGAGATAAATTAGAGGAAAATACTAAATACTTCCGGGCGCGGATGACCAATGTCGGATTTGATATTGTCCCTGGTGTGCATCCCATTGTACCGGTGATGTTGTATGATGCAAAATTGGCGCAGACCTTTGCCAATAAGTTATTGGACGAAGGTATTTATGTAATTGGATTCTTTTATCCGGTTGTACCGAAGGGGCAGGCGCGTATTCGGGTGCAATTATCTGCCGGGCACGAGATTGAACACCTCGATAAGGCTGTTGCTGCTTTTACCAAAATTGGTAGAGAACTAGGGGTGATAAAATAAGACAAAATGCTTGATTTTTTTGATTCAAAATTATACCTTATTCCTGAAAAGGAATTGCCTAATGTCGATAAGGATTCGGCTTTAGTGATACTCGTCCATGGAACGGAATCAGATAAAAATAAGGCGTTTGTTCAGGCGGTTCTCAAGCCTTTTGGAATGATAGATGGTGATTATCAATTGCTCTTTTTTGAAAATGAAATGCCCGCTTTTGCCCAGTTGAGAAAAGAGATAAACTTTGATTCTTTTCTGGTGTTTGGCGCAACGGCACAGATGATTGGTATGCAAATTGCCGTAGCTTTCTATCAACCTCTTACGATAATGGATACAAAAATGATGCTGGCTGAATCCCTTGAGTTATTTTTAATCGAAAAGGAAAAAGCGGAGGCTTCCGCAACAAAATTACCTCGTCCTAAAGCAAGAATGTTATGGGAGAGTTTAAAAGTTTTTTTAAAAAAATAGCAGATGAAAATAACCTTTGCGACAGGAAATGCCAATAAAGTACGGGAAGTAAATGAAGTGCTGCCCGATGATTTTCAGATTTCCAGTCTGACCGAAATAGGCTGTTCAGAAGATATTCCGGAGACATCGCCTACGATAGAAGGTAATGCCATTCAGAAAGCAAAATATGTTTTTGATAATTATGGTGTCAATTGTTTCTCGGAGGATACCGGATTGGAAATTGACGCCTTAGGAGGTGCTCCCGGGGTCAATACCGCAAGATATGCAGGGGAGGATAGAGATCCGCAGGCAAATATCAATTTGACTTTGAAAAACATGAAGGGAAAAAGCAATCGTTCCG
>CAZNCI010000331.1:0-4735 GCA_964571475.1 uncultured Saprospiraceae bacterium | reverse complement strand
CAACCGTCATTCGGAACTTAATTGATAACGCCATTAAGTTTACGCACCCCGGTGGAGCGGTGATGATTTCGATTGAAAAAGAAGTGCCGAATGTCATTATTAAAGTCAAAGATACGGGTATTGGTATTAGCGAGGAGGATTTGACAGACCTTTTGGTTTTGGAAAAAGCTGGTGGCAAATTGGGAACCTGGGGCGAAAAAGGCAGTGGCCTGGGACTGGTATTATGCAGAGAACTAATAGAAAGGAATAAAGGGACACTACGTGTGACCAGTAAAATAGGAGTGGGAACTACTTTTTATATTTCACTACCTTTGAGTGAAAATTGATGGTTTTGAGTTTTGAACAACTTCTTTCCTAACTTTAATTTATGGAGGGAGGCATTTCCGCTTTTTTAACTCATTCCTACGAAGCAAATTTACAGATAAATTAATTTAATTGACCGATTACCTAAGGCACAATTGCTTGTTCTTAGATGAGGTGGTATTGTTTTTTATTCTACTCCCTTACTCAATATTGTGTTTTTATTTCTTTTAAAAATAAAAAATGACAAACGCTAGAATATTAATAGTTGAAGATGATTTTTCCTTTGAAGTAGAGCTGGAAATGATGCTTGAAAGCCTTGGGTATCGAAATATCTGTAAGGTGAATTCAGGAGAAAAGGCATTGGAGAAGTTAAAGGAGGATGTTCCTCATTTGATTCTGATGGATATTAATTTGGAGGGAAAATTATCGGGAATAGATGTCGCAAAAAAAATACAGGATAAAAAAATTCCAATTATTTTTCTGACGGCATTTAGAGATGAAGTTCACTTTGAAGAAGCAAAAGCCCTTCTGCCGGAAGCTTATCTAAACAAACCCTTTGATGAGGTTGTTCTGAAACGCACTATTGAATTGGCTCTGGCTCGTTCCAAGGCACGGGAAAAGAGTATAGACGAGACAAGCCTTTTTATTCGACACGGAGGAAAGCTGGTTAAGGTGGAAAAAAGCGATGTGCTCTGGATAAGGGCTGAGGGGAATTATTGCAATTTATATACCGACCAGAAGCGGTTTATTATGAAAATTTCTCTGGTGAAATTAAAGTGTAAATTTCCGGGCGAATCATTTATACGCTGCCATAGAAACATCATCGTACAAGTTGGGAAAATTGATAGAATTGATATGGTGGCCAATAAGGTTCATATCAACGGAATTCAACTTCCGCTGGGCAGTACTTTTAGAAAAGATGTCTTGAATCAGTTTACAGGAAAAAGTAAACCTGAAAAATAAATTGTGCCTATACCTGAAAATAGTACCAATAAATTTGAAAATAAATAATTATTCTTTTAACTTTGATTCTGAAAAGTAATTATTATTTGTATCCTGATACAATTTTTTTTGCTTTTTGACCTTATATATACAGCAACTATTCTATTAAATAACCATTATTCTTTAATGGTAGAACGTATCTTCCAATTGTTCACCCTGTGGTGGAAATAATCCCGTTATACAACTATATCATAATCTTTGTCCGAAAAAAATAATACGCCTTTTTTATTTTTTAATTTAAAGGGTGGGATGTTTATTGCTTTTATTATTTAGCAGGAAGCGAAACGCTTGCCCTCAAAAAGAGGAATATGAGATTACTTTCTACTATTATTTTTGTTTTTTTTATTTTTGGAAATGGTTTTTTTGCTCAAAATAATGACTGTATTAATGCAGAAGTGATTTGTGACAATAACCAGATTAGCTATAATCCTTATGGCCCCGGAGTGAATGATTTTTTGAATCCTAATAATGATCCGGGCTGTTTATTGGGTTATCCTATCGCTGAGCATCAAAGTGCCTGGTATTATTTTGAATTTACAGATGATATGCCTGCCAATAGTATTCTTGAGTTTGTTATTACACCCAATAACGGGGCTGGAGAAGATTATGATTTTGCCATTTATGGACCCAATCCTGTTTGTAATGATTTGGGGGAGCCGATACGCTGTACTTTCGCCAACTCTACTTGTGATTACTGCCCATATACTGGGCTGGGGAATGGGGAAACGGCTACGACTGAAGATGGGAGTGGAACGGGCTTTATTGCACCAATGGTTGTACAGCCAGGTGAAGGCTTCTATTTGTTGGTAGATAATTGGTTGACTTCAAGTACCTTTGGTTTTGATCTCGATTGGGGAGGAAGTGCCGCAGCTTTCCTTAATTGTGAGGCGACCCCGGAGTGTAGCATTGTTTTGACGCAACCAGGTCCGATGCAATTGTGTGCTGCTGCTGATCCCGTCTCTCTGGAGGTAGATGTTTCAGGAGATGTAGGGAATACCACCTATACATGGACTGCTACTAATGGAGGAGCAGCTTATTTGTCAGCTAATAATGTTAAAAAACCGAGTTTGACCTTTCCCGCGGATGTAAGTGGCTCTTTTGTATATACCCTGATGGTGGAAGATGATATTTGCATGAAAACGATTGAGTTGGCTGTTGAGGTATCAGCTCCTGTTGAGTTGGCTATTATAGGTCCAAATGAGGCTTGTGTCGGGGATGTTGTTACACTAAGCTCTTCCAATACTTTTGCGGCTTACCAATGGTCCACGGGGGCAGCTAGTCCTTCCATTGAGGTGACGACAGCCGGTTCTTATTTTTTGGAGGTAACGGATGTAAATGATTGTAGGGAGAATATCTCTTTTGATGTTGCGTTTAATCCATTGCCGCAGCCGGAAATTACCGGGGACGAAAATATTTGTAGTGGTGAAGCAGCCACCTTAAATGCGGGTTCCGGTTACGCTCAATACGAGTGGAGTAATACACAAACCGCTTCTGAAATTAATGTGACCGTCGCTGGTGATTATACGGTGACCGTGACAGATGATAAAGGGTGTAAAGGGGAAGATACGCGTTCATTGGCAGTGATGCCTCTTCCCGTTTTTCAAATAGAAGGGGATGAGGTTATTTGTAAAGATGCTTCTACTATTTTGGATGCAGGAGTAGGGCAAAGTAGTTATATTTGGAACACGGGGGATTCAACTTCTTCCATTAATGTCAGTGGTGCCGGAATCTATGATGTGACGGTAACCAACGAGTTTAACTGTTCTTCCAGCCAGTCTTTTGAGGTGGCTTATTCTGATATTCAGCTGGAGTTTGAAAAGGTCGATCCGCTTTGTTTTGGAGATGATAATGGGGTGGTGAGAATCGATCAGGTGACAGGAGGCCGAGCGCCCTATTTGTTTAGTTGGGATGGGGCAGACTATAGTAGTAAGAACTTTATTTCAGACCTTGTCCCGGGCGTTTATAACCTTCATGTCCTGGATGCAGCTGATTGTGAGACAGAGAAAGACTTTACGATTGTTGAGGGCTTTGATCTTATTTTGGATTTAGGCGAAGAGCAGCACCTCACCCTTGGAGAGCGGCTCCACCTTAAAGCCGTTGTTAATGTAGCAGATGATGAGGTGGCGTTGATCAACTGGAATCCATTTAACATTTTTGATTGTTCCGATTGTTTGGAGCAGGATTTACTGCCATTAAAAACAGCCATTGTGTATGTAGAAGTGGAGGATTTTAGAGGCTGTAAAGCAAGTAAAGAGTTGAATGTTTTTGTGGATAAACCACGAAATGTCTTTATTCCAAGCGCTTTCTCTCCCAATGATGATGGGATCAATGATGAATTGATGATCTTTACGGGGAATGATGTAGAATTGATTAATAATTTTACTATTTTTGATCGCTGGGGCGCAATTGTTTTTCACAAGGATCATTTTCAGGCAAATGATCCGCTTAATGGCTGGTCCGGGGATTTACGGCAGGAGTTAAATACGGGGACTTATGTCTATGCAGCCGAAGTGTTATTCATTGATGGTGAGACAAAGATGTTTACCGGTGAAATTCATTTATTGAGGTAAGTACCCAACCATTTTTAATTGCCCATGGTCTATTGGGAAGAGGGGACATACACTTTTTGTTTTCCGCAAGGAAGTAGGATGGTCCTACGGGCAAATGTATTAATTGAAAGGACAAATATATCTTATTATAGCTCTACCTTTTTTGCTCCGTCTTTTTTTGCTCCGCCTTTTTTTGCCCCGCCTTTTAAGGCGGGGAGTTGAAATGGAAGTTTCATTTGATTTGGGCGTAATTTTTGCCATTTTCTGCAAAAATTATGACAAAATCTGGCGGGAAATAAGCCACGCAATAAAGGAGAAGCGACGAAATGAAATGTACCCGATGAAATTTTTATGGATAAAATAAAAAACTTACAACTATGATTGCGAAAAAAGTAATGCCTGTCTTATTTTTATTCTTAGTTCTTTTTGTTTCTGATTGTTGTGTTGATGTTGATATGACAAACTGGATGAATGAAGCCGAGATTACCGGTTACGATTATCGGGAGTGTGCCTGTTGTGGTGGTTATTTTATTGATATTGACGGTGAAATTTATCGCTTTTATGAAATTCCGAGCGGAAGCGACGTCGAAATTACGGCAGAAAGCGATTTCCCTATTCCTGTAAATATCAATTGGCATCAATTCCCAGATGGATGTATGGGAGATGAAATTGGCATAGATGAAATGGAAAGGAGATGAGTTGGTTTTTTATAAGGGAATAAACGCTTTCATCTTTGACTTGAAGAAATAGACACCCGTCCCAAGAAATAAACTAAAATTATGAAAGGTGAAATCATCATCTAAATAGTTATAGGTGTGGATTAATTCCGTATTATTACTTCTATTCGCAGCACTGGCAATGTTAGATAATGATTGACTGTA
>CAZNCI010000330.1:0-4740 GCA_964571475.1 uncultured Saprospiraceae bacterium | reverse complement strand
GGAATGAGCTAAAAATAACTATCCATTCTTAACTGTTTCTTTTGCCCTTATTTTTTACTTTAAAATCAGTCACTTATCTCGATAAGCCTGTCGCTTTTAAAGTAAAAACTAAGAACAAAATAATCGGGTAAAGAAAGAACATTTATTTATTTCTCATTCCTAATAGAAAAACAATAAACAATAAATATAAGATGAGTAACGAAAAAAAGAATAACCCAAATCAATTAAATATTGAGTTACCTGAAGATGTCGCGGAGGGGATTTACTCCAATTTAGCGATTATTGCCCACTCTTCATCAGAGTTTGTGGTTGATTTTGTACGGCTTTTGCCCAATGTGCCAAAGGCCAAGGTAAAGTCTCGTATCATTTTGACGCCACATCATGCTAAAAGGCTATATAAAGCTTTGGCTGATAATATTCAAAAATTCGAGGCGCAGTATGGAAGTATTGCGGAGCCCAATACACCTAATTTTCCACCGGTGAATTTTAATACACCAACGGCACAGGCGTAAATAAAAAAGGGTGAATTTCAACTGAAATTCACCCTTTTTTAGATTAATTCGCTTGAATCAGGCTTATTGACCAATGATTGAATGCAAATTCATTATACCACCTGCGTTATAGGCGTCCACACCACCATTTTGAAGTATTGATAAAGCGGAGGATGCCCGTGCACCACTTCGGCAATAAAGAATTACCTTTTTGTTTTGCTCTTTAATATCCTTCAAATAGGCAGCGACGGTATGAACGGGTACATTTACCGCTCCGGTGATATGTCCCTGTGCAAATTCCTGTTCAGAACGAACATCTAAAATGAGGTGGTCTCCTTTTACAATTTCTTTGATCTCTGCTTCAGAGGCAAAAGACCCGCCACCAAAAATACTTGACAAAAAACTCATTGATTCTTTTTTTTTATGTAAATAATAAGTAAGTTGCAAAGGAAAGTCAATTGGACGCCTCTTTCGGTGATTATTATCACAAATGTCCTCCAGCTCTTTATTACGAAATGGGGCGCTTCCCGATAAACCCGTTGAGTCGCCCCAAAGATATTAAAAATCAACGAAATTGCGGGTTATAAAGTGTCTTGCCTTTTTAACAACGGAGAATCAAGATGGATAAATTTTAAGAATTATTTCGAGAAAAAACTTGAAAAAACAGATACTCACCCTGCAAAAAAATTAATGGAGGACGTTGAGGCGTTTAAATAAATATCACTTATTGGGAACACGATTGGCTGGAGAAATACAGGAATAACAGCGAAAGACTTCAATGGTGAAGAGGTTTTCTATTTTTATGATATAGATCCAATAGTTCTATTTAAAAACGGTTATTTGGATGAAACCCGAAGTTTGAAAATTGGAGAAACGATAAAATCAGCTCGTAAAAAAGCCGGTATGACTCAAAGTGAATTAGCAATGAGGAGTGGTACAAGTAAACATTATATATCTAAATTAGAAAGCAGTAAATCAGATATTGAACTATTGACCTTGAAGAAAATTATCGAAGCTGGTTTGGGTAAAAAATTAAAAATACAAATTAGTTAGGCAGGCTGTCCAAAATTCAGCTATTGTCATTTTTTAATCTATTTGCAATGGGACTTTAAAGCGCTGGCAGCGCGACATTATGGTAATAACCGCATCTCACAAACCTGATTTTGGCACTATTTTTACTTTTACAAAAATAGTGCCAAAATGAAGACCTGATTCCTACTTTTCTACACAAGTCCTAAAACTCCAATAGGTCAATATCAAAAATGAGTACTGAGTTAGCCGGTACGGCACCTGATTCGCGGCTGCCATAACCCAGCCTCGATGGAATGAATAATTTAATTTTTCCTCCTTTTTTCATCAATGGAATACCAATTTGCCAGCCTTCAATTAAATTCGGGAGATAAAAGGAAGCACTTTGGTTATCACCTGTTTTGTCGAATACCTCGCCATCCAAAAAATACCCTTTGTACTTAATGGTAATGGTAGAGGTCGGGCTTGGGTGACCACCTGAGCCTTCGAGTGTGTGGATGTAAAACAAACCTGATTCGTGTTCGGTAGCCGTTAAATTATGATCAGCTAAATAATTGACAATTAATTCCCTGTCAATTGCCGTATAGTCTTTGTTTTTGCTACAATTACTAAGTGTCAATACCAGGATGGCCATCAAGCCCCAAAACCTTAGATTCAATTTCATATATTTTGTATTTTCTTATTGTTTTTTATTAGAAAATCCGGTAAAAAATGATTTCAAACTCCAACCGATCATTGCCAGCATCATTAAAAGAATCAAACTGGAAGTGACCTTTGATATGGTGACGCCCATGGCGTAACGCCTTGGTTTAAATTCGAATTTAATTTCGTGTTGTCCGGCGGGGATACGCATTGCCCTTAGCAGGTAATTTACCCGAATATGCTCTGCCGGTTTTCCGTCAATATAGGCTTGCCATCCTTTATTAGGACCATACCAAATTTCAGAAAAGACCGCCAATTGTTCTTTATCACTATTAGACGCATAAAGTAGTCGGTTGGGTTGGTAAGCCGTCATTTTGATACTTCCATTGCTTAAAGGAGGAGAAAATCCATTTAGGTAATCCTTAAAAGATTCTGAAACGATGACCTCCCTTCGTGGGTTAAAGTCATTCAGTGCTAATATTTCTTCATCCGGTGTTTTAACGTAGCGAATGGTATCAATAAACCATGCTGTTCCCAAGGCTCCCGGATTTTGAGATGCTCTAGGGATGCCGTCCTTATCATTCCTGATGATATATTTGGTATTTAACATATCAAATACCTTCTGATTACCAGCACTGAGGTGGTATTGAATCAAGTCTTCATATCTGCGTAATTTAGCAGCGTGATAACCACCAATTGATTTATGGAAATAAGAAGCTTTAGCCGAATTGAAAGGATTTTTATCGGTTAGGTCGAATACGCGATACCCAAGGGATTTATCTTTTAATATTTCAGCATCGGCAGGTGAAGGTTTGAAATGTACTTTCGATTGATTGGCATTGACGAAGGTGTCATTATTGAAATAGCGCTGACCAATAGTCCATATATCAAAAATGGTTACAATGGCGACGACCGCTAATAAAATAGTCGCTTTTATTTTTTTATTGATAAAAGCCCAGACGGCTCCTGCCGTTAATAATACGATAAAAAACGACCTCAAAGCATCGGCTTTTAACATATTTTCTCTTGAAATTTGCAATGCTTTCGCGAAACCGGGATCTGATATTTTCCCATCGCTTCCTCCGATGAAGTCATATATTCCCGGTGCGACTAAATAGAAGAAAAGTGCCAAACCAAGTGTAATCCCACCTGCGATGTATAAACTTTTATTCTGTTCTTTTAAGCTGGATTTTCGCCTGATAATATCATCTAAGGCCAATGTTGCCAATAGAGGAATCATAAAAGAGGCGATGGCTAATACGGAATTGGGCGTTCTAAATTTATTGTAGAGCGGAATATAATCGTAGAAAAAATGGGAAATAACCGCGAAGTTTTTGCCCATGGATAAAAGCATGGTCAATAAAACACCTAAACCCAGCCACCATTTAATGGGACCTTTAATCAGTTTGAGTCCCATTAAAAATAGGAATATAATACCGGCTCCAAAATAAATCGGACCACTTGTGAACGGTAAGGCCCCCCAATAAAGGGGAAGGTTTACTTCATTAGGCAGACGTTTCAAACCGCCTTTTTGAAGCCCCTTATAGGCAGCGGAGCCTTTTTTGACGAGCTCACTGGAAGAACCTCCAACGATACCTGGGATAAACCCCTGCAAACAGTCCAAGGTATTATTACTCCATGCCATGGCATAATCCCAGTCAAGTCCACCGTCTTTATTGGATGCTTCCGAATTGGCGGCCGATTTTTGACTGAGAATAGGCTTCCCTCTGATCGTATCCTTTGAGTATTCATAGGTGACCCAAAGGTTACCGGCTGCTGCTAATAATGCGAGCATTCCAGCAATACCTAAAACGCCCACTGCCTTGAGAAAATCTTTGATTTCATTGTTTTTATAACTAGCCACTGCCTGTGCAATACCCCAAATAACAAGCGTTAGACCATAATAATAAACCATTTGTGGGTGGTTGACATAAACGGCCAATCCAAAACCAAAGGCGAATAAAGCACCTCCCCATAAATATCTCTTTCTGAAAGCCAAAAGAATACCCGCAGTGGCGAGCGGTAGATAAGAAATGACCCTTGTTTTTGTCATGTGCCCGGCTTCGACCAGGACGAGATTATTGGTACTAAAAGCAAAGGCAAAGGCACCAATAAGGCTGACCCAGTAGTTCATACCCAGAATTTGGGCCAAAATATAAAAACCAATCATGGCGATAAAGAATCGGCTGATGGGTTCTTTGATCTCCAGGCGGATGCCTTTTTCTGCCACCTGGAGGTTATTTCCGTCTCCGATGGCACTAATCTGGTAACTGGGCATACCACTAAACATGGCATTAGTCCAGTTGGTTCTTTCTCCTGTTTCTTTTTTGAATTGGCGTGTTTCCTGTGCACTCCACTGGAATTGCACCATGTCACTTTGGCTGACAACTTTTCCACTAAGTTGAGGTGAAAAATAGAGCGCTGAAATAATCATCGAAATCAAAAATGCTCCGACGTGTAATAAAAGACTTTTTTGTTTGGTATTCATAATCTGTATTGTTGAGCTTGTCCGAAAACAACATCCTTAGGAATGAGCTAAAAATAACTATCCATTCTTAACTGTTTCTTTTGCCCTTAT
>CAZNCI010000329.1:2676-4742 GCA_964571475.1 uncultured Saprospiraceae bacterium | reverse complement strand
ATTCCTACTTTTAACTACCATAATGCCGCACCGATGGTGCTTTTTGGTTTCGGAGGAATGGTCAGTAAGTCATTTGATGGCGACAAATATGTCGTGTCTGAAACCAGTTTGAACTTACAAAAAAACAAATAGGAGCTGTTCAAGCGTATTCCCATAGGATTAAGAGACAAAATTAACACATTTTATTCCATCGTCCAATTATTCAAAATCTGCACCTAGTATTTCAAATACAAAAAAGAATATAATATCGAATATATTTAAATAAAATATTTTAATTTCGTTTTATTAATTAATTTGGATTTAAATAAAATTTTTGCTATCTTTGCAAAAAGCACATTACCCATCCCCGCTAACTACTAAATCCATAAAATATGAGTTATAATATAAAAATCACCAAGACAGAAAATTCTAGACTAAGTACTGTTAATTTTGAAAACCTAACCTTCGGTACGACCTTTTCTGACCACATGTTTGTGGTTGATTATAAGGATGGACAGTGGCAAAGTCCTGAAATTGTACCCTACGGTCCCTTTGAAATTAACCCGGCCATGATGAGTCTTCACTACGGACAGGCCATATTTGAAGGCATGAAGGCTTCGAAGGATATCAACGGAACACCCCTTTTAATGCGTCCTGAACTCAATGCCAGGCGGTTCAACCTCTCTGCTGAAAGATTGTGTATGCCCACTATTCCGGAAGACCTATACCTTGAGGCACTACACACATTGATTGATTTAGATCAAAACTGGATTCCGCCCACGCCCGGAAGTGCATTATATATTCGCCCGTTTATGTTTGCGACCGATAGTTACATCAAGGTAGGAGAATCAAAATCCTATAAATTCATGATTATTACCGGTCCGGTAGGTCCCTATTACCCTAAACCCATCTCACTTATTGCGGAGCAAAAATACGTCAGAGCGGTACGAGGAGGAACAGGAGAAGCAAAGGCTGCCGGAAATTACGCAGGCTCTTTGCTCCCGGCAAGAGAAGCCAGAGAGAAAGGTTATGATCAGGTTATGTGGATGGATGGACACAACTTTGAGTACGTAGAAGAAGTGGGCACCATGAATATATTCTTTGTTATGAACGGCAAAGTCTATACTCCTTCTACCGATGGAAGTATCCTAAAAGGCACGACTAGATTAAGTGTCATCTCATTGTTAAAAGACGCGGGTTATGAAGTTATTGAAGCGCCCTTATCTATTCATACCATTCTGGAGTCTTACGACAAAGGTGAACTTCAGGAAATTTTTGGTACCGGCACCGCTGTCGTTGTTGCGAGGGTAAATAAACTAGCCTATAAAGATAGAGTTTTAGAATTCTCCTTAGATAATCTAAAGGTGGGCAATTGGGTCAAGAGCCAGATTGACGGTCTAAGAGCCGGAACGATTAAGGACACAAGAGGATGGATGGTTCCCGTAAAAGCAGGACAGCTTGTCTAATTAGACGCGGTTCGTACACAGGAAAAAACAGCTCAAAAAATAGTCAATCAGAAATGGTTGGCTATTTTTTTTGTGGATTAAACAAAAAACAGTACCTTGCTTTGGCTATAAATACTCATTGTTTTTTGGATGACCGAATCCTGACCGAATATTCAAGAACTAAGATGGATTTAAAAAAACAACCCTTACTTATTTTACTGTTTGCATTAGTCTTGTGCCAGTGCAAAAACGACCCACCCATTTCCACTCAAAAAAACGATCCATCCGATTATGCCCCTACTTCCAATAAATGGGGGTTCATTGATAAAAAAGGGCAACTAATTATCCCTGCTGAGTATGATGATATCAGGGCTTTTTCGGAGGGATTAGCCGTCGTAAGAAAAGGGGATCTCTGGGGATTTATCAATACCCAAAACAAAGTCATCATTCCATTCCAATACAAGGCTGCATGGAGCTTTCACAACGGACTGGCGCGCGTTCAAACTCAAGATAGAGGGATTATTTTTATTCACAAAAATGGAAAAGAGCTCCCTTCTAAATGGGATGAAGCCGGAGATATGGCAGAAGGCTTTGCCTGGGTTAGAAAATCAACAAAATACGGTTTTATCAATCAAAAAGGGA
>CAZNCI010000329.1:0-2576 GCA_964571475.1 uncultured Saprospiraceae bacterium | reverse complement strand
AAAGGCAGCCGTTGCCACGGAAAATGGATACGTATTGATCGATAAAGAAGGAAGACCCTCATCCCCTTATTATTCCTTTATGCAATATGGGAATGCGCAACGCTGGATCGTTGAAAAAGACGGATTATTTGGGCTTATTGACAATAACGGCATCGAGGTCATCCCTTGTAATTTAGAGCAAATTTACCACTTTGTAGAAGGCGTTGCACCTTTCCAATTACAACAACTTTGGGGTATAATGGACACGATGGGCAAAATACTGATTACCCCTCAATTTGGACTAGCGTGGGATTTCAACGATCAAATAGCAAGGGTTTTCACTGAAGACGGTATTGCCTTTATTAATAAACAGGGGGCAATAGTTATTCCGGCAAAATACCTGGATGTGAGAGACTTTTCCGAAGGCCTGGCCGGGGTTCAGTTTTTAAAAAAATAAAAAACTCAATCTCCCCGGTATTCCCTTACCCAGATAATCACCCCATTTTCGGGCTCATCGACCCGACTCAAACAATCACTTTTTTCACAAAGTAATACGCCCTGACAGTCGTACAAATACTTTTCAGCAGCAACAAAAAGGTAAGCCCAGGCATTGGTATGATATTTATACCGAACAATTTGGTTGGCAGCACGCTCTTTGGCTACGCGTTTCATCCAATCCACCTCCATCGGGTTGTCAAAATCCTTACAAATCACAGCAGCATCCTCAGGCGATTGTGTCAAACAAGTAATATTAACTACGGCCGTCTCTGCCATACAAATACTCATCGCATCGGATACAACCTCATAATCGAACAAAATGTGTTGCCCTCCCTGCAATGGGCGCGAATTTTCAGGTAATGAAAGTGGCAATAATTTTTGTCTATCTGATTCAATCAATAGCCCACAACCATCCAAACCAGTCATATCAATAACGATACCGGAATGCACACAACTGCCGTCGCTCTTGATCGTTTTGACGCCTGTACAGCTTCCAAGCAGTACAATCATGGCGAGAAATAAAGTAATTTTGTTTGACATAGTAATTTTTTATGCGAATAATTTTGTTGAAGGTAATACTCCACTAAAGTTGAGTTTATCAGGTGAATCGCCGTATTGCAATTTTGCGTATTTATTTATATCTCATTCCTTAGGAATGAGCTAAAAATAACGATCCATTCTTAACTGATTCTTTTGCCCTTATTTTCGTTTCAAAGTTGGTCTTTGAGTAATCTCATGGAAGCAAATCGAATCCTTGGCATAATAATGAAAAACCATGCTTCTCCTCGTACGCTCAGGGTTTGTTCGTAGTTCTCCCCCATGTAATAGATTGGCATGCCAGATCAACAAATCTCCTTTTTGGGGTAGAAAAATTTTCTTATCAAGCTTACTTTGCGCAATAATTTCCTCCACTTTGTCCTCGTAATCGGCATACGATTTACTTCCCAATTTATATTTCGAACCAATATTTCCATAGTTTCTATTCCAAATATAAGGCAACTTATGTGACCCGGGATAATAATGCAAAGGACCACTATCCGGTTTTATATCCTCCATCGCAATCCAAACTGCAATTAAATTACCATAAGGAAATGTTGACATGTGAATAGAGTCTGAATGTGTCCGCTGTTCGCTTCCTGTATAAAAATTAATACTTTGAAACAAATCCACCTCCTTCCCAAGTAACAACTTTAGAATAGACAATAATCGTTCATTGGCTCCTGCATTAAATAATAATTGAGAGTGGTGAATGGCAAACATAATTTTATTCCCATACCGCCATTTAACTTTTTTATTTTTAATTAACCTATCTACTTCCTGATTAAAAGTATCAATTTGGTTTTCGGTGAAAAAATTTTCTAAAATCACATATCCATCATCCGACCATGACAACAATTGATCCTGGATACTTTCAGGTAATAGACAAAAGTCGGGATCATTGGGCATTTCCTCCCTGGAATTCAACTGCTCGTATTTATTCGTGGGGCTTTCAATACCAATAAAATCTTCACTTGAAATAGATTCGTGGTATTTTTTGTGGATACCATACTTTTTATACAAAGGTAAATTATGTACCAATTGTCTTTTTTTAAAAAAGTTAAAAATCTGATAAGCCAATTTATATTGCCGTATGAATTTCATCCTATTTAAATTTTTTCATTCCGCTCCTTATATGTAAGCTGTACAAGAAATACTCCAAACTCACCCCAAAGATAATATCTTATTTGAATTAAGGGTAGTCCTTCAAATGTAATGCTGCTTCAAAGGAGGAGGGAGAGGCGAAGATAGCCACGAGACCTGTCCCATACCCCTTCAAAATGCACATTTTAGAGCTATTCAAAAAGTCAGATAGCGCCTTCATTTAGCCAATGACTATTCATATCATTACTATTGAGTCCGCTCCGAAAAGTCATCAACACCCAAAATGCTTCTTTTGGCCCTGCCTGGCGCCAGACAGGGAAATTTCCATTTTACTCGAAGCCTGCCCGTCCGCAAGCGGTTCTCTCGCTTGAATGTCCACCGGACATTCACCCTGCGGGATCGTGCCTGCCCGTCCGCAAGCGGTTCTCTCGCTTGAATGTCCACCGGACATTCACCCT
>CAZNCI010000328.1:0-4756 GCA_964571475.1 uncultured Saprospiraceae bacterium | reverse complement strand
AAGCCTAAATAATTTATAATTGCGAAAAACCTTAATTACTTATTGCAGGGAAAATAGAATTTTATTTTAATCGTTAAGCATTGGTAAATGGGACTTCTTTTTTGTTTCCAAAGGTGTAATTATTTTGGTGCAAATCAAAGCGCATTTATTTATAGCAGTATAAAAAATATAGATATGTCATTATCCAATATAAAAAGGTTTGGTGTTTTAATTTTGATGGGAATTGTATTGTTTTCATCTGCCTGTCGAAAAGAGCAAAGAGATGTATTATTTGAAATGACCTATCCGAATCTTGAATTTGAGGTAATACCCGGCATTAGTGGATCGCAGGCTTTGGTCTTTTCTTATCCGGCCATTGATACAAAAATCAATTCTTTCCTTACTCAGAATAACGCGACGCTTGAAGATATCGGGAGTATTCAACCCCTTAGGGCAAGGATTGAAAGCACCGATGGGCGGTCACTTTATTTCCTTCAACGGGCAGAGATTAGAGTTTGTAATACCGATTCTTCAGATTGCCAGCCTTTATTTGATCAGGCGTTTGATGCCTCCGACCTTAATGGTTCGGTATCCACTTCCCTCGATCTTATTCCGGGGCTGAAAGCCCGAACCGATCTTTTAACTTCGGATTATTTCAAATTGGAGATTATTTTATACTTAAATATTGGAACGGTGACGCCATATAATGTAAAAGGTCGGGCAAATGTTACCTTTGCCGCATTGAAAAAATAAGACTGCAATTTTTGAAATTAAAAGCTGTCGGTGAAGGGCTTACAATAAATGAAAGCGCCCCCCAATTAGAATCAGATAATCACTGGTATAGCAACCGACAATTATTCAAAAATTTTTTGGGCTTTCCTTTCTCATTAAGGATGCTTGCTTTATATTGCAGCGCCTAATTAAATTTTGTCCTTTTTTTAAAAAAAGAGTTTACCAAATTATAAGATAATTATGAAGAAATTTCTCTCCGATATTGAAATTGCGCAGGCCAATGTCATGGCACCGATTCAGCAAATTGCTGAAAAAATAAAAATAAGCTTTGACGACCTGGAGTTGTACGGGAAGTATAAGGCTAAATTACCGCTTACGTTAATTGATCCGAAAAAAATAGCAAAAAATAACCTAATTTTGGTGACAGCGATGACACCCACACCCGCCGGAGAAGGAAAAACAACGGTCTCTATTGGTCTGACTGACGGCTTGAATAAAATAGGGCAACAGGCCATCGCTGTTCTTCGCGAGCCATCTTTGGGTCCCGTCTTTGGAATCAAAGGTGGAGCTGCAGGCGGTGGACACTCGCAGGTCGTCCCCATGGAGGACATTAACCTACATTTTACAGGAGACTTCTCGGCTGTGGAAAAAGCCAATAATTTACTGGCAGCCCTGATTGATAACAATATTCAATCCAAAACCAAAAATCTAAATATTGATCCTAGAAGAGTGACCTGGAAGCGGGTAATGGATATGAACGATCGTGCCTTGAGAGATATAACCATTGGTTTAGGAGGCATCGGAAATGGCATTCCACGGCAGGATGGTTTTAATATCACACCAGCTTCGGAGGTGATGGCCATTCTGTGTATGGCACGAGATTTTGCTGACTTGAAAAAGAAACTAGGGGATATTTTGGTTGGTTTTACTTATAAACGGGAGCCCGTATTTGCCAGAGACCTCAAGGCCGAAAATGCAATGGCTATTCTGCTAAAAGATGCCATAAAACCCAATTTAGTCCAAACTCTTGAAGGAAATCCTGCCATTATCCACGGTGGACCATTTGCTAATATTGCTCAGGGTACTAATACGATTATTGCCACTAAGATGGGGCTTTCTTTGTCGAATTATGTGGTGACGGAGGCTGGTTTTGGAGCTGATTTAGGGGCAGAGAAGTTCTTGGATCTAAAATGTGTTTATGGGCAATTGAAGCCTAAAGCCGTGGTTTTGGTCGCTACCATACGGGCTTTGCGCCATCATGGAGGCTCGCCAAAAGAAGAATACAATACACCCAATATTGAACGAGTAAGCAAGGGCTTTGAAAATCTCGAAAAACACATTGAAAATATCAAAAAATTTGGATTGAATCCAGTCGTCGCTATCAATGCTTTTCCTGGTGATACGGCGGAGGAAGTGACCTTAATCAAGGAGAAATGTGCGGCAATTGGTACCAAAGCAATCGTATCCAATGCCTGGGCAGATGGGGGCGAAGGTGCCAAAGAATTAGCACAGGGTGTCGTTGATTCCATTGCTTCAGGGCAAAATAATTTCAAAGCCCTCTACGATTGGGACATTAGCGTCGAAGAGAAGATAAATACCATCGCACGGGAGATATATGGGGCAGATGAAGTCATCCTGACCAAGCAGGCGCAGACCGATTTGAGGAAAATCAAACGACTGGGGCTCGATAAATTACCCGTTTGTATGGCAAAAACGCAGAAGTCTTTTTCTGATAATGATAAATTACTGGGACGACCACGAAATTTTTCGGTAACCGTTCGTGAGTTTGAATTTGCCGTTGGTGCAGGATTTTTGATTCCAATCTTAGGAAAGATGATGCGTATGCCGGGCTTACCTGCAACACCTGCTTCTGAAAATATGTTTATTGATGATGAAGGCGTTATTTCCGGATTGTCTTAATTTTTTTTTGAATCGTTAAATTTTTTAAATAGATACCACTTCTTTTTATTTTGGCGTTGATAATAGGAAGTGATTGAATATTTATCGCTCACCTAATTATTTCATTATGTCAAAAACGATACCTTTATTAGTACTTATTTTTTTGCCGATGATTATCTGGCGGTGTTCTGACAATGACCGCGGGAAGCAGGGAACTGATGTTACTCCAGCCAAGAAAGAAGTGATGCTCGAAAAAGTGGAAAGTAGGGATGAAGACGGTAATCTGATTACCTATTCGAAGCTGGTCCATAGCTCTGCAAAAGAGGGCATTTTTAGGAAGATGTCGCCCGATAGTGTGTTGATTGAAGTAGCCAATTATCATAATGATACCCTGGACGGAAGGCGGATTTTGTTCTCCATGAAGGGAGATACAGAGACCATTGAAACCTATCGAAAAGGCAAGTTTGAAGGACCTTATCTCTCTTATTATCAAAATGGAAAATTAGCCTTTACCGGTCTTTATCAAAATAACTCCATGGAGG
Source organism: uncultured Saprospiraceae bacterium (assembly GCA_964571475.1). GTDB lineage: Bacteria > Bacteroidota > Bacteroidia > Chitinophagales > Saprospiraceae > JALVDO01. The sequence goes on along the minus strand of CAZNCI010000328.1, from coordinate 1,604 downwards.
GAATTTGGGAGCGATTTTATGAATCGGGACAGTTGATGGAAAAAGTTACCTTTTCAAATAATCAGGAAAATGGACCATTTGTTGAGTATAATGAAAATGGATCGATTAAAACAGAAGGTACTTATGTCAATGGTGATAATGAGGATGGGGAGCTGAAAATGTATGACGAAAATGGGATGTTGATCCGTAAAATGCAATGCGATAATGGTATGTGTAAAACGATTTGGAAAAAAGAAAAATAAAACTCTATGCGCTTAAATTTACTCCTAGGCTTGATTTTTTTGCCCTTTTTGCTTAACGCCCAATTAGGGGGGAAGACAACTTATACCTTTCTGGATTTGCCGTCATCGGCCCGTTCGACTGCACTCGGAGGCAATAATATCACGACTTCTGATGACGATATATTGAGTGCTTTTCAAAATCCGGGTACGCTAAATCCTGCCGTACACCAAAAGGTCGCATTTAGTCAGGCTTTTCAGGTGGGCGGTATTCGGTTTAGCAATTTTGCTTACGGGCATTATTTACCACAGCTCAAAACGAGCCTGATGTTGGGGGTACAATCTATTCAATATGGCGATATAAAAGAGACCAGCGAACTTGGAGAAATATTAGGTGATTTGAATACCCGGGAAACAGCCATTACACTTGGAGCTGCTTATCAATATGCCCAAAGATTGAGTCTTGGTGCGAATATCAAAGTGGTTTCTTCAACCTTGGGAGATTACAACTCCTGGGGAATTGCCAGTGATTTTAGCGCATTTTATCAGGATACTGCCAAAGGGACCAGCTTTACTTTTGTCATTAGAAATTTAGGTACACAGTTTAGCACTTATGCGACTGGAGGGCAAAGAGAACGATTGCCATTTCAGATGCAGATTGGGTGGTCCAAGCGCTTGAAACACCTGCCGTTTAGGTTTTCGGTGGTTTATCATCATTTCGATAAATGGGATATATTATACGATGACCCGAATAAAGAAGACCCCACCGTGTTTTTTGGTGATGAACCAACGGAGAAAGGACCTACTGCCATTTTTTTTGATAAATTTTCCCGACATTTTATTCTAAGTGGTGAATTCATTATGGGCAAAAATGGAAATTTAAGACTCCGAATGGGCTACGACCATTTTTTATCAAAAGAAATGAAAATTGATAATTATCGCAGTTTCGCAGGCTTCTCAATGGGTGTTGGGATTAAGATAAATAGGTTCAGGATTGATTATGGGCGGACCAATGTTCACTTAGGAGAGTCGCTCAATCACCTCACCATCTCCACCGGAATTTCTGAATTCAGGAAAAATGTAGTACGCTCTTTTTGATTTTTTTTAGGGCACCACCCTCCTACTGTCGGGTCGGTCCCTTCCGAGCTCGCTGTTCGCTCGGTCCTATGGACTGGGTCGGCCAGCCTCCCCACTCTCCAGGCACCTGGTGCAAAATTTAATATAAAAGTAAGTGGTAAGTTCAAACTGGTTTCAGAGCATCTTCCTTATGCCGCTACTGCAACTATTAGCCTTTCCCCTATCGCTTTGGCGTTCTTCACTACCGGTTGCCGGCGGCATTATGGTAATAATCGCATGGCACAAACCTGATTTTGGCATCATTTTTGC
>CAZNCI010000327.1:0-4811 GCA_964571475.1 uncultured Saprospiraceae bacterium | reverse complement strand
ACCGAGCTTTAAAGAAGACCACATCTCCCAAATCCCAGCTTTGCATTTCCTGCAAAACATGGGCTATACTTACCTATCTCCCGAAGAAGCAAAAAAGCTTCGGGGAGGCAAATTCTCCAATGTAATATTGCAAGATATTTTGGAAGAGCAATTGCAAAAAATCAATAGCATCCAATACAAAGGAAAGCGGTATTCCTATAACGACAGCAATATCCAGGCAGGAATCAATGCCTTAAAAGAGGTGCCATTACAAGAGGGATTAATTGCTGCAAATGAGAACATCTACAACCTACTCACTTTAGGAAAATCATTAGAACAAACCATTGATGGCGACAAAAAAAGCTATACCCTGCAATACATCAACTGGAAGGAATGGGATAAAAATGTTTTTCATGTAACCGAAGAATTTAAAGTACAGCGGGCAGCGAGCCATGAGCATTATATCCCCGACATTGTTTTGTTTGTCAATGGTATTCCATTGGTTGTGATTGAGTGCAAGCGACCCGACATGAAAGAACCATTGCAACAGGCAATTTCTCAACATTTACGCAATCAGCAAGATGATGGAATTAGATTATTGTATGCTTATTCGCAAATAATAATGAGCATTGCGACCAATGTTGCGTCTTATGGCACGACGGCTACAAAAGAAAAATTTTGGTCTCGATGGAGGGAGCAATTTGTAGCATCGGATTCATCCGCCGATAAGTGGGCGACTAAAGTCGCCGCTACGAAAAACCGTCCATTAGCGGATGCCCAAAAAGAAAAATTATTTGCAGAGCGATACCATTATATCAAACGGAATTTTGAAAAAGCAGGAGAAACGGAACGAGTCGTAACGGAGCAGGACAAATACTTATACAGTATTTGCCATCCGGAAAGATTATTGGATTTGACTTACAACTTTATCGTTTATGATGCCGGGATCAAAAAGATAGCGCGATATCAACAGTATTTCGCTATTAAAAAATCACTAGAACAAATTCGGGTATTGGAAAATGGGAAGCGTAAGGGAGGCGTTATCTGGCATACGCAGGGAAGTGGAAAATCATTGACAATGGTGATGCTTGCCCAGGCAATTGCACTCGATAACACTATTCAGAATCCAAAAATCATCATTGTTACGGACAGAGTTGATTTGGACGACCAAATTTATCACACCTTTAAAAAATGTCAGTTGCCTGTTTTGCAGGCGAGTACAGGCAAGCACTTGGCGGAATTGCTAAATGGAAAAAGTGATGCCGTTATTACCACCATTATCAATAAATTTGAAACGGCAGCCAAACAAACCAAAAGACCTTTTACGTCCCCAAATATTTTCGTTCTGGTGGATGAAGGACACCGTTCCCAGCATGGCATTTTTAGTATGAATATGGAAAAAGCATTTCCCAAGGGATGTTTTATTGCTTTTACAGGAACGCCTTTGCGAAAAAAAGAAAAAAATACCGCTAATAAATTTGGGGGCCTTATTCAGCCATCCTACACCATCCGACAAGCCGTGGAAGACAAAGCCATTGTTCCACTATTATACGAAGGAAGACACGCCATCCAAGAAGTAAATGAACGCCCAATTGATTCGTACTTTACAAAAGTTTCCGAACCCTTGTCCCCCTACCAAAGAGCAGATTTAAAAAAGAAATATAGCCGTGCCGACCAATTGAATGTTGCCGACCAGAAAATATATGCAATCGCATGGAACATCAGTGAGCATTATCGGGATGCCAGCCAGGGAACAGATTGGAAAGGACAATTGGTTTGCCAAAGCAAAGTCGCTGCCATCAAATACAAAAAATATTTGGATGAAATAGGCATGGTTTCTTCGCAAGTTTTGATTTCACCACCTGATATGAGAGAAGGCGAAGACAGTGCCTATGATGAGCCAAGTGATACAGTCAAAATATTCTGGAAAAGCAGAATGGATGAGTTTGGTGGTAGTCCAAAAAAATATGAAAAGCATTTAATCAACCGATTTAAACACGATGATGAGCCCGAAATTATTATTGTGGTAGATAAATTATTGACTGGATTTGATGCGCCAAGAAACACCTTTTTGTATATCACCCGTAGTCTGCGGGAACACACGCTTTTACAAGCCATTGCAAGGGTGAATCGGGTTCACCCCGGAAAGGATTATGGATTCATCATAGATTATTATGGGGTACTCAAAGAGTTGGACGAGGCTTTACAGACCTATTCCGATTTTCAGGACTTCGATGCGGATGATTTGGCATTTACGATGACAAATATCATTGAAGAGATCAAAAAATTACCTCAGGCCCATTCTGAGCTTTGGGATATTTTTAAAACATTATCCAACAAATATGATGAACCTGCTTACGAAGAAGCACTCAGGGACGAAGCAAAACGGGTAGCCTTCTACGACAAATTGAGCAAATTCGCCCGCCTGTTAAAGCTCGCCTTATCAAGTGTAGAATGGAACACGAAAACACCAGAGAAAGAAATTGACCGCTATAAACACGACCTCGGTTTTTTCTCCAAATTACGGCATTCAGTAAGACAAAGATTTGCTGATGTGGTAGATTTTAAATCTTATGAAAATCAGATTCAGAAACTAATTGACAAGCATGTTACCTCTCATGAAGTAAAACCCATTACGGAATTGGTCAATATTTTTGACAAGGAAAAATTTGAGCAGGAAGTTGAAAGAATAATCGGCACCGCAGCCAAAGCGGATACCATTACCCACCGAACCGCCAAGCACATTAATGAAAAAATGGAGGAAGACCCTGCCTTTTATAAAAAATTTTCAGTCCTTTTAAAAGAAACGATTAGCGCTTATCAGGAAAGGCGAATTACGGAAGCAGAATATTTAAAGAAAGCCAAAGAAATTGAAGATTCCGTCAGGAACAGAACGGGCAGCCATATTCCCCATCATTTAAAAGACCGAATCATTGCACAAGCCTTTTACGGAATTTCTTTTGAATCTATAAAAGGTAAATTCCAAGATGAAGAGCTAGCCCGTTCGGTAGCTGCCGATGCAGGAGTTGGTATTGATGACTTGGTGCAGGAAATTGTTTTGGATGAAGGAAAACCAAGAGTGGACTGGCAAAATAAATCTAACCTTATCGGAAAATTAGAAATCGCTATCGGTGATTTTTTAATGGATAATATTCGGGATAAGTATGACCTGAAATTATCTTATGGCGATATTGATGAAATTGCAGCTAAGAGTATTGAGGTCGCAAAATTAAGATATAAGTAAGCTGTTATGAGCAAACAAAAAATTCAATTCGGTTCAAAAGAAATTGTCTTTGAATTAGAATATCAGGAACGGAAATCTTTGGGCATTACAGTTTATCCAGACAGAAAGGTCAGGGTAAAAGCTCCATTGGATTCGGCACTTGAAAAAATAGAGGCTAAGGTTCGCAAACGTGCACCCTGGATACTGAAGCAACAAAGTTATTTTCTATCCTTCGAGCCTTTAACTCCTGCCAGAAGGTACATAAGTGGAGAAAGTCATTTGTATATGGGAAGACAGTACCGTTTGAAGGTTTATAAATCACCTGAAGAAGTCGTAAAATTAAAAAGAGGATTCTTGGAAGTTTACACGGAAGATAAATCCAAAGCAAAAAAATTAGTGCGTAACTGGTATCGAAAGAGAGCCGAAGTTAAGTTCCGTGAAATTGCAGAAAACTGGATAGCACGATTCAAAAAGTACAACGTCGAACCTTCTGATTTTATAATCAAATGGATGGATAAGCGTTGGGGCAGTTGCACACCGAAAGGAAAAATTATTCTGAATGTAGAATTGATGAAAGCTCCAAAGGGCTGTATAGAATATGTAATTGTACATGAGCTTTGTCATTTGATTCATCATAACCATAGCAGGGCTTTTTTTGAGTTGCAGACTAAGGAGATGGGGGATTGGCGAAAATGGAAGGAGCGGTTGGAAAAGGTGATGGCGTGAAAATTTCATAAAAATCGGCACATTATATTTTCTAATAATTCCTGAATATGTCACTTAGGAATGAGATAAAAATAACTATCTATTCTTAACTGTTTCTTTTGCCCTTATTTTTCACTCTACCAGGCATCTACATAACCGTTGAGTTGTTCTTCAAAATCAGGGCATTGGGTGTAATTTTCAAAGCCAGGGTTTTTAATTAGGTTTTGGGCAAAAGATGCATCATTGCTTACTAATAACACACCCATCAGCCATAAAAAAAGGGTTTTATTTTTCATCTGTATTCAACTAAAAGGAGCTAGGGCTGAGCCTAGAAATCAGCCCTGGCTCCATGAGTTTATAAATTTATAATTTAACGATTTTACCACTCCTTTGTGTGTATGTCGTATGATACTCGTAATAATACAGCCTGTTACAGCCCACTTGGCAATTGGCTCATATCATAAGAGATTTGAGCCCCTTTATTGACGGGAATGCTTGTGACCAATGTTCTGTTGCGGGCATTAAGCCGATTTTATCCCTACCTATACTCTTTTGCAAGCCTCAGTATATTATCGTAATTATCAACGATATCCTGTACACTGTAAAATGCTACGCCCAATTTCCTTCCAGCTTCGTTTTCGGTACCAACATCCAAATATGCTACCGGTTCACCTTTCGCATTCCTCCAATTAGAAGAATAATTCCCAATCTCCAACAGTGGGACTCTTTGGGGATACTTATTGATATCCTTACTCAATCCATACAAAACCACTTCGCCCTTACCCCGAATAGAGATACGTGCCGTCACTTCCTCTAATGTAACATCGTCATTGCCCCAAATATCTATAACTTTCACCCCTTCAATTTGATCCAATTTTTTCCGAATTATTTTCATCTCTAGCTC
>CAZNCI010000326.1:0-4821 GCA_964571475.1 uncultured Saprospiraceae bacterium | reverse complement strand
AGCTTAGTATCGCTGAAAACCAAAAGTGATACAGCTCGATTACAAAAGTCAAAGCCAAAAGCTCTTGCTGGAGTAAAACGAAGAGATTTTGTATGCGTAGCAGAACAAATGCCTCGTTTCCCCGCCTGTGAATGGATGATCGGAAGCCAGTACGAAAAAAGTCGGTGTGCAGAGCAAAAATTACTTCAATTTTTGTATGAAAATATAAAATATCCGGCAGGTGGTTGTATAGAAGGAACGGTAATTGCGCGTTTTGTTGTCGAAACCGATGGAACCATCTCCAATATTGAAATTTTGAGAGATTTGGGAGGAAGGATTGGCAATGAAGTAAAACGAGTAATCGAATTGATGAACAAAAAAGGTATTCGATGGATACCCGGTCAACAAGCTGGTGAAAAAGTAAGAGTACGGTATATTATTCCAATCCGGATCAGGCTGAAATAATATGCAAAAAGGGTGTTGATCACTCAACACCCTTTTTAAAAAATTGCAGACCGATAAGCCGGATTCTGTCAGCTCACCGAAGTGAGCGCTCTGTCATTTATCTAGTCCTACCGTCGCCGATAGGATCTATCTGCCTACCCCTTTGGACGTTGAAAGAGCAAATGCTCCTTCATCATCAGGCGCGTAACCCGACTCCCAGGAGAATCCAAATGTACATGGCATTTCAACCTACAAGGTTTATCCCATCACCGATGTTGCCACCGGGATGCGTGCGCTCTTACCGCACGTTTTCACCTTTACCATACCGGAGTATGGAAGTTTTGTTTCTGTGACACTTTCTGTTGACGACGAATCGCCCCCCATCCGTTAGATGGTGTAGTACGCTGCGTTGTCCGGACTTTCCTCATCTTTAAATCTCTATGATAGAGAAAAAAAGCCGCGACAGAGTAGTCTGCAATAGGTAAATAAACTATGGCGCCATTTTGTTGCACAAATAGGTGGAAATATTTTTTTGGACAGCAATTTGAAGAAAATCCTGATAGCGGGAAACAGATTGCCTATTTTTGTGGAGGAGTGTTAAGGTGGCCGCCGCTTGGAGCATGTTCAATATTTTTCGCTCTCTTTTCTTAGAGATATTACTTTGTTGTGCTGTTTTTTTTGTAACTTTACGTTGTCCTTTGGCCGGGTTTTTTGTTTTTTTTCTCGTTTCACAACTCAAAAATACGGGTGCTTTTTTATTTCGCATGACCCGCCTAAATAACAAATATGAAAAATCGCTTTTTTATACTTTCTGTTCTTTTGTTGGTAGTTGGGATCGTCCTTTACCGATATTGGATGGCGGCATTTGATACGGAGACTATTTTACAAGAGCAATATGACCAAATCAAGGCAGATTTTCAGCATCGGAGCGATGAGGCTCGGCAGGCTATAAAGGGGAACCAGGCGGAAGTGCTTTTTTCTAAGAGGTTTTACAGGAATGAGGCAAGACCAGATTTTGCTTTTTATCAATATGATTCTACCGGATATACGGCTTGGAGTTATGAGGGGTTTGGGATAGATGCTTATCCTTCAATGGAAGAGGAGGCTGTGGCTGGAATGGGTGTTGCCGGAGTATTGAGGCGAGCGTCAAAAAATATTTGGAGTTATATCCCTGCTTATATTCCTCAGAAGTCAAGTTTTAAGGAGTGGAGTTTTAGTGAGACGGCTGGATCTTTTCCGATAAAAACCCAAAAAGGGACCTTAGTTGGTTATTTAAAGAAAGGCAGTATTGTGAAAGATAGTCTAAGGAGTTGGAAGGTCTTAGTCGCGCTTGGTGTATTTTTCCTTATTTTTAGTTTTTGGCTTTTAACTTTGGTGTATTGGATAAGGAAAGAACGAGGAGATAAAGCAGGTGCCGGTGTTTTGATTGGTGGATTGTTTTCTTTTGCGCTGGCGTATTATTATTTTGAGTTGAATTGGGCATTGAGAGGCATCAGCCTTTTTTGGGGAGAAACGAATATAAGTGTTGGTAGTTGCTTGATTTATGCCGGATTGACATTGTGGGCTTCTATTGTATTTTTTAGAAGGTTTTCCTACAAAGAGCGAGTAGGTTCAACCATTAAAAGTACGGTCGCACTTACCAATTATGGTCTTTCATTGATGGGTTTATTGGTCTTGGTTGTTTTATTGGATTACCCTTTCACTAAGTGGAGCGGTTTTGTCGCACAGCATGTATTGGCTTTTGATCTAAAGGGATTTGGGATGTTGTTATTTGCCTGTGTGTTGGTTCTATCTTATTTTTTTTACAGTCATCGACTCGTCCTGAATGTATATGAGTTGGGTTTGTCGCGAAATAAACGGCTCATTATTCTAATTATTAGTGCCCTTGTTTTTGGATTAGTTCTATATGTTTTTGAGGGACAGCCCGTAGCCTTTGAGTTGGCTTTGACGGGCTTTATCTATTTGCTATTATTTGATTTTTATCTGGATAGTCATACGAGTAGTTTGACGTGGCTGATTTCCTGGATATTTGTGCTTTCCATATTATTGACGTTATTATTTTCTTATTATTACAAGGGGGCTTCTTTTGAAAAATTAGCACTTTTTTCCTTGTTTTTTAGTATCATAACCTCGCTTGTCCTAATTTTAGCAATAGTCAATACGATTATTAATGCCGTTCCATTTTCGGAGATGTTTCCAATGTTTTGGGGTGGATCTTTGCGAAATAAGGTACAGCTATATGTCGTTATTTTGACCCTGGGATCTTTTGGTGCAATAGGTTTGGTGACGGCCAATTCTTTTAATAATTATAATCAACAAAAACAAATAGAGGCGCATTTTTCAAGCGTAGAAATCATTGTAAAAACGATTGGCAGGCAGATGGCGGATGGCCAAAACCTGGATCAGGTGGTGAGTAATATTAGTACTTTATTTGATCAGGATATAAATTTGTACGGAACTGATGGGCGAATTAGAAATGTTCACGGGCAGTTTTTTACACCGTATATGGAGCCTTCTGCTTATAATCAATTTAAGCAACCAAATGTAAAATCTATCAATACGATTGTGAGCAGACCTAATGAAATCCGAAAGACAACCTATGTCCCCATTCGACGGAATGATGGTATTCGCCTGGCGTATGTGGGCATACCTTATAAAAATGAAGCAGTGTCCACACGGCTTGATCTTTTGGCTTTTTTGGGAGATTTACTGACTGTTTATATCTTTTTGATGTTAATTATTAGCAGTTTGAGTATTGTGATCGCCAACTTAATTACCAAACCCATTAGTCGAATGGGGCAAAAATTAAAGGATGTTACACTAGATGGAAATGAAGCTTTAGAGTGGGAGGGAAATGATGAAATCGGACAATTGGTGAACAATTATAACGCTATGATTGTCAAATTGGAGAAAAGTACAACCTTGCTCCGACAGTCAGAGCGGGAAGGTGCCTGGCGGGAAATGGCGAAACAGGTTGCTCACGAAATCAAAAATCCATTGACCCCTATGAAACTGAGTATCCAACATCTGATGCGTGTCTATGAATCCGATCCTGAACAGGCCGCTCCACTCGTCAAACGAATGTCGAAAACACTCATTGATCAAATAGATGGTTTGGTCACCATCTCCGATGAATTTTCCAATTTTGCTAAAATGCCAAAGGCCAGTCCAGAGCACCTTTCTCTATCAGCCCTAGTACAGTCCGTGGTTGATTTATTTGCAGCAAAGCAGGAAAGTGATCAGTTGCAAATAATGGCTCAAATGCCAGCGGAGGAAATATTCATCGAAGCGGATAAAAATCACCTGACCCGTATTTTTAATAATTTGATAAAAAATGCCATTCAGTCAATACCGGAGGATCGAAAAGGTGAAATTACTGTCCGTTTGTTTAAGGAAAAGGAAGGTGTTTTTATTCAAATTGAAGATAATGGCGAGGGCATCCCCGAAAGTGTTCAACCGAAGGTTTTTCAACCTAATTTTACAACCAAAAATTCAGGAACGGGCATTGGTTTGGCTATGACCAAAAATATGGTCGAAAATGCAGGCGGCAAAATATCCTTCCAAACCGAAATAGGCGTGGGAACTATATTTAAAATAGTCTTTCCCCTGTGGTGAATAATACGTAGATATAACGTAAATTTGTTCTTTCTCGATTCATTTTATTCACCTATATGAGTCATTAGCAAATTTATAAAACATGAATCCCCTGATAGTTCCCGTAAAAGAAATAGCGCGTTTGGCAGGCGAAATTATTCGTCACATTTACGAAAATACCACCACTATTCATTATAAACGAAAGGATGATGACTCCCCATTGACTTTGGCGGATAGAGCCGCAAATGCGTTTATTGTACAGGAGTTAAATAAGCTGGAGGTAAAGTATCCCATTATTTCAGAAGAATCTGCATTGCCACCTTATTCGGAACGGAAAAAATACGATGTCTTTTGGATGGTTGATCCTCTGGATGGAACCAAGGAGTTTATTAAACGAAATGGTGAATTTACTGTTAATATTGCACTGATTGAAAAGCGGCGCCCTGTCCTCGGTGTGGTGTATGCACCAATGCTCAATGAAATGTATTGGGCAGTAAAAGGAGAAGATGCTTTTATGAATAAGGATGGTGATGTGAAGCGACTTACGGCCAAACTTTTTTCTTTGGAACAGGATAAGTTGCGGGTAGTTTGTAGCCGGTCTCACTTGAACGATGCGACACAAAAAGAATTGGATGCTTTGAAAGATCCAACACTTAAAAAAATTGGCAGTTCTTTGAAATTAATGCTCTTAGCATCAGGTGAAGCAGATTATTATCCAAGAATGGGTCCTACAATGGAATGGGATATTGCCGCCTCTCAAATTATATTGGAAGAAGCCGGCGGGAGCATTATTAGCGAATATAC
>CAZNCI010000325.1:0-4838 GCA_964571475.1 uncultured Saprospiraceae bacterium | reverse complement strand
AAATCAAACCGTTGAAATAGCATAGCCTGTGTACAACAGCATATAACAGTAATTGTGGTTTCGTGCTAAATTCAAAATTTAGTATTTTAGCAAAGTTAAGTGTTTAACTCAAAATTTCGGCATTTAAATCCGCAACTCCAATTACACAAACCATTGTATAGATGTGTCATGCCGATAGCTTAGGTAATTTAAAATAAATAAATGAACAGAATTGACGAAATATTTTCATGTTGGACAATTCATCGAAACATGAGCCATGCGAGCATAGTGATTGTTTCGATGGAGCAGTACAGCGTGAAAAGATAAAGTCAAAATACGCTGCTCCGACGAATGACGGAGTTTAATTTATTATTTTTAATTGCCTTAAACGATATTGGAGCATACCACAATTCTGCGTTTGCCCTGCTTCGAAATAGAAAGGGGTGGGAATACATATTAGTAGCATTATGTCTAAATCTTCAAATTCCTTATTGTGGCAGCTCCAATCTCCCAACGGAGATTACCTTTCCTATATATTAGGTACAATGCATGTTCAGGATGATCGTGCTTTTGGGTTGATTGACCGCAGTTTGCCCCTTCTTGAGCAATGTACTTTATTTTGTGCAGAGTATGACCTGTCTTCTTCCAATCACCCTTCTGATGAAATTATGATCGCCTTACAAAGGGTGCCCGGAACTTTTGAACTGCTTGGCGCAAAATATTACCATAAATTAAAAAAAGTACTAAAAAAGCGCCTTGGTTTTTCATTGGATTTTTACCAGCATATTCACCCTATGATGTTGAGCGCTCTGATTCAAAGACAAATGTTGGGAGAGCAACAGCCCGTTATTCTGGATGCGACTCTGTGGGAGCACGCCGGACAAATGGGGGTGGATAGAAAGGGCATTGAAACCATAGAAAGCCAAATGTTGACGATGCTGAAATTGCCAATCGAATGGCACCTTAGCACACTCAAAGGCATGGCAAGAAATTTTTCTAAATTCAGAAAAAAAACCGAAAAATTGTTAAACTATTATCAAAACGAGCAATTAGTTGCCATTCATCGGGCCTCTGTTAAAATGGATGGGGCTGCCAAAAGAGTCTTATCTATTCAACGAAATATACAAATGTCTGAATTTATGGCTGCTGAAGCCAATAATCAACCTGCCTTTTTCGCCCTGGGCGCTGCCCACCTGCTTGGGGAGAAAGGCGTCCTACGGTTATTGAAAAAAAAGGGCTATCGTATCCGTCCTTTAAGACCATAATAGGACAATTGACCCATAAAATATGCCGTAACCTAAATTTACTACCAAGCTCTATTGTAGAAAGACTTTTTTTATGATAATATTTCTTATTATTGCAGATTATAATAAAAGAAGTTATCCAGGAATGACTCCTTACAAATTTTAAGTTGATAATATGAACTCTTTTTCTTACCGAATTACGCTATTGATTTTTGTATGCTTTGCTATTTTTCTTTCGAATAGTACTTCCGCGCAAACCGTGGAGGATTTTTACGCAACGGATAAAATCCAGGATATTAGTATTGATTTTTCCCAAAATAATTGGAGATACCTGTTGGATTCCCTTAGGTATAATGGAGACGAAATGCTGTCTGCAACGGTATTGGTCAATGGGCAGGCTTTTGATAAGGCTGGGGTGAGGTACAGAGATGGGGTCTCTTTTACCCCGGGAGGAAGGAGAAATAGCTTATTTATTGACCTGAACTTAAAAGGCGATAAGAAGTATGCAGGCTTGAGCGAATTAGAGCTTTCTGCTGCTACACGTGACCCCAGTATGGTCAGGGAAGTCATCGGGTTTGAAATGGCCAGAAATTACTTTCCTGCGCCAATGGCAAATTATGCCCGGGTTAAAGTGAATAACGAATACTACGGTTTAATGGTAAATATCGAAGTAGTTAACAAAGATTTTATGGACAAACACCTGGGGACGGATCAGGGAGATTTGTTTTTTGCGGAGTCCGTCGCCCTTGAAAAGGAGCTTCAGTGCAACAGTAATGTTTATGGAACTTTAAAGAAGGATCGTTCAGAGGAGTGTCTGCAATTAAATTTTGTTAAAAAAGAAGGTACCTGGTCTGACCTTTACGAATTGACCACTACATTAAAGGATAATCCCGGTCAAATTGATCGAATCCTCGATGTAGATCAGGTGCTTTGGATGTTAGCCTATAATAATGTCTTTCTAAATTTAAAAAGTTACTCCGGAAAATACAGTTATAATTATTATTTAGCAAAAGCGGAGGGGGGCAGATTTATGATGCTACCGGGAAGGTTAAATTTGTCTTTTGGTAGTTATAAAAATACGGGATTGGGTTCTGATTTGAAACCCGCCCAAATGCTCCGCCTTTCTGTTTTTCTGCACGAAAATAATGAAAAGAAGCCACTTTTAAATGTATTATTATCTAATGATACGTACAAAAAATATTATATCGCTCATGTTCGGCAGATTATGGCTGATATTAAAAAATACGATTTAAAAAAGCGTATAGAAGGGCTTCATGCTTTGATTTATCCCGATTTTGTCAATGATAAAAACAGGTATTATTCGACGCAGGATTTGAGTAATTCTGTTACGCAGACGATCGGAAAAAGAAGTAAAATACCCGGTGTCGTTAGTTTGGTAAAGGAAAGAAGGTCTTTTTTGAAAACAGAAAAAACGCTGACGGTGATCCCTCCAGCCGTAGCTGAAATTTCGTACAAAAAGAGAAAGCAATTTTCAAATGAAAAGGTAAAAAGCTTTCAAATAAAAGTAACAACAGCCAACCATGCGAAGCACGTATTCGTCCATTATAGATATGATAATACAGCTTCTTTTAAAACGATGAAATTAAAAGATGACGGTAAGCATTTTGATGATGCTGCAAATGATAAAGTATTTGGGATTGAGTTGACACCGAAAGCCGGACAGTCTTCACTGGAGTATTATTTGACGGTTGAGAATGCCAATGCGCTTAGCTTTTTTCCTGAAAATTATCAATTGAAAAAACGTATTGTAACATTAGCTGAATTGAATAAATAGACGTTGTTGAAAAAATGGTTGCCTGATGAGAATAGGCAGTTGCAACTAAAGTATAAAATCTACTAAAGCCCATTGTTCACTCACCATTTTGAATTAATAATTGAATGAGTAAAAATATTCTTCTGATTTTTCTATGTCTTTGGGGAGCCTTTATTGGCGCTCAGAGCATTTATGATATCGAAAATATCATTGACATTCGGCTTTCTTTTTCCGAACCGGATTGGGCTGTTAAATTGGATTCTTTGAAGCAATTAGGTAACGATAAACGCTTAATCGCAGATGCGGTGATTAATGGCGTTTCCTACCCCAAAGTCGGTGTTCGTTTTAAAGGTAACAGCTCTTATTTTAATGTAAGAAAAACAGGTTCATTAAAGTTGCCTTTTAATATTAAAGTCGATTATAAGGGGCAAAAATCAAAATTGCCCGGTGGTTTTACCTCCTTGAAATTATCCAATGTATTTAGAGATCCGAGCTTTTTAAGAGAGGTCCTGGCCTATCAGGTCGTCGGTAAATACATGCCGGCACCACGCGCTAATTTTGCTAAATTATACGTCAATGACCAATATCTTGGCTTGTATAATTGTACAGAATCTGTCGATAAAAAATTTCTGGAAAAATACTTTGGAAATGATGACGGTGCTCTGATAAAATGCGATCCCGACTGGCATGGAAAAGCAAAACGCGGTTGCCCTAAAGGCGATAAAGCATCCTTGATGTATTTGGGTAAAAACGCCCATTGTTATGAAGGTCTTTATGAATTAAAAAAAGGAGCAGAATGGAAAGATGTCATTACATTGACTCATATCCTAAACAAAAAATTTGATCAAATTGAAGCTGTTTTGGATGTGGATCAGACGCTATGGATGCTCGCTTTTGATAATGTAACGGTCAATCTGGACAGCTACCTTGGTCGGCTTTGCCATAATTATTATTTGTATCGGGATACATTGGGGATTTATCATCCAATTGTTTGGGATATGAATTTATGCTTCGGGGGATTTCGTTATACCGGTATTGGTAAAAGTCCTCTTTCCAACGAAAAAATGCAGCAAATGAGTGCTTTTATTCACTATAAAGAGCACAATAAAAAACGGCCGCTTGTGAATAATTTGCTCGCTAATAAATTGTATCGAAAAATTTATGCCGCACATATAAAAACGATGTTAGAGACCGACTTTGCCAATGGCAAATTTAAAGCAAATGCTGAAATCATCCGTAACCTTATCCGGGAGCACGTGAAAAATGATGAAAATAAACTTTATACCCTGGAAGGCTTTGAGCAAAATTTGACCCAATCGGCCAAGGCCGGTAAATCCAATATTATTGGTCTGACAGAGTTGATGGATGCCCGAACGGAGTATTTATTGAATCACCCGCTATTCAAGAAGCAACAACCCAAAATTACAAACGTATCGGCAGTCGCCAATAAGCAAAAAGTGACCGTTTCTGTTGAGGTGAAAGATGCGTCAAATGTATATTTGTGCTATCGTTTAAATGCTTATCATCCATTTAAAAGAATCCCAATGGACGCAGCCGATACGGATAAATGGACGGCGACATTGGACAAAGGAAATATTTTTCAATACTACATTATTGCCGAAAATGAACGAACCGTTCGCCTTTCGCCTGAGCGCGCTTCATTTGAGTTCCATGAATTAAAGGTGAAATAAGCATTGCATCAAAGGCTTAAAATTGTTCCGACCTTCTATTGCCTGTCTTTCATTTTAGCTTGGAATAGGGATGTTGGGGTTGGTTGATTCTTTCAAAAAATTACGCCAAAATCAGTCCTTCCTCCCGTAATTATGCTATATTTACAAGGA
>CAZNCI010000324.1:0-4869 GCA_964571475.1 uncultured Saprospiraceae bacterium | reverse complement strand
TTCATACTTTTAAATTTAAACTTTCAACTTCACCCTTTTAAATTTCAACTCCCAACTCCCCTCACTTTTAAATTTTAAATTTAAACTTTAACCTTTTAAATTTAGACTTCACCCCTTTAAAATTTAGCCTTTAGCCTTTAAAATTTTCAATTTAAATATACCCAAAACGCACAAAGCTTCCTTCAGAACCGAGACGCCCAAGTCCTTACTCCTTCACATTCAACCGGCTCCACTGATGCCAGGCTTCCAGATAATAAGCCAATAATTTAGGTTTATCAAGGGTATTGGACTCCACATTTGGTTTAGAAATATCCTTTGGAAAATAAAATAAATTATCCAGATGATTTTGTTCTAAAAACTTAGTCGGAACATCTAATTTTGCATTAGAGGGAGCAAGGGGTATTTTACTTGCCAGAATAAAACCCCAATCCCCAAAGGATGGCACGTAAGCATGGTAGGGATAGGTGTAAGACATAGCCGAATGGTGGATGGTCTCTTCAATACACCAAAATGCCTTATTGGTGCGATAAGGGTCGGTAGCCTGTGTGACAAAAACACCCCCCGGACTCAGTCGTTTTTGAATGAGTTTATAAAAGGCGCTACTGTATAAACGGGTGAGTGCTTCATTGGTCGGGTCGGGCAAATCGCTGATAATGATGTCGAATAAAAATTCATTTTCTTTAAGAAAAACAAAGGCATCCTCCAGAATGGGGTGAACCTTGGGATTCTCCATCGCAAACGCATTGAGTTTTTTTAGGCGAATATTTTTTCGAGCCAAATCAAAAATAGCCGGGTCTATATCAACGATAACGACCTGTTCGACCTCCGGATGTTTAAGGACTTCCCGGGCAGCGAGGCATTCTCCGCCTCCCAGTATCAGGATGTTTCTTTTTTCTTTGGCTAAGCCAAAAGGAATGTGCACCAATGCTTCATGGTAACGGTATTCATCCTCAGAATTAAACTGGATAACTTTATTGAGAAATAATTTAAGTTCGCCCTTGCCGCTTGTAAGTGTGAGGGTTTGATAGGGCGTCGATTGATGAAAAATGACCTGATCGATAAATAAATGGTCGTTCCACCAGTCAGTTACTTTGGAAGAGAAGGCAATGGCTATAAAAAAATAAGCAATCAAAAGAAATGAAATCAATGAATACAATTGCTTTTTTGAATGTTCCAGCTCATCGGAAAAATACCGGATATTTAGTACCCCAATCCCAATATTAACCGCCCCAAAAACAAGTGAAGAAACAAAAATTCCTAATATTGGTAATAGCAAAAAAGGAAAAATAAGGGTGGCTAATAAGGCCCCCAAATAATCCAGCGACAGCACATTGGCCAAATTGGCATTTTCTGAAAAATAATCCTTCATTATCCGACTCAAAAGTGGAATTTCCAAGCCCGTCAACACCCCAATCAGGATAATAAACAGTAACATAATAGCATAAAACTGCCCATAATCAGCAAAGGCATATACCATGTACATAACCGGGACACTGCTGCCGCCAATAAAACCCAACAATAGCTCTACTTCAATGAATTTAGCCAATAAATTGCCCTTTAAAAATTTGGACAAAAAAGCCCCGCCTCCCATGGCTGCCATATATACTCCAATGGTAATAGAGAACTGCTTGATGCTGTCTCCAAGAAAGTAACTGCTCGTGGTGCTGATTAATAATTCGTAAATAATAGAGCATAATCCGGCAATAAAAACGCTAATAATCAATGCCCTTTTTTTACTGATTTTTCCCATTCAATTTATAATTTGCCGCAAGGTATCAAAAAAATTATTATCTTCACAACTCAAAGTATAAGTGTTCCACCACTATTTCATCAATCAAAACACTTCATTTAATGAAAATCAAAAATTCAATTAAACAACACGTCTTTCCCGTGGCATTCTCTATTACTGCCGGTTTTTTTATCTCTGCCTGTGATAGTGAGACCAAATACCCCAATGGAGAAAAAATCGAATTCACCAGAGGTCTGATTACGGAAGTAAAAGAAATCGAAGCCGATAAATTCAAAATTATCGACGAACGAGTGGTCGATAACAAAGCAGATAGTCGTATCATCGCCCATTATTTGGATGGCACCAGCGATACGCTGACCCTCGATCAGGCTTCCGTTTCAAAAACACAGGGAGACCCTCGACGATCCAATATGACAAGTACCGCCAGAATGGGCGTCATGGGCTTCTATTTTGGACGAAGCTTCGGCGTTGGTCCTAGTGCCGGTGCTTATGCCAATCCAAGTGTTTACAATAGAGCAAATACCGCTACAAGATCAACCATTGCAAGTACTGCAAGACGTATCACCATTCGCAAACCGATTCGATCTAGTAGAATACGCAGAATCAGAAGCACAAGAAGCTCAAGAAGTACACGAAGCTTTGGCGGATAATAATACCAAACCTTTATGATAGACGATAAATTAGAAGATATTCCCACGCTCAAAAAGAGGTTTTATAAAAAAAATGGCCTCCAATACTTCATCGCTGATGGCATGGATTATATCGTCGATGAATTATTGAGGCTCCAGCCCAATGAAATAGATACCTATAAAAATGCCGCCACCGAACTGAACAACATGTACCATACCGCCATGCAGTACGTGATTGACAACCAACTTTGGGACACCGTCGGTATCCCGCAAAATGCCATCCGTATCATCGAATATACCTGGCGAAACCGTGATCGACATCTACCCGTTTATGGTCGTTTTGATCTATCCGGCGTCATTAATAACCGCCCTCCAAAGCTCATTGAATTTAATGCGGATACGGCAACTATTATTCCTGAAACAGCTATGATTCAAAAAGAGCAGTTAGCTGGAGCAAGAAAACTGCCCAAAGAGCAATTTAACCATCTTTATGAGGATATGAGTCGGCAGTTTGAAGCATTGCGTAAGGCGAATCCCGACAAAGATCCCTATATTTTGTTTAGCACAATGGGACATGAAGAAGATATGGTCAATAACGACCTGATTGCCTCGGCCGCTTTTAACGCCGGTTTTGAAGTGCAACATCGGCGGTTGGATGGCATTGAATTCTCCCCGGATGATGGTATTCTCATCCAGCAGGGGCCCGACGAATATTTGCCTTTTTATTTTTGGTTCAAACTGGTGCCTTGGGAATATTTGGCTTTTGAAGAACCTGAAATCATGGAAATTCTCACGGAAATTGTCACCAATGACCTGGCTATTATCGCCAATCCTGCCTATATGATGTTGGCACAATCTCAGGCGATGATGAAAATTCTTTGGGATTTATACCCCAATCACCGTTTATTATTGGAGACCCAGTTATCCGATGCTTATTTTAAAGAAAAACCCTACGTCGAAAAGGTCATATACGGAAGGGAAGGCGAAAATATAAAAGTCTATAATCGCTACGGTCATCCATTAGAAGAAAACGATGGTGATTTTGGTGATTATCCAAGCATTTTCCAGGCTTTTGAAGAGTTGCCCCGCGATAGTGACGGGGATTATTATCAGGCAGGGGTTTATTTTGCCGGTCAGCCTTCCGCCATTTCTTTCAGGCGTAGAGATGGTTATATTATTGACGAGGACGCGGAGTTTATTGGGCATTTTATAGGGTAAATATCACAGCCCCCGCTCCACCTTCTGCACCACTACCCGCTTTGCTTTAAAAGCCTCGACTACATAATCCGTAGCCCTTTGGGGCAGCATCTCTTTGCCACAGCTGAATATATCAAAGGCTGCATAGCCATACTCCGGCCAGGTGTGAATGGTCAAATGACTCTCCGCTATGACGACGACCCCACTCACCCCGTGAGGCGCAAAATGATGAAGGCAGGATTCGATCACAGTCGCTTTGCTTCTTCGAGCTGCGTCAAGCAATAAATGCTCTACTTTTTTTGGATCGTTTAATAATGCGCTATCACAGTCGTATAATTCCACAAGCCAGTGATAACCCAATACTTGTTTGGGAGAAATCAGCACCTTTATTTCTTTGTTATCATCGTGGAAATTCTTCATAGGTGACAAATGTAAAAAAAATGGAACAGTCAGGAACTATTATTGTTATTAAAAAGTTCCTATTCTTGGTAACATCAATCAAAATAGATGAAAAAATACGCAATATCAGACATACATGGCTATATAAATACATTCGAATCGCTTTTGAATACCATTGGTTATAAGGAGCAAGAAGACGAATTGTATATCCTTGGCGATTTGGTGGACAGAGGACCAGACAGCCGGGGCGTACTCGATAAAATCATGACCATGCAACAAGCAGGTCTAAAGGTGTTTTGCCTCAGGGGCAACCACGAACAAATGATGCTAAACGCGCTTAAAAACCCTCATGAACTTGTATTTTGGGTCAAACGTGGTGGTGCCCCCACGCTCCGTAATTTCATGAAAGATGGTCAGACCCAATTGGAGGTCCCCGATAAATACACCTCCTATTTGGAAAATTTGCCCCACTTTCTGGAGGTGGACAATTATTTATTAGTCCATGCCGGTTTTAACTTTCACCAAAAGAACCCCTTGGATGACATAGATACCATGCTATGGATACGTAACTGGTATCAGAAAATTAATTATAGCTTTTTAGGAGACCGAATCGTCATCCATGGACATACCCCACAAACAAAAAAAGAAATGATTGCCCAGTTAAATAACCTAAATGAAGAACAAATACTCGACATTGATAACGGTTGTTGCTTCCTGGATAAAGGCATGAATCACCTCTGTGCCTTCAATATGACCGATCAAGAGCTAACTTTCGTCCCAAATATTGGATAGCATTAAACAACTCCTTTCTTCGTGGGAAGGAAAGAGAGCAAAGCATACCCCATAAGATAACACCTTTTGCTCTTCTCTTTTCCCCTCCCTCAAAAGATGTCA
>CAZNCI010000323.1:3363-4877 GCA_964571475.1 uncultured Saprospiraceae bacterium | reverse complement strand
AAGAAGTCGCCAGAATAATCGAAGAGATAAAAAAATAGAACGGCGTTTAATATAGGAATAACTTAGTTCTTGAGCCACCAGACTAAATTCCTTTAACAATACGCCGAACAGCAGAAAAACCTCCCCGCGTTTCTATCTTTAAATAATAAACTCCTTCATGTAATCGGCTTAGGTCTATGGTCTTCACATCCTTCGCTTCCCACAAAATACGCCCCAAAACATCCAAAACCGTAGTATGTTGTACCGGGTATTCAGGGGAGTAAATCGTCAGCATGCCCGTCGTTGGATTGGGAAAGACCTGAATACTTTCCAGTAAAACCAAACTGGTTTCAAGTGGGTTGATGTATTCATAGGCGCCGACGTCTATCGTATCCCCAACTGTTATTCTTTCGGCAGAAGCCAAAGGGTGTTCATAGACAAAATCAGGTGTTAAAGAATAGCCGTTGACGGCATTGATTGCCACCCCATAATTGATAGCCGGAGAGGCTTCCGTCAAATGATAATTATAGTTCATTTCGTCTGTAAAGAATAGATCGGCGATGCTGGACTCTTCCAGATTATGGTCCATCGTCGTTGTGGTCCCATTGATTAGTGTTCCACCTCCTGCAAAGATATTATTTGAGACATTGGCGACTACCGTTCCCGGTTCTATATCCACAAAAATGCAACTACCTATGCGTTTATTCACAAATGTATTATTGATAATAAAAACCTGTGAATCCGTATTAGATAAGCCTTCCCTACCGTAACCAACCATATTATTATTAGGGGCATCTTCGCCCTGCATTAATAAATTTCCCATGATAATGGAAAACCCACCATTAGGCAAATCGATCAACCGGCTGGAAGCACCCGTTTCTTCATCTGCTATTCGGTTGTAATAAATATAGTTTTCATTCGCTCTGGATTTCAGGCAATGTCCGATAAACGCATGATGCGTATAATTAAATTGAAAGGTCAATTTATTCACGTGCCCAATATAGAGATTATGGCTATAGCCCGCCCCAAATCCATTATTTGCAAATTCTGAATACTCAATTAAAATATCCCCCGAATAAGTATTATTCGTCAATATACCGTTCTCATTGTCATGAAAAAAACAATGCCTGACCGTCAGTCCGGAGCCATCCAAACGGATACCCGCCCCATTTTTATCCGGCACCGTCGCTCCGGAAAATTCTATATTTTCAACCGTAATATGATCTCCTGCTAAGACCCAAATCCCTTTGCCCCAGATATATTGCCCGGCAGCTTCCAGATGCGGACGCCCACCAACTCCCCTGATAAGCAAATCACTGGCTTGCCAAACCGCCAAACAAGCATTACCCGA
Source organism: uncultured Saprospiraceae bacterium (assembly GCA_964571475.1). GTDB lineage: Bacteria > Bacteroidota > Bacteroidia > Chitinophagales > Saprospiraceae > JALVDO01. The sequence continues at coordinate 3,547 of CAZNCI010000323.1, read as the reverse complement.
ATATGTTTCGGCATCAATTTCAATAATGTCACCATTGACCACGACATTGGCCTGATAAAGCGCATAAGGAGACACATAAGTTCGGGTAGCGCCAACCTGATAGGTCGTAGCATAAACAGAAAATGAACATAAAAGTGCACATAAGAGTACGAAGGTGTTTTTCATAAGCTTTAAATTGTTATTA
>CAZNCI010000323.1:0-3263 GCA_964571475.1 uncultured Saprospiraceae bacterium | reverse complement strand
TCATCTCTTTTCAGGGGTACGGCTGTTTCCTCCTTATGGACAAAATACACGTTTTTCAACACAAAAGAAGGATCGTATTCAAAAACAACGATATCGCCAATTGCTATTTACTTCTTCCCCCGTTTTTAAATCTAAGATGAGTAATTTAAATGCGCTACTCTAGCTACTTTCCCCATTTTTTGCTGAGTACCTTGAAATAACAGCTGCCCATCAATCTCCCCAATAAAATCAAGCCCTAAATCTACAAAAAATACATCAAAAACCATATATCAGATAACAAAAGTACGTATTTATGCTATTTTCGCATGACGTAGCTTCAAAAAAGGTACCAGTAGTAAAAAAAGTCTCAATAAGTAGGGGGACTCCCTTTTATCTGCGTCTATATTATTGAATTAAAGAAGTAGGGTAAATATCGGAGTGTGCGTTATACTCTTAAATAATGAGTCCACTCCGAAAAGTCATCAACACCCAAAATGCTTCTTTCCGGAGTGGACTCAATAATTATTTGGCTTATATGAACAAAAAATGCAACCTATTGACACCTAAATGCATTATGCTAAGGTAATTTACAACTAAATCGGAATTAAATGAAATGGCTACTTTCTGCTTTGACATTATTGTCACTATGTCTCCCCTATTCCTTATCTGCTCAAAAGAAGCAGCTCACCATTATCAATGGAACCGTTACGGATGCGGCAACTAAAGACGTTTTCCCTTTTGCGACCATCGCTATTCAAGGCAAAAACATTGGAACGACCTCCGATTTGGATGGCAAATTCCACCTGGAAACGCTTTTCTCTACCGATAGTATCGAAGTCTCTTTTTTAGGATACCAAACAGCGGTATTACCCATACAAATCGGAAAACGGCAAAAAATTAAAGTAGCCCTCCAATCTGCCAGTGTCTCCCTGAATGAAGTAACCGTCGTCGCCCGAAAAAAACGATACAAAAACAAAGACAATCCCGCCGTCGCCCTCATCAGAAAAGTTAGTGCCAATAAAGACCTCAATAAGGTAGAAAAACAGGCTTATACCCAATATGACCAATACGAAAAACTAGAACTGGACCTCAATAACATCACCGACAAATTCAAGAAAAAGCGCGTTTTTAAAGACTTCCAGTTTGCTTTTGATTATATCGATACTTCCGAGTTAAACGGCAAGCCATATTTGCCCATTTACTTTCAGGAAACAGCGGCAACCATTTACCACAGAGCATCTCCAGAGACTGAAAAAGAATACCAGCACGCCACCAAAAGAACCGAATCCAATGAGTATATGGATACCGATGGCGTAGAGACTTTTCTGGAAAAATTATACCAAAACTTTGATATTTACGAAAGTGAAATCATCCTTTTAGACAAAAGATTTACGGGGCCTGTATCGCCTATCGGCCCCCAGGTCTATAAATATTATATCAATGATACCATCGAATACAAAGGTCATCAGTGCGTTGACCTCCGGTTTCAGCCCCGAAATTCGACCAACCTCGCATTTACTGGGTATTTAATTGTCGATATCGACGCCAATTATGCCATTTTGGATGCAGAATTGGGCATTACTAAAAACACCAATATTAATTTTGTGAATGCCGTACAGATCAAACAGACATTCGAGGAAGATGACCAACAAAAATGGCTCCCGGTTTTGACCTCTTTATTGATTGATTTCAAAATGACCAAAAAGGCATTAGGCGTCTATGGTAAACGCACAGTCGCTAAACGAAATTTCATCTTCAATCAGCCCGCTGCCGACTCTATATACAATTCCCCAACGGCAATTATTAAATCAAAAGACCGTATCAAAGACGAAGCTTATTGGAGCGCCGCCAGACAAATACCTTTGTCCGAAAACGAAGCCGGTGTTTATGTGATGCTCGACAGTATTCAGCGGTCTCCTGTTTTCAAAAAATACCTCGCCATTGGAGATTTGTTAATGGGCGGACACCTTGATATTGGCGGTATTTCCCTAGGGCCTATTTACTCCATTTACAGCTTCAATAGCGTCGAAGGCTCGCGTTTCCGTTTCGGTGCCCGCACCAATGATAAATTCAGCAAAAACCTCTGGTTGAAAGGGCTGGTCATCTATGGTTTGAAAGATAAACAATGGAAATACGCCTTTGAAGGGCGCTATGCCTTTTCCGATAAGGTACGTACTTTCCCCCGTCAGGAAATTGGTCTGGCTTACGCGAAGGTGACCAATTATCCGGGCTTGAATTTGCAATTTGTCGATGACAATAATTTCTTTCTCTCCTTCAAAAGAGGCGATGACGCTAAAATGTTGTTATTAAAAAGATGGCGGATAGATTTCCTGCAGGAATTTAGAAATAATTTTTCCTTTAATATCGATTTCCAATACGAAACACAGATGCCTTACGGGCATTTGAAATACGAGTACCTGAGTGAAGACATGAAACCTCAAAATGTCTCCGAGTTCAAAACCGCTCAGTTTGGACTGACCATGCGATATGCCCCGCAGGAGTCTATCTACGAAGGAGAAAATTACCGAAAGACCATCAAGACCAACCATCCCATTTACACCCTCAATTATCAATATGGCGCGAAGGGAATATTGGGCAGCGACTATCAATATCACCGCCTGCGATTCAATGTCAACAAACGCATTCGACTCGGATTTTTGGGCTACGGCGACGCCATTGTAGAGGCGGGAACCACGATCGGTAAGCGACTGCCTTACACCTTATTAAATCTCCCCGAAGCCAATCAGAGCTTCTTTTATAATCCGCTGAGTTATAATATGATGAACTTTCTGGAGTTCTCAACCGATCAATACGCCAGTATATTTTACACCCACTTTTTTGAAGGTTTTTTCTTTAATAAAATTCCATTGATTAATCGCTTGAAATTGCGAAGCCTGGTGAGCTGTAAGCTATTATACGGTGGATTGAGTGACGCCAATAATCCGGTATTGAACAAGGGCCTGATTCAATATCCAACTGCCGACAATGGCACATCACTGACCCGTTCACTCGGCAAACAACCCTATATCGAAGCCAGTATTGGCATTTATAATATTTTTGAAGTCCTACGATTTGATTTGGTCAAACGGGTGACTTATCTGGACGGACCGGCTGTACCTTCCCTTTTTGGAGTCAAAGGATTGGGGTTTAGAACACGGTTTAAAATTAGCTTTTAGGGGCCATCCCCCGCCCAAAAGCGGGGGTCGTTACGTTACGGGGCTCGCTGTTCGCTCGTCCCGAAATAAATTTCGGGATAAAACCCACTCCACATCACTTGTCCGGAA
>CAZNCI010000322.1:0-4896 GCA_964571475.1 uncultured Saprospiraceae bacterium | reverse complement strand
GGCAGGCTATACAGTTTTACTTTCACCCTTCCTTCGTCAGGGATCGTTCAGTCATACTCGGACGGCGACTGAACCTCACTCCCTACGGTCAGGAGGCAGGGATCGCCGCTACGATGTCGGCAAAAAAATATTCAGGAGTGGGAAGCCCTTCTGGTTAGTGGTATTTACTGTCTTGGGAAGGTGGGTTTCCCCCGCATAAGCGATGGGAATAGGTGCCGACGTAGGAGGCAGACGCGCAGCTTTGCGGAGCGGCCGAACGAATAGTGAGCCTATGGACGTAGCGACCCCGACGATGGGTGGGGTGGGAGCGGGGCAGGAGGGGATATGCCCTATTAAAATAGAGGCTGCTCCGAAAAGTAATCGATCCCCAAAAATAGTTATTTGGACGAAAATTCCTACCTTTGCAAAAAAAGCATGAAGAGACCTTTAATCTTAATCACAAACGATGACGGTATCGCTGCTCCGGGCATCAAAGCCCTCATTGAAGTGGCCAGCGAATTTGGCGAGGTAGTCGTAGTCGCCCCTGATGCTCCCCAGTCAGGAAAGGGACACGGGATCACCATTTCAGATCCTTTACGCATCAATAGCGTTTCCCTTTTTGGGGACAATATCGAAGCTTATGAATGCTCTGGTACGCCTGTTGATTGCGTCAAATTAGCCGTTCATGTTCCCTTGAAAAATCGCAAGCCCGATCTTTGTTTATCGGGTATCAATCACGGTAGCAATGCCTCCATCAATATTTTGTATTCCGGCACGATGTCGGCGGCGATGGAAGCAGCCATGGAAGGGATTCCGTCCATTGGTTTTTCACTGATGGATTTTAGTTTTGACGCCGATTTTGCCCCGGCGCAGATATATATTAGAAAAATTATTAAATTTGCTCTGGAGAAGCCATTAAAGTCGGGGCAATTACTCAATGTTAATATTCCAAAACTAGCTTTGGAGCAAATCAAAGGCATCAAAGTATGTCGGCAGGCAAAGGGGCATTATACCGAAGAGTTCGCAGAAGCAATCGACCCCAGAGGCCAAAAATATTATTGGCTGACCGGTGTTTTTGTTTCGGAAGATGAAAGAGCAGATGCCGATATCAAAGCACTTAATGATGGATATATTTCCGTCGTGCCTTCTATCTTTGACCTGACGGATGAAGCAACGATGCGAGAAATAGGTGGTATTGAAAAAAATAAACTATGAACAAAAATTCAATCTTAGTAGGCATTCTTATTGGTTTGGTTTTGCCCTTTGTGGGCTATGCTATTTTCCTAAGTATCTTTGATGGGTTACAGGATATGGGATTTATAAAGATGGGCTCAACATCACCGGGGTTTAGGCAAAGAACCAGTGCTATTTTGGCTATCGCCCTCGATTTTATTCCCGTAAATATTTTCAATAAACGAAGATGGAATGATTCGATGAGGGGCATTGTTTTTCCTTTCTTTGTTTATGTTGCCGCCTGGATTTTTTATTTTGGAAAAGATTTATTGTAGCAAAAAGATAATACTTTTTCCTTTTGTGCTCCTCCCATCAAAGCAGTTACCTGTTGCTTTTTCTGTAAAAAAGACCGGCAATCAAGAGCATTCCCCCTCCAAGGATACTCCAAATAAGTAAAGTCGGAGGTGATGCTACAACGGGTTGAGTACTGCCTGTAAGGATAATTTCAGACCAGTAGTAGGGATGGCGGGCATCACCACTATGATTCTTCAAATAATTTCGTTTTGCCATCGCCAAGGCAGTAGATTTATCTTTCCCCTCAAACAAAAGTGCATAAAAATCGGGAATAATCTCCGATATACTCTTATCCGATGCCACCCAAAGTGTAGAAACGACAGACCGGCAACCGGATGCGATAAAATTCCGGGCAATACTCTGCATGCCTTCTCCGCTATAATTCTTACCGGTACCCGTCTGGCAGGCACTAAGACAAACCATTTCTGTATTGAATCGCAAGGCGCTAATTTCATCACAATACAGGTATTTATCTTCGTCCAATTGTTCTTTATTGAACTGGACATAAGAAAGGGACGCATCGTTTTTTACGGATTTGGCATGAGCCGCCAAATGGAGTATATCGTATTGTTCACAGGATGCGAGGAAGTGATTTTTGGTCGCTCGCTCACGGGAGAATAAAGTTCCTCCGGTGATGTCCTTAATTTTATTGGCTTCCTCTTTGGCGTACTTCAACCCGAGGTTCTTCTTTTCTGCCAAAAGTGGCAGATAAATTCCCGTGCTAATATTTTTCTTTTCCAGAATGGTCTTACGCTCTAAAAGCAAGCGCATGAGTGCAGACGGGGTATAAGAGATATTATAATCTTCAATCAGGTATTTTTTTTGATTATCCACGAGGCTACCGAAGGGGAGTTGAGTCAGGCAGCCATCGGCTGAAATGAGTATCGAAGTTATATTTTTAGGAATTTCTGTGAGGGGAAGTTGACGAAAAAGCTGATTGCCCAAGGTTAAAATATCACTCATGGGGCTATCTGGCTGATTAATCAGGTGAATAAAAGGTTGGCAGTAATTTTCAATTTCCCGAATTGCTATTTGATGAAATTTCACGGAAGACCGACTGACCGCCAGCCAATAGTAGTGATTCTTTCCCCTGAAAAACAACAAATGCAATTGCTTGGAATGGAGTTCTTTTTTATAGACTGCAAGAGACAAGCCAACCTCAAAAAGAGGGGTAGCGTTTCTTTCCTGTAGCTTACGTTTTATTTTTTCGAGTTTTCTTTCTGATTCAAATAATCTATTGGCTGTAAATATACTGGTATCACCCTGGCTTTTTTGCACGCGAAGTTGATTGGTTGTCGCCGCAATGATTTTATAAGAAATAAGGAGACTATCGGCGGCGTCAGATTCGCGCTGGGCATTTATATTTTCCTTATATAATTGAATGGATTTTGTACACTCAATTAAGGAAAACGCCAAATCTAATTCCTTGGGGAATTGTTCGTAAATTAAAGAAAGCCCCAGTTCTAAAATAGGGTAATAATCTTCGATTTTATTGATGTGATCCTCAAAAATAATGTCTTGCTTTAGGTTTTCCAATATTTTTTTTTGAAAAGCAGCAATGTTATGGAGGCATTCTTTGGGATTGATGGAATACAATAAATTGATGCGTTCGATTTCGAAATCAATGGCTTGATTGCGAACAGTATTGCTGATGTTTTTATTCTTTTCAATATCCGAGATAGAGGAATTTAATAGCTCTAAGGCCTTCCTTTTTTGTCCGTCAGCAATGAGAAATTGTGCTTTTTGTAATTTCCAGTCTAAGACGAGCTCCGAAGAGGGCGACAGGTTTTTTACATGATTCCAAGCTTTGTTCATATAAAAATCGACAGAATCCTGGCTGCCCACCTCGCGGAAATACTTTGCCCAAAGGAGCTGGTTGCGCGCATTAGTGGGATTGTCTTTTTTTTGTATAGATTGAATCATGGAGAGCAGGTTTTGAGCTTTTTCTAATTCCCTGATGCGTAGAGCGATGGATGCCTGCCTTCGCAGAGGCGGGATGAAATAATAGGAAAAAACCGCCACCTCTTCAATAGGGTGTTTTTGAATGTATTCAATATTGGGTTGATTACAAATATCGTAAGCATCATAAGCCTTTTGGAGCGCTCCCTGTCGTTCAAAGGCACTGCCTAAATGGCAGAAGGTCGTGTATTCTTTTTTGTTTTTATCAATAGCGTATTGGAAGAATTTTTGTGCCTGAAAATAATTCCTTTTTTTGATCTGAATATTACCAAGACCAATGAATCCCATATTGAGTCTTCTGGCGCTGTAATCATCTTGTGAAATAGCACAATTCAGGAGGGAGTCAGTAAGGTTTTGGTAGGTTTGTTTCGCTTTGTTTAATGCCCCAATACTGTAGTAATAATTGCCCGTCCGCAATTGTAAGTCCTGATAAATTTGGAATTTTTCAACAGTATCTTTAAAGTGCACTTTTGGGAATATTGTCTGTAATTCCTGAATGGTTTTTTTTTGAGTGTCAAAATCATTGACCTCTTCTGAGGCGTAGGCAAGCCACTCCAACGCGCCGTAAAGCGGATAATAACAGGCCTCACAGGTAAGACTCAGTACTCTGATGGAGTCTGTTCCATTTTGCATGGCTTTGATTCCGGACTGAAAATAGGTGGTAGATACACGATCTAACATCTCATCGCACACTTCTACGCAATTTTGCCCATATCCGGCAAAAGTAATCAGCATCAGCATACTGAGCACCTGAAAGGTTTTATTCATTCACGATTAATTTTGCAAAACAAATGTATTAACAATAATGGTGCTTACACCGCTTGTTAAATTTTTCATCTTGACATAAATCATGGCATCACCTGCAGAGGGTGGATTATTGGAAGAAATGTCAAAATGAACGCTATTCCCTGTCTTTTGTCCGACAAAAGGAAGCCCTTGGATATCGGTTATTTTGGCTTCAATGAATTCCATATTGGCATCATCCCAAACGATATCGAAACCGGTATTTTCCCAACTGCTTGTTGGAGGGCAGACGGGCGGGCGACCTCGCTCTAATACACCGGAATAATTCGGAAATAATTGCGCAATGCTTTGGTAGTCCAACTGCATTTCGAATAAATTATTGAAACTGCTGACCAGATCATTCTGCTCTTCCTGAGAAGGAAGGGTATCCTGATTGACGGCATTTAACCACCGGTGCTCAGTGAGTGTCCAAAATCGTAATGTTGTACCCGCCGAATTGGTGAAAGTATAATCCCCCTGATCACAAAAAAGTGCTGCCTTTACACCCTGAAATTCACATTCGGGCTCAACGGTAGGCTCGCAACAGCCAAAAGAGATAAGCACGGTAAGAATAGCTGGCAATAAAGCGATTTTTAATCCAAATTTCACATTCATTTTTTTTGATTTTTATGATAAAAATAAATTGTA
>CAZNCI010000321.1:0-4898 GCA_964571475.1 uncultured Saprospiraceae bacterium | reverse complement strand
CTATATCGCAGATAAATTCCCAATATCTATCCACGAAATTCAATTTGATTGTGACTGGACGGAAAGTTCAAGGCAGCACTTTTTTGATTTAATCAAAGCAATAAAACAAGAAAATCAGGGTATAATCATCTCTTCTACCCTTCGTTTACACCAATATCGCTACCCCCAAAAGACGGGTATTCCTCCAGTGGACAAAGTGATGCTGATGTTTTACAATATGGGGGAAGTATCGAATATAAATGAACCTAACTCTATTTTAAATTTGGCGAAAGCCAGACCCTATATTGAAGGAGCAAAGCCCTACCCTATCCCGTTGGATATTGCGGTGCCCATATTTGGTTGGGGAGCATTATTTCGGGAAGGAAAATTAATCAATTTATTAAAAGGCATAAAGGGAAAAGACCTGAAAGATCCTCTGCGATTCACAAAAACAGATGAGACTCATTTTGACGTAATCAAGGACACTTATCTGGAGGGAAACTATCTCTATAAAAATGACCAAATTAGATTAGAGGAAGTATCCGAAACTTTATTATTAAAAACCGTACCTTTGCTCAGGCAGGTCATCAATCAGCCAAAGACTTGCATTGCTTTTTATCATTTGGACATATCCAGTCAAAAAGAATTTTCGAATGCAACGATTCGCCATTTTTTCAATCAAATCCAAGAAAAATAACGCCCTATTAAAAATGGGGACTCTATTATTTTTCATCACACTTTTATTCCCCCAACAACCAGCCAACGGCTGCGGTATTGCCTATGAGGAATATTTTGGCTACTCATTTATACAACCTAATATACTACGACTGAATGATGGATTTGCACCTTATTTTCTGGATATTGGAGAGATTTATGATGAATATATCAGCCCAAAGGAAACGCAAATATTAAATAATGTACAAGAGTGGCGAGAGCGATTCTGCAATAAGCCCTCTGCTACAGATATGCATTACGTCATTTATAAAGCTCCCATTAAACAACTAATTGACCTCAAACAAGTGATGATTTCTGACAAATTAAAATTGAGTTATGCCGGTCGAAAAATGAGTACCAATTCCTTCTCAAAATACCTATACCGGCACAAATGCTTCGAAACCGTAGATTATCTCATCTTTGCCAAAAGCTGTGAACCCCACGTCGTGGCCACCAAAATGTGGGAAGATAAAGAAAAAGACATCAATGCCATGATGGAGCTCATCAAAAAAGGGAAAAAACAATTCTTGGAGACCAAGTCCTATTATTTTAGACTGCGATATGCTTATCAAATCATAAGATTGGCACATTATGCTAAAAAATACGAACTGACTTTGGAATTATACGACTACCTCATGCCCAAAATAGACAACGATCCAAGCCTGATAGAATACTGGATTATGGGACATAAAGCCGGAGCACTGCAAAAAACAGGCAAAACCGTAGAAGCCGCTTATTTGTACTCTCTCGTGTTCGCCAATTGCCCCGAAAAACGGGAGTCCGCCATCCGGAGTTTTAAGATAAAGACGGATGAAGAATGGGGACAATGCCTGCTTTTGTGCCAAAATAATCGAGAAAGAGCCACCTTATACGCACTCCGGGCGCATAAAGAAAACAGCCAGTTAATTACAGAAATGAAGGATATTTACCAGTTAGACCCTTTGAATTCAGACCTTGAATCGCTGGCACTAGGTGAAACCAAACGCCTTGAAAAAGATCTATTGGGTTATACTTTTAATGATAAAAAGAAAATCAATAAAAAATATTTTGGTTTACCCAGGAAAGTAGCAGGGGAAAATGTCATTCAGTTATTGACATTCGTCCAGCAAATTGTCAAAGAAAAAAAGACCAAAAGGCAAGACTTTTGGAAAATACTGGAAGGCTATCTGGAAGTATTGTCAGGAGATTATTATTATGCCAAACAATCCTTCGAGAAAGCAAGTCACATTGTCACCAATGATACCTTAAAATATCAATTAAAGGTATTCGAACTGGCATTAGAAATCAATGCGTGGGATAAAATAACCCCTGAGGTAGAAGAACGAATTGTCGAAATAAAAAAAGACAGAAAAAAATACCTGGAAAAAAATCCGGATTTTGATGATATGCTTCGAGACAAAATGGCTTGGCTCTACCACAATAATGGAGATGAAGCGAAAGCCTTTCTTTGTTATAACAACATCACCGATCTACGCCCCAATCCCGTACTAACAATCGTCAACGATCTCCTTGACCTAACCTCCAAAAAGGACATCACTGAAATTGAAAAATTGATGATTACTAAAGCCGACGGGACGACTATTCGCAATGATGTCATTGATATGAAAGCCAATTATTTCCTGAGCACATTCCAATTAGAAAAGGCATTGGAAATATACAAAAAAATGCCAGATGAAACTTACTGGGACAAATACGGGCTTTATAATCCCTTTGCCGAAAGAATCATCGACTGTGTTAACTGCCCAATTCCGGATAGTCTAACCGGCATGAATAAAGGAGATATGATGCGGAGTATCCTCAATAAAAAGCTGGAATCTGTTAGTGAAATGAATAAAAATAAGGCTGCTCAGTTAAATTATGAAATTGGTTTGGCTTTTTATAATATGACCTACTTTAGTTATGCCTGGAAAGCGATGGATTATTACCGAAGCGATATAAGTATCCTGTCGGCACGAAAATACAAGGATGCCGTTTTTCCTACCAATTTATCGCCTTATGGCAATAAAGAAAATTTCGATTGTCGGGAAGCATTGAAGTATTTCAATAAAGCAAGAATACTCACTACTAATCCGGAATTAGGTGCAAAAGCGGCCTTCATGGCTGCCAAATGTGAGCAAAATGATTATTATGTCAACGGTCAGCCGGGAGCAGAAAAAACACATGATAATTTTGCCATCATTGTGGATCAGTTCTCGGACACCCGATTTTATGGAAAATTAATCAACGAATGTAGATATTTTAATACTTACGTAAATAAGTTGAGCGGTGGGGAGTAAAATTCAGCATCTAAGACACTGCTATGGTCGTACAATTTTTGGAATATAATCCGTTTGTGGTCATGTTGGGGAGCTTAATGGTATTAGTAAGACAATTTTCAAAAAAAACGTACAATTTCCTTGTAGTTACGTTATCTTTGCGATTCAAAAATTATATCAACCAATAAAATTAAAAAATATGGAAAAGAACAATGTATCTATTACCTTTAAAGGTAATCCTATGACGTTATTAGGAAACGAAATAAAAGTAGGTCAAAAAGCACCAAATTTCACAGGAATTGGGAGCTCATTAAATCAGGTGACGCTTGAAGATCAAAAAGGAAAAGTAGTCGTATTATCTATCTTCCCTTCAATTGACACCGGCGTTTGCGCAACACAAAACCGTACTTTCAATAAATTAGCGGCTGATTTGAGTGATGATATCACCATCATTGGCATATCAAAAGATTTACCCTTTGCCCTTAACCGATTTTGTGGAGCAGAAGGCATCGACAAAGTGGTTACACTATCCGATTACCGCGATTTAGGCTTCGCAGAGAACTACGGATACTTCATCAAAGAGCTAGGCTTATTGACAAGAGGAATCGTCGTAATCGACAAAGATGGTACCGTCAAACACGTTGAGTATGTACCAGAAGCAACTGACGAACCAGATTATAATGCAGCACTTGAGGTTGCTAAAGGATTGGTTTAATTAGCGAGCAGGCTTCAGTGAGCAGTTGGCAGTACCCAGTCTGCAGTCTCATTATTTTATTGCCAATGGCAATAAAATAATGTCTCGGCTGAAGACTGTCAACTGCCAACTGAATGAAACTACTCAATGTTTAATCCTCGCGTGGATACTATCTTTTATGGATTGGATAAGGGCGGCGGAGGGCTCTTTGCGCTGGAGGCGGGCTTTCAAAAATTCTTTAAATTTTTTTTCTTGGTTTAGTATTCGGGTATATTGGGGGTTGGCTTTTATTTCCTTCATTAGCGTTCGTTCTTCAGTGGAGGTTAAATCACCATCTAGGTAAAGATTGATTTTTTTTACTAAATCCGAAAGACTAAATTGATTGTTACTTTTCATAGTTACACTTTTGTAAGCTAACAGGCTTGTACGTCAATTGCAACACAGACACCTCCGTACAGCCCAGCAATGCTAATGCTACTCAAGGGAGAACTTCCGGAAAAGGATCTATGGCAAAATATACTTTGCATTGTTCGTTTTTTTCTTTTTAAAATACGTATCCTGACTTGAGACCAAGCCTTCAACTTTTGTTATGAAATATATTAAAACAAGAAAATCTCAGTGTTGACTGACTCCGACAAATCCCCAAAAAAAGGAACTCATCAATAGTCAACAACACTGAGATTTAATAAATTATTACCGTTTATCTTTAAAACCTCTCTCCCGCCCATATTCCTTTAGAAAGACTTTAAGTTTATTTTTGGCTCGAAACAATTTTGTCCGAACAGTATTCAACTCCAATCCGAGCTCTTCAGAAATTTCTTTGTACTTATACCCCTCCACAATGACCATATTAATCAAAAGTCGCTCTTCTGCCGATAATTTATTCAAAGCAGTATCTACCTCATCGCTCATGATATTATCGAATAATTCACCATCCATTGTCACATAATCCGAATCTTTTTCCGTGATAGTTCGCTCTTCCAAGTCCACCTTATCCGGTCCTCTTTTTGCTTTTCGAAATTCGTTAACAAAAGCATTGTGGCATATTCTCAACACCCAGGCCCTAGCATTCGTTCCAACCTCAAAGGTGCCCAGTCCTTTAAATGCATTAAGCATCGTCTCCTGCGTCAAATCACTAGCACGGGCAGCATCCTTTGTATAGAAAAATGAACGCGTATATACATCGGCGATGTATGGCTCAATCTCCTGCATGAATATTTGCTCTTTGTTCATCATTTTTTCTGCTGTCATGGCTG
>CAZNCI010000320.1:0-4902 GCA_964571475.1 uncultured Saprospiraceae bacterium | reverse complement strand
GTTGTATTAGCGGCATAGAGGAAGATGCTCTGAAACCAGTTTGAACTTACAAAAAGCATAGGGGGCTGGTTAATTACCATTCACTCTCTCTCTTGAAATATCGGCTTCAAATTCAAAAATGGCTTCAAGTGAATCATTTTATAAGTGAAGGGGGGAATATTTTCAAGATGTTTGTACATTTGACCCTAAATCCGGACTATTGACCATCTTAGTTGTTAAATTTTTCCTACAACAATTCGTAATTTATACAATAATGAAAGTACCTGAATATTTTGAAAAAGCAGAGGGAAAGACTTTGGTTTCCTTTGAAATTTTACCTCCTCTTAAAGGAGGAGGAATCCAAACCATTTTTGATACACTGGATCCTTTAATGGAATTCAAACCTCCTTTCATTGATGTAACATACCATCGGGAAGATTTTATTTATAAAAAGCAGGAAAGTGGCTTTTTTGAAAAAGTTGCGGTGCGGAAGCGTCCTGGAACAGTAGGTATCTGTGCGTCTATTATTCATAGATATGGCGTAGATGCTGTTCCTCACCTCATCTGTGGCGGCTTCACCAAGGAAGTGACTGAAAATGCGTTAATTGATTTGAATTTTTTAAATATTAACAATGTTTTAGCGCTTAGGGGGGATGCCAGAAAATTTGATGGAAAATTCTACCCTGAAGAGGGAGGAAATGAATATGCTATTGACCTGATTCGGCAAATAAAAAATATGAATGAAGGCAATTATCTCCATGGTGAGTCTGGTGTGAAAACGAACTTTTGTATAGGTATTGCCGGTTATCCGGAAAAGCACTTTGAAGCGCCTAATAGTAATATGGATTTGGAATACGCCAAAGCAAAAATTGATGCCGGCGCCGAATATATCGTAACTCAGATGTTTTTTGATAATCAAAAATATTTTGACTACGTAGATAAGTGTAGGGCAATTGGCATTACTGTCCCGATTATTCCCGGTTTGAAGCCGATTACTAAATTATATCAATTGACCTCCATTCCGCGTTTGTTTCATATTGACATGCCCGATGATTTGGTTAAGGCTGTTGCCAATGCCAAAAATGCTGCTGCCAGAAAAGAGGTAGGGGTTGAATGGTGTGCCGCTCAATCAAAAGAATTAAAAGAAAGAGGTGTTCCCTGTTTGCATTATTATACTATGAGTGATGCAGACATCGTTCATAAGATAGTCAGTCAGGTAATATGAACAAAAAGGATGGCTAAATCGTTTGTTTCTTAGTATCAAAATACGTAAATTTATTCCTGATAATTTTCGTTGAGATTACTTTTCCCAGTGCCCATATCTTTTGCCGTTGTGAATATTTAGAACTGCGGTACGTTTTTTGTTTTCAGGGAGAGAGGTTGTCTTGTAATGACCTTTTAATTGAGGGGAATTAAATCAACCATTAAATCAAATTTATTATTGCATAAATAGAATTATAAAAAGATAAAATGACAATGAAAATTACAAATATTTTACCCATGCTGGTCTTTGTTTTGATGGCTAATATTGTTATTGGACAACAGTCAGAAATAACCCTCACCGGAGATATAACAGGCTGTAAAAAAGACCTTGTCCTTAGTAAATTTGATGGGGTAAAATTTTATCCGGTCCAAAAGGCAAAAAAAACAGGAAATACTTATACGCTACAAATTGATAAAACAAAAGAACCCGATTTTTATTTCATCGGAGAGGAAGGAGGGGCTTTTGCCCCCATTTTATTGGGGACAGAGCCCGATATTAAAATTCAGGGGCATTGTGCTAACCTACGTGCTGCAAGTTTTGTCAATTCGGACATTAATAATGGTTATAATCGACTCAAACAAGATATTAATAAAACGAAAAATGAACGGGATAAACTCACGCGAATGTATATGAGAGCCCAAAGAGAAGAGCAGCGCAAGGTATTTCAACGGCAGTTAAAAAAGCTTGACGACCAACAAATGGCGGTTTTTGACTCACTTAATAAGGTAGCTCCTTTGTTTGGTAAAATCTATGGCTTAAATATTTACCCCAGCTTCGCCAATAACAATAAGGGTTATAAAAACGAACTGGATTATTTTGTGACCAACTATTTTCAATTTGCTGACTTTTCACAACCGAGTTTTAATAACCTGCCCTGGGTTTACGAGGGCTTCAAAGCTTATGCTTCAACTTTGAGTAAAGCCAGAGTGCCGGCTGATTTACTCAAGCAGGCGATCAATACTAATTTAAATAAAATTCCTGCCAAATCTGGAGCTTATAAATTAGCGATTGGTGGTGTCATGGCGGGGCTCAAGCAGGCATCCAATGAAACTTATGGTTATTTTGCCCAAACTTTTATCGATGAATTCAAAGATACAGATCCCGATGCTGTAAAATCTTTAAAGAAAGAGATTGAAAATGTCGTCAGGTATCAAGTTGGCGGAACACCTCCTGATTTTTCTCTGCCAACACCTTCCGGAGAAACATTTGCGCTTAGCCAGTTAAAAGGCAAAGTGGTATTGATAGATTTTTGGGCAAGCTGGTGTGGTCCATGCCGTAAGGAGAACCCCAATGTTGTTAAATTGTATAAGAAATATCACGACAAAGGATTTGATGTACTTGCGGTGAGCTTAGATAGAAAGAAAGATAAATGGAAGGCTGCTATCAAAAAAGATGGATTACCCTGGCATCATATCAGCGATTTAAAGGGATGGCAAAATAAGGTCGCCAATGATTTTGGCGTTCACTCCATACCTCATACTGTATTATTGGGTAAGGACGGAAAAATAGTCGCAAGAGGTCTTAGAGGAGCTGCGCTGGAAAGGAAATTAGCAGCATTACTCGGTGAATAATATTGATTTTGCCACGAATGATTCCAGCGTCACTCGTGGCAAAACATTAAAGCACTTTTCTCGCTCTCAGAATCAGCAATAAAATCCCCAACAATAAAATGCCTGCTGCGAACCCAATTTGCATCCATAATTGCTGACGTAATTTGATTCTGCTTTCCACATAATAGGGGTTTGCCTCGTTTGGGGTTCCCATACCTGTTCGCACGCGCCAATTTTCGGGATTGCCATTGTCTAAGTCCGGCAAAAAAAGACTTAGTACAAAAGAAGAGTCTGTTAAAGGGGCTTCATAAGCGACACTATCAATCGCAGCCCCATCAGCTGCAAATAAGGTTATGGTTTCTCTATGTTTATTCAGCCCCCATTTAATACCGCCAATATAGGCGTATATATGAGGGTAGGTTTTTTCAAATTTCTTCATCTTTCTACAAACGACCAAATAATCGTTAGGGGGCAAATCTATGTCTGGGAAGATATATTCATTTTTTTGATCAGTAAAAATCCAGTCTGTCATATTGACTGTTTCATCCGTTGTATTATACAGCTCAATCCAATCTCCTGAGTGTATATTATACGGACAAATTTCATTGATAATGACTTTGCCTGCCAAAGGATGGGTGTATTTTTCAAATACGGCTCTTACCTGATAAAAATCATGCTTAAAGTCAATTTTTATAGGGCTCTTTTTTGATGGAGAATCAAGTCCCTCCCAGTGCGAAAAGCGGTACCCGTAATCGGGGATAGCTTTTAATTCAATTGGGTGATTTTTAAAATAAACGCCTTGGAGACCTGCTGTTCTGATGCTTATATTTTGATTCAATAAAATGGCACCTCCTTTTGATGCTGATAAATCGACCTCCCTTTTGGGACCCGTCTGAAAATAATCCATCAAAAACATCCGCATATAATTAACCCGCTGGCTGGCAAATTCATGCATTACTTTAATACTCTGGTACCACCGGCGGGAACTAATTCTCCAGCGTTTCAAATGTCGGGGCATCTCTTCTTCGAGATAATTGACCATTTGGCTGATTTTTTCATTGGTGTTCTCCGATGAGAAATTGGTATTTAGGTAGTCGGCAAAACGATTGATGAACTCGTGCTCAAATTCTTTATTTTCAAGTAACTTTCTTAACAAAAAAGTACTCCAGGGGGGATTCGGCCATCTTGGACCATCTGCTTGGGTATGAAATTCCAGGCTATTATTACTATAGGCATGGTCATCGTGCAGACCGTAACCCCAATCTGTATCATACAATATCCATCGCCATTTTCCATCGGGTGTTTGTGGCCGCCAGTACTTGATATTTCCACCAGCATCCTGATTGTCGAAATATATTTCAGCAATTTGGTAATCCATGAAATTACGGACGTCCATTTGAGTTTTTACATAGGCGTATTTCGCATCATCTGACAGGTTATTCTTTTTGAGGTATTTCAATAAACGGTAATAGTGCTTTTTGCTGCCCCTTTTCCTTGTATAACGATGTTCTAATAAGTCGATACTATCTTTATCCGCGTCGGTATGAGCGGCAATGAAATGTCTGTTGACCTTCTCTCTGATATTATAAATCCCCCAGTATTTGCCATTGATATAAACATGAGCGGGCTGATAGGCTTGTTTTTCAATCTCCCAGTCATCTAACAATCCAGTCATAAAAGCATCCCTAAAATGTGTTTTGCCAAAATCACTTCCCGAATTTCGCAGGACTAAAAATTTAAATTTCTTTGGGTTCTTTTTTCCAAAAATAGGGTATTCGATTTTTTTTTGTCCATAACGTTCTCTGGCGACAATTGCCATGGACTTTTGGGGGAAAAGCCGGCTCATGCCACCAAATAACCGAAGGCCACTTTGACTGCTGTATATCAAATTACCTGCGGATTCAAAGATGTCAATATGAGCCCGAACTTCTTTTCTACTCCAGAAATTTGCACCGGGTTTGTTCCAAAGGCTATCCTTGGCTCTACTTCCTACCATAAAAAGCCCCTTGACTGGATCAAACAAGACCTCCGGGCTTATGCCAATCGAGACCGTATATAATTTAGTGTCCGGCTCGTCAATAAAATAAGACTGGCCAACGGGGAAGCTTT
>CAZNCI010000319.1:0-4909 GCA_964571475.1 uncultured Saprospiraceae bacterium | reverse complement strand
TAATATCTACCGCATAATCTAAGTCCTGTATAGGTTGTAAATACCCCGGCATTGGCACATCAGAAGGATCGACGGGAACACCATAAGGCGTCTCAGGTGGTACTTGTGCCATCAATGATGTGATCAATAATGACCATAACAATAAAACGGGCAAGCCCGGGTAAATCTTCTTAAATAAGTTCATTGTGTGTGTGTGTTTTATTTGATACAAAAGTACATTTTTTTTACACAAAAGAGGGAATTGTAGCCTTCCATCTACCTTTAGTCCCTAAAAAAACTTATCTTTAGACAAATTTCTACTTGAATGAATCATCTCTGCCATATTCTGCTGATTAGGTACATTGTTCTGGTTTTGCTCATTTTTCCAATCTTGGGCGTTGGTCAATCCAGTAAAATAGACAGCCTTGAACAAATTGTGCAAACTGCCTCCAACCCAAACGATAAAGTTGATGCATTGGTGGCATTAGCCTATAAAGTTGTTAGAACCGACCTTGACCAGACAATGGTCTATGCCAATCGCGGCATCCAACTCGCAAAGGAAAATAATTACCAAAAAGGCTTAGGCAATGCCTATATGATAAAAGGCTTGGTACTAAGAAGTCAAAACCAATTCGATTCTGCTGTTGAAGCAATGAAAAACAGTTGGGATATCGCCCAGAATCTAGCCGATTCTACCATGATGACTAAAGCGCTCGCCAATCTAGGTCAGCTATATAGGATAATGGGAGAATATGATCAATCTATTGATTATTCCCTAAAGGCATCCCGGTTGAACGAACACTTAAAAAACAAAAGGATTGATGCTTTTTTATTTGCTGAGATCGGGAATGTCTATGTCAAAATGAAAGCGTGGAACAAAGCACTGAAATATCAACAAAAAGCGCTGAAAATTCACAAAGAAGCAGAAAACCAATATGGCATTTCAACAGTAAGTAATACGATGGGAGTGATTTATCAAGAACAAAATCTTTTAGATAGCGCCTACTTCTATTTTAACATCAGCCTGGATATAAAAAAACAAAAATCAGATCAATACGGATGGATGGTTACCAAAGATAATATATGCGCCCTATTGATGGATAAAAAGGAACAGATGGCAGCTCTCACCTGCTTCAAAGAATTAATCCCCATAGAGGAAAAACTCGATTCAAAAAAAGATTTAATCCGGTCGCTCATCAATTTGGGTACAGTTTACCAACAATTAAAATCATACGAAAAAGGAATCACGACCATCCAGCGAGGCCTTGAAATTGCTGAATCAACCCAAAACCTACCTTTAACCAGAAATGCACACCAGGCCTTATCTGCGGCATTTGAAGAATCCGGTCATTTCAAAAAGGCACTATCACATGAAAAGATGGCAAGAATAATTGCTGATTCCATATTAAACGAGACCAAGACTTCTCAAATTTCCAAACTGGAAATAGCTTACGAAACGGAAAAGAAAGAAAGAAAAATACAGGTTCAACAACTAGAGCTCGCCAACCAACAACAACAACTTCGATTACAACGAACGCTAACCGGTGGTATTGTCACAGGATTAATACTGACCTTTGCTGCCTTATTATGGTATTTTCAACAAAAACAAAAACAACGCAGGCAGCTGGCGCAGGTAAAACATCAAGAACAGCTTCTACAAGCTACCGTGGAAAGCGTAGAAGCCGAAAGAAAACGTATATCAAAAGATTTACACGATGGCATAGGGCAACAACTTACCGGGCTTAAAATGGCTTTGCAACAATTGTCTGACAAATGGAAAAAACAAGCTCCCGAAGCCAGTAATTCCCTCAGAGTCATCACCAAAAATCTCACTCAGGTAAGTAATGAAGTCAGGAGTATCTCTCATCAAATGATGCCCGCCACCCTTCGAGAGTTGGGGCTAAAAGCTGCCCTTCAGGATATGCTCCAAAAATCATTTAACCAATCCAATATCAATTATGAATTTGAGACGCATAATGCCAACAAACGATTCCCGGAAAACATCGAAATAGGACTCTATCGAATTGCCCAGGAATTAGTCAATAACATCCTCAAACATTCCAATGCCAAACACGTCAACATTGAATTATTCACTACTAAAAGTCACCTCATTTTAATTATTGAAGACGATGGAAATGGATTCAATCCCAAATCTACCAAAGAAATTGGAAACGGCATCAATAATATTAATTCCAGAGCAAAATCCGTCAATGGAAATGTCTCTTTCGAAAAAAGACAGGAAAGCGGGGTTGCTGCCACCATTCGTGTACCACTATAAATAAACAGATGAAAAAAATCCTCTTAATTGACGACCACCAAATCATTCTGGACGGGATGGAAGCCATCCTTTCCGAACTCCCCAATATTGAAGTGATAGGAAGGGCTACCAATGGCAACGAGGGGCTTCGATACATCAAAGCTCTCCAGCCCGACATCGTGCTTTTAGACCTCGATATGCCTATCATGAACGGAATGGCTGTCACCAAAGAAGTCAAAACCAATATGCCCAATGTCAAAATCATCATTCTTTCCCTTCATCAAGAGGCTTCTATCATTCAAAGCCTAATCAAAGACGGAGTAGATGGTTATGTCCTGAAAAATGCAGATAAAAACGAAATCATCAAAGCCATCAAAACAGTCATCGAAGGACAAAAATACTTTTCATCCGATGTCGCATTGGCTTTAAGCCAAGAACTAAAACCTACTCCTAACCTAGGCAAACACAAGGATGATGTAGAAAAACTCAGCCTACTTTCCAAAAGAGAAATTGAAATACTAAAAGCTATTGCGGAAGGCTTTACCAATAAAGAAATTGCCGCTCAATTACACATCAGCCCACGCACTGCCGATACCCATCGCGCCAATATCATGAAGAAATTAGACCTCCAAAAGGTGGTCGGCCTGGTCAAATTTGCTTTAAGAAATGGACTAACCTCTTAAAATTAAGTAAAAACACCTACGAATTTCAGTATTTTCCCCTATACCATCCTGATGAAAATCCTACTACTTTTGTCTCATCTATTATCAACTAACCATAAAGCAATGGTTAAAAAATAAAATTATGAGATTCACACGATTTATTCTATTCATGGCCATTCTGGGTCTAAGCCTTCCTGCGCAAGCTCAATTCCGACGCAAAAAGAAAAAAGATCAAACCGAACAAAACGATGGGACAGAACAACCCCAAAAAAAGAAAAAATTCGGTTCCAAACTCAAAAAATTTGGAAATAAAATGAAATCCAAAGCTCAGGGCGCAATCGGCAATGCCTTCACCAAATCCACCAGCGACCTTTCCGGTGCGTCCATGACCGTCATGTACAAACAAAATATGTATCCCGAAAATATGATTGGCAATGCCACCAAATTGAAATGGGAAGCAAAAGACGATATCGTTTTCACCAACTTCACCAATAGAGAAGGCACAGGCTTGTTGAAAATAGATGGCGAAGTCAAATTAGACGGAGCAGTCCTTAGCCACTCAGGAATGGGTATTTATGGAGAAGGCGTCGATAAAAAGCCGAACTCACATACTGTATCCATACAAACATCATCCGGGCAAACTGCCCAAGTCAATATCAAGCCGGTCCCTTCGATCAAAATCATTTCGATCAATGGTGTGCCCAAAGGACAACCGGTAACCATCAATGCAAGAGAAGATCTTACCCTCCAACTTGAACATGGAGCTGGTGCCGAAGGCACAGAGGTAACGATCTCTTTTATTGGGAAAATTCCCGGAACCACGTGGTTATACGACATCGTTGTGATGGGAAGCAATGCTAAAATAACGATCCCCAAAGAGGCTTTTATCAACCCATCAGGAGGAGGTTTTAAATATAAAGAGGACAACTACTTAGTCGTTAGTAGAAACGTGGAAAAAGTCCTGGATATTAAAAACGTAGGAGCAGTACGCACTGTTTCCTCCTCCCTGGATTGGACCCCGGTCACCCTTAAATCCGACTTCGAAAAGAACTTTTTGGGGCAAACAGTAGAAACAGCAGATGCCGTCAATGCCCATATAGAAAACAATAGAGTTCGCGGTCGCCTGAGTAAGCCAAATGCCTTTTTGGGACAACCATTAAAAGCCGGCAAAAAATTAGCAGTTGCCTCTTTTGTCGTCAGAGCCACCAAATTAACCCAGCATAGGACCCATGATTACTCCTACAAAACAAGCACAATTGAATCTACCAGGGAGGGGTATGCCTTAGTCACCACAAAAACGGATGTTCACGTAGAAGAATCCAAATCCTTCCCTAAAATTCCAGATGCTGAATGGGATAAATTAGTGGAAAATTTCTACAAAGATTTCGAGCAAAAATTATTGGAAAAATGGAATATCACCCTCGTACCAATTGAAAAGACCATCCAGGCCTCCAACTACAAAAACCTGCAACCTATCCACGATAAAATCACCAATGAAGTAATGATCAAAGGTTATAAAGGCAGTAAATTATTAATCCCTACCTCTTTCGAAGAATATGCCCAAACTGCCAGAATCACCTTCCCTTCTGACCTGCCGGAAGTCCGATTAATGCGCGAGCTGGATGTCGATGGCATAATCGGCGTGACAATAGACTGCGAAATGAACTACGAAGATGGTGCGCTGTCTCCAAGAATGGCCATCCAAATAACCGGACTACCCAATGGCTATCAGGCCGGACCAACAGTCTTTATGAAGGGTATTTTTGCGGGGAAAGGAATCGCCTATGAAAAAGCAAAAGCTCAAAGCACTTCCACCACTGAAATGCTAGGTAAAATCATGCAAAAAGATGATTTAATCACTGCTTTTGGGCAGGCAATGGAGCAAATGAAAGAAGAGGAAAAACAAAAAAGATACAACGTACTCTGGGACTTGAAAGAACTAAAGTAGTTTTTGTATTAGGTAATTTAAAATAAATAAATGAACAGAATTGACGAAATATTTTCATGTTGG
>CAZNCI010000318.1:0-4918 GCA_964571475.1 uncultured Saprospiraceae bacterium | reverse complement strand
GTAATGCTTTGATGAGTCTTCGGATGATGGGGTGATAACGATCCGGATAATCTGCCTCGATGCTATGCTCTTACCCCCAAAAAAAAAACAGCACCGCCCCCCTACCTACTCAAATACATATACCTGTTTTTATCCAATTCTCTGAAAAATGGATCCGATAAATCTCGGATAAAACGAATCGACTCTCCGGTGGATTTCATCTCCGGGCCCAGGTTTTTATCGACATTAGGGAATTTGTCGAAAGAAAAAACCGGGACTTTAATCGCATAACCACTCGGCTGTGGACGAATATTAAAATCCTTGAGTTTGTGTGTCCCCATCATCACTTTAGTGGCAATATTCAGGTAGGGAACTTTATAAGCTTTCGCTATAAAAGGGGTCGTTCGGGAAGCCCTTGGATTAGCTTCGATGACATAGACCTTTTCGTCTTTGATGGCAAACTGTATATTGATAAGTCCTTTTATTTTGAGTGCCTTGGCTAATTTCTCTGTATATTCTACCATCAAATTAACCACCTCTACGGATAGACTGTATGTCGGCAATACGGCAGCACTATCCCCCGAATGGATACCTGCCGGCTCGATGTGTTCCATAATGCCCATGATATGCACCTCCTCTCCGTCACAGATGGCATCAATCTCCGCTTCTTTGGCTCTATCCAAAAATTGATCAATCAATACATTATTATCAGGCAGGTGTTTGAAGATACTTAACACCTGTTGCTCCAATTCATCGTCATTGATGACAATCCGCATTCGTTGTCCTCCTAATACATAAGATGGGCGTACCAAGACGGGGTAACTAACCCTATTGGCGACCCGAATAGCTTCATCTGCATCGGTGGCAGCACCGTAATTAGGGTAGGGAATTTCTAATTCTTTAAGCAAATCGGAAAATGCTTCCCGGTCTTCTGCCAAATCCATGGAGGAGAAATCTGTACCTATGATAGGAATACCGATTTTCTCAAATTGGTCTGCTAATTTCAAGGCCGTTTGCCCACCCAATTGTACGATAATACCTTCCGGTTTTTCGTGTTCGAGAATTTCCTCCAGGTGCTCCCAAAAAATAGGCTCAAAATACAGCTTATCCGCAATGTCAAAATCAGTGGAAACTGTTTCCGGATTACAATTAATCATGATGGATTCGTAGCCGGCTTCTTTGATGGCAATCAATCCATGGACACAGCAGTAATCAAATTCGATGCCCTGTCCTATTCGGTTAGGACCAGAACCGATAACGACGATCTTCTTTTTATCGGAAACGGTGCTTTCGTTTTCTGTATCAAAGGTAGAATAAAAATAAGGCGTTTTAGCTTCAAATTCTGCAGCGCAGGTATCGACCATTTTGAAGGTCCGTTTAATGCCCGCTTTTTTACGATATGCGGTGACTTCTCTGGTATTTATCCTAAGTGTCCAGGCAATTTGCGCATCAGAATAACCGCATTGTTTTAATTCTAAAAGGAAATCCTGTGGTAAATCCTCTGCGACATTATACATCAAAAGGCGCTTCTCCAATTGCACTAAATAAGCAATCTGTTTGATGAACCACGGATCAATTTTAGTGAGCTTATGGATCGTCCTTTGAGGTACACCCAAACGCAGGGCGTCTTTTAGTCGGAAGATTCGATCTTCGCTGGCCTGCTCCAAGCGCTCCATGATGTCCGAAGTACGGATCCATTCTTTCATATCAGCTCCGAGTCCCATTCGATTATTTTCGAGAGACTGGATGGCTTTTTGCAGGGCTTCGAGGAAACTTCTACCAATGCCCATCACTTCCCCTACACTTTTCATTTGTAGCCCTAGTCTATGGTCAGAGCCCTGAAACTTATCAAAATTCCAACGAGGGATTTTGACAATGACATAATCCAGCGTAGGCTCAAAAAAAGCAGAGGTTGATTTAGTGATTTGGTTGTTCAATTCATCCAATCTGTAACCAAGTGCTAATTTGGCGGATATTTTGGCAATGGGATAACCGGTCGCCTTGCTGGCGAGGGCAGACGATCGGGAGACTCGTGGGTTAATCTCAATGACGATAAGTTCTTCCGTCTCTGGGTTTTGGGCAAATTGTATGTTACATCCACCGGCAAATTCCCCCAGGGAACGCATGGCTTTGATGGACTGGTTGCGCATGGTTTGATAAGCGGTATCGGAGAGCGTCATCGCCGGAGCGACGGTAATGCTGTCACCGGTGTGAATACCCATGGGGTCAAGGTTCTCTACCGTACAAATAATAACAACACTATCATTGGCATCTCTCAATAATTCGAGCTCAAACTCCTTCCAGCCCAGGACTGCTTTCTCTACCAATACTTCGTGAGTAGGGGACGCCTGAAGACCATGGCGCAAAGCCGAATCAAACTCCTCTTTTGAATGAACAAAGCCTCCACCTGTACCCCCCAGGGTATAAGAAGGGCGGATCACCAGTGGGAAACCAATTTCCTGCGCAGCTTCTTTGCCTTCCAAAAAAGAATTGGCAATTTTAGAAGGCGCGACTGCCATCCCCAGATCAATGATATGTTGTCGAAAAGCCTCTCGGTTTTCCGTCAATTCAATAGCATCTAAATCTACCCCAATCAGCCGAACACCGTATTTATCCCATACGCCACGGTTAGCAGCTTCGATGGTCAGATTGAGTGCTGTTTGTCCACCCATCGTAGGTAAAACGGCATCAATCTGGCGTTCTTCCAGTATTTGGATAATACTTTCAACGGTTAATGGCAATAGATAAACATGGTCCGCTGTGACTTCATCCGTCATAATGGTTGCCGGATTAGAATTAATGAGACTCACCTCGACACCTTCCTCTCGAAGCGATCGGGCGGCCTGGCTACCGGAATAATCAAACTCACAGGCCTGACCAATAATAATGGGTCCACTTCCTATAATTAAAACGGACTTTATTGAAGTATCTTTTGGCATCGCATTGATTTATTAAGTACTTATCCTTTTATTTCAATTGTTAATGGTTTGGAATAATACTCGATTTCTGCTCGAATATCATTTTCCTTATCCTTGCTGAATTTCGTTTGTTTTTTGACTATATAGAGTTGTCCTTCACCCGTCTCTAATTTGGCTAATTCTGTGGTTGGAAATTTGAATTCCAATTTCGACTCTGGTCCACGCACCGTATAAGATACGGCCTTGTTTTTTACATCACTTACTAAAAAGACATAAGATTCGCCTGCATTTAATGCTTTGCCAACGACGACAATAATCATTCCCTGCGTCATTGAGACATCTCCCTTGACGTAAAAATCTTCAATAGGACTCATTGAAATTTCATAGTCAATAGATTTCCCTTTGTATTTGTGGTGGAATTTAAAACTATCAGCGTAGTCCGCTTTTCTAGCCTGCACATATCTGAAGACTTTATTTTGAATATTTTTCATCTCCATGCCACTTCCGTGAAAAGAAACTCCACCTTCAAACTTCAGTGGTGAAACATTGGTAATCGTATCCCCTTCTAAAAAAGAAGCCGTCCCTTTTAGCTGGTTATCTTCGGCCATATAACGGACGAAGTAGTCGGTATAAATTGTCGAATCGGATTGAATATTGGTGGTGTCGGGGTCGTCAGATTGGCAGGAAGGAAGAAAAAATAAAAGTATGATTAATAGACCGAAATAAATTCTGTGCTGCATCTTATGTTTAAATTTTGGACAAAGATAATCCACTTATCGTATTTTTAATTAAATCCTTGATCACTTTTTGTCCGGTAGTGTCAAAATTCGAAAGAAATGCCAACATTAGGCGTGAAGGGAATCCCATATTTATTGATTTCTATTACCTGCGGAGGATCTTCTGAGCCATTGGGATATTTCAATTTGAAATTTCTTTGCAAAATATTTCGTCGGTTGAGTAAATTTAACCCGGCCAGGGTTAACCGTCCTTTTGTCTTTTTGATTTCAAATGCCCAGGTTAGATTCATGTCCCAGCGCAGATAATAAGGTAAACGATTTCCATTGTAGTGTTTAAATTCAAGCCAGTAGCTGATATCGTTGGGGTTTGAATCGTCCATTAGCCTTTGAGCTCCTTCGGGAAATGGTGTGCCGGTATTCCATTTTACAAAAGAAGAAAGTGTAAAGTTTTTATATTTAAAACCCTGCACCCAATTGAAGGAATGGCGTTGATCATAACTGGCCGGAACGAGGTAGTCTAAATAATCAAAATCATAAATGGCACTACTGAGGGTGTAACTTAGGAGAGTGGAAACTTTTTTTGTTCGTTTTTGCAGGTTAAATTCGAGTCCTTTTGCCTCCATATTTCCAGTACTCCAAGGGAAATCTTCGTTAAATTTAATAGTTCGTGAAGTGACGCCGGTGAGGGATTTTTGATAAAAGGACAAATTAAAACGCCATGTTTTATAGTTGTGCGTTATGCCAAATGAATATTGGGTGTTTCGTACAACAGAAAAGTAGATACGACCATCCTCGTCTGTGTTTCTTGAAAGTAGCCACAACTTAGCTTCTGAGTTCAATTCATTATACTCAACGATTTGATTGATCGTCTGGTAATAGATACCACTTGCGACTTTGATCGTCCAGTTGGGTTTTGGGTGTACCTTTACAAAAAAGCGGGGCTCAAGGTAGATTTTGGAAGTGAGGTCATAAAAGCTTGACCTTAGCCCCAGATTAAAGTGAATCAATTTGGGTAAATCGAAATGGTAGTCAAAATAAAGTGAATATGTCTGTCCCTGCGTACTGTCACCCAGCGTAGAGCTATTGCCGGAGATTGGGGAGAGGTCATAAATTCGATAATCTTCTTGAATCAGGTTAAATTGGTAGCCGACATCAAGGGTATTCTTTTTGCTACCCCAGCGATTGTATAAGCGAAAGGCGTAGTCTTTGAGTTGATTTTGATTGCCCGCAGCATAAACATTGACAGTGTCCTGTAATTCTGCTAAGTATAAATACCGGGAATTT
>CAZNCI010000317.1:0-4932 GCA_964571475.1 uncultured Saprospiraceae bacterium | reverse complement strand
GCAATTTAAAAGAAATTTTTAGTGACTTCCTCTTTTGAGGCAGCATTACATTTGAGACACTACCCATATTTTTATGTTTTTTATGAGCAGCTGCCAAATACTGATAAAACGGAAGGAAAATTAATTTGGGCTGGATAATATCTACCTTAAAATGTAGCTTTATGAAATAGCTTGAAAAAAAAGAACTCCTCAATAAGGATACACGGGCAATAGTGTTTGAGTATTATCAACCGGAGTTTTATTAGATTGTATATTGTCACCCCCTTATTTAAGTGCTTTATAGTATCTATCCTGTTTTGAATGTCCTACGGCCCTCCTTCTCACAGTATTTGGTTTTGTGGGGGAGGAGTTCTTCCTTTCAAATAACTATGTTTGATTTTTAATACTACAAAGATATGTCACTCTCTTTATATAAAGTAGATAACTTTAGTTACTTAAAGAAGTAAATAATTGTTTTTTTACGAAAAAAAGAATATTATTGTGCAACAAAAGGGCGTCCCCTTTTTTTATTCATTAAAACACCTCATACCATGAAAAAAATAGGAATTGTTTACCATTCAAAAGACATTGAAAACATTTTACAACAAACCGACTCCGAAGTGGAGGAAAAAGGAACACTGATTGGGTTGGCTTTTGCTCCTGATGCTGCCGGAACATCCATCGTTAATTTGAAAATTGTTAAAATTTTTTATCAACCAGTGGATACTCCGGTTGGTATGCTTTCCGGCCTGAATGATGGTTATTATGGCGAAGAGATGCCTTTTAGTAATTCCTCACTCGATTCAACGGCGCCGTTTCTTTATACCGCTTACGAATTGGGGGATTTCGATAGCGCTGAATTGTTTTTGGGACAGGCTCGTGTGATGAAAACTGACACTAAATCTCAACTAGCTATTTTGGAATTCAGTGATGAAATTGGGGAGGAGGGGTTGCCTGATTTTGGATTTTCCCTTTTCAGGAAAGAAGACCTGCTAAGCCATATTTCCGGAGGGACGCACATCATTGTATCCGGATCAAAAATAATAATGGGGCAAAGTGGCGTTCGTCCGCAAAATCAAACAACACACAATATTTTTTTTAACTTAAAAATACAAACAATCTTAGCAGCCAACGCTGCGGAAAGTGAGCGGGCTTCCCTTTATGTGACGGGACAACTTACTGGCATGAAGTCGGAAATGCACGGAAAGCCATGTCCTCCATTTTGGGGGGGTAATTAAAAAAATTTCCTAAACCATCGAATTATGCCCACACCTTTTAATCGGAATATCATCAGCATCACCCTTGTTTTTTGGGTGTGGGTATGGTTTATTCCTTTTGTTTTATCCCAACCACTACGACTTTCTTTTACCAATATCAATCAGACCAATGGGCTGATTAACGATAAATTTAATTATTTTATATCTCAGGATAGCAGGGGCTTTATCTGGATTGGATCAACAAAAGGACTCAACCGGCTGGATGGGACCAATGTCAGGCAATACGTTTATGTTAGAGACGATAGCACCAGCTTACCGGAAATATTAATCCAAAGCCGGATGTATGAAGATGCAAATGCCAATTTGTGGTTTTCAACCATGCATCACCTTTGCCAATACGTTAGGATAAAAGATCATTTTATCTTAAAAAAGATCATTTATAAAGGGAAAGAGTTAACAGGGGAACACCGTGTTTTTTTTTATGAAGCTCCTGCTCATTGCCTTTGGGTAAAAGTGGGTGATTACATTTACATCTACAATGTTGATACCGGTCACACGACTCGAATTCCTTTCAAATCCATGGCGAAATTTTATGATGTTGAGATGACTAAAAATGGGTTGGTCAAGAAAATTTATGGCGCAGGCTGGGTAGAAAAAGGGCTTGAAGTTATATCCAGAAATATCGATAATACCTTCAGTATTGCCACTTATGGGACTACTGACCCGGAGCTGTTTATCAAACAAATTATCCCCCAATCGGACTCGATTACGTGGCTTTTGGCCAATAATCAGTTGATGAAATTTAATATATTTCATCCGGAAGAGCTAAAACAATTTCCTCAAATAAAAAGCAAACTGTCTTTTGGTCAATTAATCAATGATCACCAACTCATATTATCTACTTTTAATGATGGGTTACTACTTTTTGATATAAAAACAGAAAAGATCATTTACTCCTGGAAACACGATGAAAACGAACCACAGTCCCTGTGTACCAATAGCCTTCAACAACTTTTTCTGGATAAGCAAAATAACCTTTGGATCAATACATTTCAAAATGGCGTTTTATATACCCCTCTTCAGCCCCGGAAATTCAAATGCCCTAAGTCAATACAGGATAAAAACCTGAATATTAGTTCAACTGTTCTCTTCCAGGATCAAATTTGGTGTCTTGCCCCACTGAAAGGAATTTATGTATTTGATCTATTGATGAATCAGGTTGGTTTTCATTCTGTCGCTCAGCTATCGCAGCAGGGAATATCTCTGGATATTCATGCAAATTTTTTCAATATAGAGAATAAAGAACTTCTTTTATTACCTTTAAAAGGGGTCTATTCGTTGGATAAAACTAAAAAAAAGTGGAAGACAAAAATTAATAAGGATATTGAGGTATTAAGAATTTGTAAACTTCAGGATAAGACGTGGCTTTTAGAAAACTATTCGGGTGTTAGAAAAATTACTTTTGACGGGGACACCTTTCATCTTTCTACTCCGATGGAAATGCCGGACTCTGTTTGGCATGAAAAAATATTCTACGCTGCCGAGGATGAAAAAATAATCTGTTCTGTCAATGGAACATCTATTTGTATCTACAATTTTGAAAAAGGACTTATTCAATTAGACACTTCTCTTGAATTGAACTCTTTTGTGTCTAGTATTTGGCAGGATAAGCGAACAAATCTTATTTGGATTGGAACTGATCTTGACCTCTTCCTACTCGACCCTAAATGGTCGAAGCTCTCTTCTATTGATCTGGGTTTGGGTAATTTCCCTATTCAAAAAATACTGGGTGACAAAAATGGAAATATCTGGTGTGCCGGCAGCAAAGGCATTGCCTGTTACGATCCCACTTCTCAGGGGGTTATCAAATTCTCAAGGGATGATGGCTTTTTATCCAATAACTTCAATATTGATGTTGGTTGTACCGACGCGAACGGTACTATTTGGCTGGGTTCCAATAAAGGGCTTACCTGCTTTGATCCATTGGGCACTTATGCCTTCCCTTATGCTCCAAAGATCTATATAAAAAGTCTAAAAGTAAACAATATAAAATACAGCCAAATTGATACGGTTGTTTTGGAAAAAAAGCGCTTCAATTTTAAAGCTTCTGAAAATACTTTACTCTTTGAATTAGCCAGTTGCAATTTTTACCAGCCGGAAAATGTAAATATTTATTTTAGGGTCAAAGAAATTTCAAAAGAATGGCAATTGTATAACCAAAATGACAAAGTTTTATTGGCCGGCTTGCCGAATAATAAATACCATTTGGAGTGGCATGCGGTTAATGCCAATGGTATGAAAAGTCCTGTTGACGGTATAGAAATCATTATTT
The DNA here is from genome assembly GCA_964571475.1 of uncultured Saprospiraceae bacterium. GTDB lineage: Bacteria > Bacteroidota > Bacteroidia > Chitinophagales > Saprospiraceae > JALVDO01. The sequence goes on along the minus strand of CAZNCI010000317.1, from coordinate 1,404 downwards.
ATCCGCGTTTTACCCAAACATTAACCTTCTTTCTCCTTGTTATTTTGGCAATTGCCGGCATCGTTTTCACTACTGCCCGTTTTTATTATGGTCAAAAGATAAAACGCCAGTCCCGTATTATTGAAAAACAACAGACTATTCAAAATGAACGAAACAGAATTGCAGATGAATTACACGACGATCTGGGGTCGGGTTTATCTTTAATCAGGGTTCTTAGTCAAACCATTGACGGTAAATTCGATGATCCTAAACTAAATAAACGAACGGGGCAAATATCCGAGATCTCCGATAAATTACTCCGCAATATGAAGGATATCCTCTGGGCTATGGAGACCAAAAACAACTCTCTTAATAATCTCATTGACCACGTTGCAAAATACACCAAAAGCTACCTCACCATGAATAAGCTCGATCATATATGCGAGGGGAAAAAATTGGAAAAAGATATCGAATTGCAAGGCGCAAAACGAAGAAATATTTTTCTGATTATCAAAGAAAGCCTCCATAATATTGTCAAACATGCCAATGCAAAAACGGTAAGAATCTCATTGAAAATTGAAGCCAATTTATTAATTATCTCCATTCAGGACGATGGCATTGGCATCCAAAAAGATAAAATGAGAACAGCTGGGAAAGGGCTCAAAAGTATCAAAAAAAGAGCGGCAGATGTCAACGGTGAGCTCACCATCCATTCTGAGGAAGGGACAGGAACGACCATTACAGCTAAAATACCCATTTAAAACGTATTTATAAAAAAAAATAAGCATGGACCATTCTAAAAAAACACGTATCTGTCTCGTTGAAGATGAGGAAATATATGCGGATTTATTACAGGAAGAAATCGACAAAACGGGTGATATTATATTCGTCAATCACTATACCTCCGCTATTGAAGCACTGGATAAATTACCCGAAGACCAACCGAATGTCGTATTAATGGATATTGACCTCAAGGAAGAGATCAATGGGATTGAATGTATGTTTAGAGTCAAAGAAAAAATCCCCCATGCTCACTTTATCATGTTTACGGTATTTGATGAAAATGAGCTCCTCTTTAATGCCCTTAGATCTGGCGCTGATGGCTATGTCTTGAAAAGAGATTTTCATATACTCATTCCCGCTATTCGTGAAATACTCAAGGGAGGCGCCCCTATGAGTAGAGAGATCGCACGCAAAGTAACCGCCAGCTTCAAAGCCGAATCCAATACGGCACTTGAGCAACTTACCAAAAGAGAAATGGAAGTCCTGGAAAAGATTTCACAAGGCTTTCTCAATAAAGAAATTGCCGAAATCCTGAGCATATCAGAAGGAGGAATCAAACAACACCTCTATCGGATTTATAAAAAACTTCAGGTCAATAACCGTGTGGAAGCTACCCAGAAGTATTGGGGGAAATGATCTTTC
>CAZNCI010000316.1:0-4963 GCA_964571475.1 uncultured Saprospiraceae bacterium | reverse complement strand
GTAGGCGAAAAAGAGCAAGTTTAATATGTGTGTTATTTAGTTCTTAAGACACTAGAACTCTAATTTTGAATTATTGCCCAGTCCAAATATACCATATCCATCCTTGATGTTCCCATAAACATCAGTAGGTTGTGCAAATGGATTATCCAGGGCATTATAATAAGATTCGATTGATTTTAAATAAAAATAGGTCTCTTTGGTGATATGGATGAGGTGTGCCTCTCCTGATTGAACCACTCCCCATGAATAGGATTGTGCCTTAGTCGTGACAGTTTTTCCATTGAAGGATTTATCGCTCAGTAAAAGGCTGCCACGAGCCATTGTAACAGTTGGGTCATTGCTCTCTAAATAGATAGAAGTAAACTCGGTGATGCTATCCTCCGGGTTTGGCCAGTCAGGATGTTTGGTTAAGATGTATAACTTAATCATATAGTAGTCTTCAGTTGCGCCATCATCGGTGAAAGTTACATTGAATAAATCCGTCTGCCCCCCATCTGGAGTGCCGCCACCATTTTGAATGTACTCAACCTTATTAATTGGAACATTTGCCGGCATTATTTGAGTGGCACTGGCAACGGGTAAATTATCAAAAGTTGCTTCCAGGCGGTACTCATCGCCGGCAGTAGAGGAAATGGTTCTGTCCAAAAAGGTGTACTGATCAGAAGGAAGGCCTGATTGAGAGCTTGAGCTGAAGGTTGCTTCCTGTACAAAGTCTCCATTGATGAATAATTTGACAACGGCATCTGTTGGAAGTGGGGTGTTTTCTTCATCTAAGATGGCTTTGCTTTTATCAATGTGAACATAGGCGGTAGTGTCTGCTGATAACCATAAGGCACTCATGGCTACTTTCGGTTCGTGTTCCGGAATTTCGACCTTTACGACTTGCGAAAAGCTGTTTTCATCGCAGGAGCTCAAGAAGGTGGTCAATAAGCATCCAATACTCAATAACCACATTGTCGTGGGAAAATTAAATTGCTTTATCATGAGTTGTTTTTTTAAAATTTGAATGAATAGGTGACGGAAGGAATAATTGGTAAAATACTCACCTCCTTGAATACAGGCGTACTTTTGCCTGTCGTTGAATCGTATTCATGGGAGGAGATGATGAAATAAGGATTTTTGTGATTATAGGCATTATAAGCTCCGATACTCCATGTTCTTTCCCAGTTTTTTTTCTTTTTATGAAATTCAATGGATACATCCAATCGGTGGTAATTGCTCATGCGAAAGTCATTTTTCTTTCCTCCTGCTTCGAATGTATTGACATAAGGTATTTCTCTGGTGGGACCAGAGAAGTTTTCAAAAGAAGGAAATTTATAGGTATGCAGTGATATGGCATTACCCGTTCCATAAACCCAGGCTGCTGATAGGTGTATCCTGTCCGAAAGTTTGTGACTGACAACGATGGATATGTCATGTCTTCTATCAAATCTGTAGGGATACCATTCAGCCCCATTGAAGTCATCAAAACGCCTATTGTTCCAGCTGAGGGTATAGCCGATCCAACCGGTTGTTTTACCTTTCTTTTTTTGTATAAAAAATTCGGCACCATAGGATTTTCCTTCTCCCTGGGTGATTTTTGATTCCCAATTATTATCCAAGTCTCCCAGGAAACTGGATCCTTCTTTGTAGGAGACGACATTTTTCATTTCTTTATAAAATCCCTCCACGCTCACCTCGTATTTATCATTAAAGGTCTTGGCGACGCCAAGAGCCGCCTGCCAGGATTTTTGGGGTTTTATCTTTTCAGTACTCGGGACCCACAAATCGGTGGGTAGGCTTAATCCCTCAAAAGTAAGTAAGTTGATGTATTGTGCCATGGTGCTGAAAGATGCTTTTAATGCCACATCATTATTTAGTAAATAACGCATGCCTAATCTTGGTTGTAGAGAGGTATATGTTTTTCCATCTACATTAAAAGCTGAAGCATGGATGCCAATATTCGTTTTAAATGCCCCCAATTGGATGTCATCCTCTACATAAATATTAAACTCTTTGGAAAAGGCGTCATTGGCTCCAAGTAGTGTATCGAACTTCGTTTCTTCAAATTCTGTTTTGAGTGCCAATGCTCCCGGGCTGTATTTATGTCGGGTAGCAGCGGCTCCGAATCGGATATAGTGAGCCGGAGAAGGAATATAATCGAAATCGACCTTAGCAGCATAATCTTCGATTCCCGAAAGGTATTTGGCAGAAAAAGTTTCGGCCGACCCATCCGTATTTTTATAAGATGATCCGACAATAAAGTTTATTCGGTACTTACTATATGTTAGGGTCGTATTGGCGAATAATTTATTATTGATTTGGTAATTCCAGCGAAGGGCAGCGATGGAGTTTCCCCATTTAATGCCTCCTTTTTCAACATCCTGGTCGTAGGTGTAGGTACTGCCAAATACATCTGCCCCACGGTAAAAACTGGCAAATAAGCGGTGTTTATTGTTGATTTTGTGCTGTATTTTAGCATTTAAATCATAAAAGAACAGATTGAGATCAAGGTTTTCTCTACCGGTTGTAGAAGCCTTGATGATAGGCTTGAAGATCAAATCTGCATAAGTTCTTCTTGCCGAAATGAGGAAGGATGTTTTATCTTTAATGATAGGCCCCTGTAACGCAATTTTTGATGAAATCAAACCAATAGAGCCTTCCCCATGAAATTCTTTGAGATTACCTTCATTCATATTGATTTCCAAAATAGAGGAAAGGCGACCTCCATATCTCGCAGGGAACCCTCCTTTGGTCAAGGTGACATTTTTGATGGCATCGGCATTGAATACAGAGAATATACCCAATAGGTGAGAAACATTATAGACGGGCACTCCATCCAGAAGGATTAGGTTTTGGTCGGGGCTGCCACCGCGAACATACAGGCCGTTTTGTCCCTCCCCACCTGATTGAACTCCGGGGAGCAGCTGTAGCGCCTTGAGTACATCCACTTCTCCCAGTAGAGCAGGTAATTTTTTGATTTGCTCAATGGGAACGTCAATTTTACTCATTTGAGATGATTCTTCAATTTTTTCAACACGATCGGCGGTTACTTCTACTTCTGTCAGCTCTATGGCGGATGTTAGAGAAATAGTCATTTCCATGTTTTTATGGAGGAATAATTTTCTTTTTTCCGGCTGAAAACCGATATAAGAAAAGGATAAATCAACAGAATCCTGCGGAAGTGTGAGGCTGAAGAATCCATAAATATTGGTTACTGTTCCCAAACCGGATTTGTAATCAAAAACATTGGCGGCGATTAGTTTTTCTCCCGAAGAAGCGTCTTCTATATAGCCACTTATAGTGTGTGTTTTTTGAGCAGCCAGATTGAACGCCACTGCGACTAGCATTAAAAAAGTGATGGTTTTTTTCATGAAAATAGTGATTAGTTTTAGTTTGTTGTATAAACATCCTCGAAATACGTATTCATAGCACAGAATGATTTTTTGATGATAAAGGTTGCACTATGCTTTCGACTAAAAAGACGGCTTTATTTAGTTCCCCCCCTATTCGAGGATCATTTTTCTATTTTAATGACGGTTGAAAGGGCTAAAATGGTTGTTTGGTTGCATAAAAAAAGCTGAGTGTGTAAATACCCAGCCTTTTTTATTATTTATCAGAAGGAGTAAGCTCCAGACAAGCTCTTACCCCAATAAGCTATCTACTTTTTCTAATGGATAGTCAAAGGCATCAGCTACGCCCTTATAAAGTACCTTTCCATTGACGACATTTAAGCCAAGTTTCAAAGGTGTATTTTCCTTACAGGCTTTTTTCCAGCCTTTATCAGCCAGTTGGATCGCATAGGGGAGGGTGGCATTGGTCAAGGCAATCGTAGAAGTATAAGGTACGGCTCCCGGCATATTGGCTACGCAGTAGTGAACAACGTCATCAATGATGAAAGTTGGATCATCGTGGGTAGTAGGCTTACAGGTCTCGATACATCCTCCCTGATCAACAGCTACATCTACTAATACTGTACCCGGTCTCATATCTTTTAACATATCTCTGGTGATGAGGTGAGGCGCTTTGGCCCCGTGTATTAAGACGGCTCCTACTATAAGGTCACTTTCCTTCATATATTGACGAATATTGTATTCATTAGAATAAACGGTCGTCACATTCGCAGGCAAAATATGGTCTAGTTCACGTAGTCGATCCAGATTAATATCCATAATCGTTACGTTAGCACCGAGTCCTGCTGCCATTTTTGCGGCATGTGTGCCAACGATACCGCCACCCAGAATTAATACATTTCCAGGAGGTACGCCCGGTACACCACCAAGTAAAATACCTCTACCTTTGGCTGGCTTTTCGAGGTATTTAGCACCTTCCTGTGTGGCCATTCTTCCTGCGACTTCTGACATAGGCACTAAAAGGGGCAGACTTCTGTTTGGTAGTTCAACCGTTTCATACGCCAGACAAATCGCACCACTTTTAATCATTGCATCTGTTAATACCTGATGAGAAGCAAAATGGAAATAAGTAAAAAGTAGTTGATCTTTTTTGATTAAATCATATTCAGAAGCGATGGGCTCTTTTACTTTGATAATCATTTCAGCAATAGCATAGGTATCTTCGATGGTAGGAAGGATCGAAGCACCTGCTTTCACATATTCTTCATCAGAGAATCCACTACCCACCCCTGCTGTGGATTGCATATAGACGGTATGTCCTCTTTTTGTTAACTCGAAAGCGCCCGCAGGTGTCAAGGCGACTCTGTTTTCGTTAGACTTTATTTCTTTTGGTACTCCAATTATCATTATATATAAGTTTTATTTGTGCACAAAATAAATTTAGTAGGGCAAAAATAACAAGCATTATTTATAATCAAAGATAATTGTCGATTTAATCGAAGTTAGATGGGAAATTTGATTTTCAGGCTTCGGGCTTCAGTTGGCAGTTGGCAGTCTTCAGTCTTCAGTTGGCAGTCTTCAGTCTTCAGGCTTCAGTTGGGTACATAAGGTGACATCTTTTTGGGGAGGGG
>CAZNCI010000315.1:0-4976 GCA_964571475.1 uncultured Saprospiraceae bacterium | reverse complement strand
GGCAATCACATTCCCGATTATTCGTATCCATTCGTGCATTCGTGGCAATCACATTACCCTAAGCCATGGCAGGATTTTCATCCTTGATATGCTCCTTAATCCATGCCATACATTCATCAAAATTATTGAAAATATGTTCGTTTGGAATAAGATCGGGTATAATATCAATCCGCTCTAACATATAACGAGGCTGTTTTATAATATTAACCATCAAGACTCTTTTGCCGCTTTTTACCAAATCTACCAAAACATCTTCCATGGCATACAAGCCGGATTGATCAATATATTGCATCCTGCCCATTCTGATGACGATGGTAGAGGCGGTATCCGGTATCTGCTTGGCCAGCTGTTGAAATTCACTGGTCGAACCAAAAAATAAAGGTCCTTTTATGTGTTTTATAAAAACTTCTTCCTTGAGATTTTTCGGAAAATTGACTTCATCCGCCCAGGATTTTTCATCACCCAGAGATTTCACATCTGACCTTTCCGCTGTCAAATCCCCCATTTTTTTCATGAACATCAGAGAAGCAATGACCAATCCAATACCTACTGCGTACACCAAATTCCACACAGATGATAATACCAAAACGAGTATCATAATCATAACTTCGGGCTTAGGCATATAGGGTATGGCTTTCAAACCTTTGTAGTCCATCACACCGATACCCACCGTTATCAAAATTCCGGCCAAAACTGCCGCGGGAATTTGAGAGGCGACAGGTCCTAAAACCAGCAGGATAAATAATAATAAAACACCGGCAATCATACCTGAAAGACGCGTTTTACCCCCTGCATTTATATTGACCACCGTACGTATCGTGGCACCTGCACCGGGTATCCCTCCAAATATTGCTCCGATGGTATTTCCAATTCCCTGTCCGATGAGCTCTTTATTCGGCTTGTGCTTGGTCTTGGTCATATTATCTGCCACCACGGAAGTCAGTAAAGAATCTATCGCTCCCAGGAGTGCCAGGGTAAGCGCCGTAAATATAAAAGGAGATATACTACTAAAACTAAAATCGGTAAAAATTGCTAAATTAGGCACAGGCAGTCCACTTGGAATTTCTTCAATAGGTCTATAGCCCAGATCCAAACCAATGGCTATCCCGGACATCACCAATAAAGCGACCAAAGTACTTGGTACCTTTGTCGTGATTCTCTTGAATCCGTAAATGATAAATATAGTTCCCAAAGCAAGCAGTAATTCCAACCAATTGATATTGTTTAATGCTCTTGGCAAAACCTGTATGGAGCCAATTACACCTGAGGCATTTTTCCCTGCGAGTGTCTGCGATTCTTTTAATATTTGTGCCTGTGTGGTTTTTTCTGCACGTTTTATCGTCTCTTTAAAATCTTCCAGGACTAAAACGCCGTCAGCAGCTTCATCCTTTAGTATATTTTCTAAAATCACCTCCTCCGCCTGGGGTTTAAACTGCTCCACATAGACCTGGTCCTCTTTGGGGTAATAACCGACAGAAGGCAAAATTTGCGTCACCAAAATAATCACGCCAATAGCGGTCATAAAACCGGAAACCACCGGATAAGGTATATACTTGATATATTTGCCCAATCCAATAAACCCTAGTCCGATCTGCATCAGTCCAGCCAATATAAAAACGGTTAAAATGGCCGGTAAAGCCTGGGCAACATCTCCGTCAAACGTGGCTATAATCCCAGCAATGACCACCATACTTACAGCAGTCATCGGAGCAGTAGGACCTGAAATTTGTGTGTTAGTACCCCCAAAAAGAGCAGCAAAGAAACTCACAAAAATAGCACCATACAATCCAGCACTAGGACCCAGCCCCGAACTCACCCCAAAGGCGAGCGCCAAAGGCAATGCCACAATTCCGGCAGTTATACCACCAAATAAATCACCGCGAAAGTGTTTAAAATCAAAAAGTTTATTCATTGTTTATAAAATTGTTTATTAATTGTTTATAAAAATCCGGAATGGCATTCTTATTTTTTATTTTGTCGGTAAGCTCAGGTAAGTGCTCTGCAAAATATTTTTGCTGATGAGCCCCTTCGATTATGGTAGAAATAAGCATGTGCGGATACATGAAATCCGGTTTGATTTCCAAGACAATATCACTCACCCGCCGTACTACACTTTTGTAGGGTCTAAAACACCCTTTTTCATTTTCAGAATCCACATTTTTGGTATGATAAGCCTTGATGGATTCAGAAAAAATAATTTCACTCAGCAATATCTCATTGATGTAAGTAAATTCATTGTCAATCAAAACGGGGCTTGTCAAAATTTCAACAGACTTCATCAATCTTTCTCTCGGAGATACGACATTTGTAGTGGCAAAAACAAGCCTGTACTCCGTCCATGTCCAATACCAACTGGTCAAATACACCAATAGAATATGCTTACTTTTAAAGTACCTGTAAATGGAACTTTCCGGAGAATTGATCAAAACGCCTAACTTTCTAAATGTAAAAGATTCAAACCCAATCTCGCTGATCAATTCTATACTTTTTGAAATAATTTTCCTGCCCAATTCCGTAGAATCCGGGTTTTTAGAATAAAGTGCAGGATTTATCTCAATATGGACTTTTAAATTTTTCATTACCTTCTCTTTGTTGAATAAATTTGACTTCAAAAGCAATCATTTTTATTTATGCTCGCAAATATAATAGTATTACTATCATCTTTGCAAGTATTTTTTGATTTATTATCAAAATTTCTCAAAAAAAGTCATTTATAATGCCATAAACATTGGGTAACTGCTGAACCATGAGTAGAAAATCTCTTATTTGGGCGTGCCCACTCCTCTGTCGTGGTCGGTGTATTCCGGGGTCGCTGTTCGCTCCGTCCCGCTAAAAAGCGTGACCAAGCCCTCCATATACCTCACGCGAAGGGCTCATTGCTAAATATATTTTTGTACACCACCTATTATTTTAGGGTAATGGCTATGCACCTCCTCTCATTTTTCATGAATATTCGATTATATTTAGCACTTTGTCTGATATTACTTTATTAGCTTTTTTGGGGTTCGTTTTTTACTTCTGATGTACTATTTTATTTTTTTGATACTTCTAAAAGCCTGCTAATGTCTTTAGAAATGTCTTTGGGACCATTGGCTCTAACATTTACAATATATCCATTTTGGTCAATTAAAACATGAGTTGGCGCAAAGTTTAACATATATGGCTTTATGTTTTCATTTCGAAATTGTTTTTCAGCCACCAGATGAATACCTGAAAATGGTTTATTAGTAAGGAATTTAGCAAAATGCTCATCTTTCCCTGCGATAAATTTTTTCCAATTAGCAATATTGCTTTCATCGTACTCAAGAGCCACATATAGAAAAACAACTGGTGCTCCCTTAAACTGCTCCTGAAGCCTCAATGCATCTGGTATTTCATTAATACAGGGGGAACACCAGGTTCCCCAAAAATCTATATAAATAACTTTGCCCTTAAAATCACTTAAACGAACAATATTTCCGCTGGAATCCGGCAATGCAAAATCTGGAGCAGGCAAGCCTGGAGATAATACGACGTAATCGTGAACATTATTTTTGAATAGCTGCCGGTTTGCTTTACTGTAAAACAGGGTATCCATTTTATCATTGAAAATCTTTAAATTATCAAAGAAATCATCTTCCATTAATTCGAAAGAATATTCTTTTATGGTGCTTACTGCTAATATATCAGTCCAAACACTTTTAGCCTGACTGGAGACATAGTTAAATTCCCATAAAAGGTGCTCCTCCCACCAACTTGCTTCATCTTTTTCTTTAAAAGCTATTCTCGCTTTTGATGTGAGGAAATTTCCTGCTAATTTTTTCATTTCTGAACTCCGGCAAAATGAGTTATCAAAGTTTACATAATTAAGAAAAGTATAATAAGAAGAATCTGGATTGTAATAGTCAAAATCACCTTTTACGTTGTAGTTTCTTCTTTCAAGATATTTGAATAAAAAACTGGCAGATTCCGCATATATATCATTCTTAAAATGAATTTTCAATTTATCAGGTACTGTTTTATTGGAGATTAAATCATTAATTCTAATGTCCCGCAAACTGTCAATGAAGTGTTTAAATATATGCTCGTTTTCAAATTTTTTACTCTTCAACTTTCGGCGAAAAGCTTTATCTTTTGGCAAGAGCCTGTAATCATTCATTAGGTATTTTAATTTTTCTGAGCCTTTTCCACTAATCAAGAAAAAAGGCGCTTCATTCCACGATGATTGTTCAAGGTAAATAGAATCTCCTTCTTCCAGGAATAAATCATAGTTTAATACATGATAGTTATCCGCGACAACTTGATAAAACCCAGATTCCAACTGACTAGACTTTAGCGTAAAATTTCCAATACTATCTGTTTCAGTGGATGCAATTATATTTTCGCATTTAAGTCCGGGAAAATAATTTTCAATTGGAACTAATTTTAGTGTAGTGTTTCTTGAATCAGGTAATTTCCCTGTAACAATTGTCGAAAACTCTTTCTTTTTACATGCAGTTAAGATCAATAATGTAGTTAAGATCAATAAATAATTAATTCTCATATTGGGTTTATTTATAAGTGAATATCGTTTCAGTCCAAGTTGACCTGAAGTTACCGCAATTTAATATAAAACTTCCGCATTTTCAAATTGTAAGTTCAAATTAAATTCAGCCCCCCCCTCTATGCTGCAAATACGACTATTCGTTCCCCCCTATCGATTTGGGTGTCTTCATTAGCTGTTACCGGCGGCATTAAACAGCACCTTAGAGCTTGTTTGAAGCTTACTGCCAACCATGTTCACTATAATAAATTTTATTTTTTATTCCATTAAGTGCCTGCTTAATATATGGGATTACATTATCAGGAATTTCATCTAAATCAAACCATGATAAATCATCACATTTATGAGGTTCTTTATTGGTAATTTCACCTTCCCATTTTTTAGCAATAAAAAAGACATCAACTCTTTCATTATTCTCAGTTGCCCCTGAATTTCTGTGCATAACATGAACAAC
>CAZNCI010000314.1:0-4985 GCA_964571475.1 uncultured Saprospiraceae bacterium | reverse complement strand
ACAAAAAATAGACGGCGTTTAATATAGGAATAACTTAGTTCTTAAGCCACTAGGTTTCTTACCTTTTCTTCTTTCCTTTTTTGACTAATTTGATGAATCGTTTGACTTTATCATTTGGCAATGTGACTGCCAGGTGGTAGTGTTTTATTTTCCACCCATTGGTCGTTAGGGTTAATACACCCGATCCTCGGCATACTCCCATCCAGGTATCTAATTTTTCGTCCCACCAGGCTGTATTGCCATCGGGGCTCAAGTAGATGTTTCGGGATATTTTTTTGAAATCCCAGGCAGGTTTTTGCTCAAATGCTCCTTTGGCCCAGCTGCGCAATTCATCTCTTAGCCAATATTCCGTTTCATCTGTACCGATATAAATGCCATCAGACGCCATCATGCCAAAGAAGGTTTCTGCATCTGCCTGCGTCGCTGCAAGGTGCCAATCGTTTATGAAATTATCAATTATTTTTTTGTCATCTGTGGTTGTTTCTTTTGTACATTTTTCAAGGTTACGTGTGTCGGTGATACTGGTGATTTTCCATTGATTATTGGTTTTATAAAAATGGATGTAATTAATGCCACAGTGCGTTTGTTTCCCGTTTATATGGAAGGAGTAATCAGCTGTTGCTGTTGCAAAATTACCGCTGATATTGATTTGAATATTTTGCATTTTTTCATCGATATTTATTTTTTTGGCATTTTTAAAATCCTCAATAAATTCAGCTTTGGAGTAAATCAGTAATTTAGGGGCGCTTCCTTTTTCTTCTTCTACCAGGGAGGTTAATTGTGCATTTGGCAATATGATGTCGGAGAGAATGGCTGTATTTTTTGTTTGAATACCCCGCTGCAGTTGGTGGACAACTTCAAGAATAGCAGCCTCTTCCTGAGCATGCGTGAAGCTTGTAATACTGATTAGTAAAATAAAAAAAAAGTGTTTTTGTAAATAAATCATGATATTTCTTTGAAAAGTTAAGCTTTTTTTCCTTTTTGAGCGTTATGTAATGAACAGTTTCTATGGAAATAGGGCAAATTTACCAAATTGAAAATTATGCTAAAATTAGCCCTTTTTGCCATAATTGTTCAATATTTTAGGTGGTGTCAATTTTGATGTGTTTGCCCTGCTATAAAAATGAAGCACTGACAAATTAGTAATTTCAATCAATGGATATATATACTGAACGAAGAAAATGGAAAGTTTATTTGGGGTTACTAGGGGCAATTATTGTCTTGGTCTCTCTCTTTTATACGAATCATTTAGCAAGTAACTTAGCAAAGGAAGAGCGGCGTAGTACTGATATTTGGATTGCTGCTCTCGAGAGTTTGCTGGATTTTGATGAAGAGGACTTAGAGTATTGTGATGTTACTTTACACAATGATATTCTATCTTCTAATACGCACATTCCTGTTATCGCAGTAGATGAACGGGGCAAATTTTTAGCTGCAGCTAATTATGGGACACCGGTAGATACCCTTGCCTTGGAGAAGGAAGCTGCACGAATGAAAAAAGAAGGCTTTGAACCTATTCAGCGCTATTCTACCTTTATTTATTATAAAGAGTCTAATATTCTTAGGCAATTGAGGTACTTCCCTTACGCTCAATTATTGCTAATCGGGGCATTTGTTTTTTTTGGGTATTTAACCTTAAATGCTGCGAGACGTTCCGAGCAAAATAGAATTTGGGTGGGCATGGCCAAGGAGACGGCCCATCAGTTAGGAACGCCGATTTCAGCAATAATGGCCTGGGTGGAGCACCTGAAAATGTTGCGCCCGGATGACAAAGATGTATTGGAAGTGGTGGCGGAATTAACAAAGGATATGAATCGGTTGGATTTGGTCGCTGATCGATTTTCTAAAATTGGATCTGAGCCAAAATTAGAAAAAATAAATATTCACCAGGAAATGGAAGGCATTTTGATTTATATGAGCAAACGGGCCTCTAAAAAAGTAGTGTTTAACTTTCCGCAAAAGAGCGATAATGCTGTATTTGTATCTATTAATTGTCACTTATTTGATTGGGTTGTTGAAAATTTAATACGGAATGCACTAGATGCAATGGGGGGGGTAGGTGCTATTAGTGCGGTTATTTCTGAAGAAGGGAATTGGGTGAATATCGACATCTCCGATTCGGGTAAAGGAATTCCTGCCAATAAGTTTAAAACAGTCTTTAAGCCGGGCTTTACAACTAAAAAACGAGGCTGGGGGCTTGGTTTATCTTTGGCAAAAAGAATTATTGAAGAATATCATTCCGGTCGAATTTTTGTTAAAGAGTCAATTGAAGGGACCGGGACAACTTTCAGGATCCAATTACCTAAGGCTATTGCCTGATTTATTAGTTGGTATTCTTTAGGAATTATTATATGAAGCAATTATATCAAATTCTTTTTTTCTTTTCTTTTTTAGGAGTTCTTTCGGGGCAGCATGGAATGAAATTTTTTATTGTAAATGAAAAAGGGGATGTTTTGCCTGATGTCGTCGTCATTTGTGAAGCACTGGATTATTTTGAAGTTTCAAATGAAAAAGGAGAGGTGATTTTGAATGATCCAAATAACGGAGGTAATCCTTTATTTACCTTTAGCCATTTGGGATATAATACGGTGCAGTATTCATTGGAAGCCATCCGGGCACAGTTGTTTATTATTGCGCTTCAAGGCACTGTCCATGCCCTGGATGAAATAGAAATTATTGGTAGGAGGGGAGAGCAGGAAAAAGACATATCTTCCCGGGTGGTAACCCTTAGACTACAACAATTAAATTTTGTGACCGCTCAGACAACGGCGGATATCTTGTCTAAATCGGGAGAAGTATTTGTTCAAAAAAGTCAAATGGGCGGAGGCAGTCCGGTTATCCGGGGTTTTGAAGCCAATAGGGTCTTACTTGTTGTTGATGGCGTACGTATGAATAATGCCATTTATAGAAGTGGACACCTTCAAAATAGTATTTCAATTGATAAAGAATCCTTACTTGGAATGGAAATTATTTTTGGACCTGGCGCATTGACTTATGGTAGTGATGCGCTTGGTGGTGTTATCCATTTCCGAACCCAAGACCCTTTATTAATGATTGGAGATTCTTCTTTTAATACAAAAACGACTATTGGAACAAGATATAGTAGTGCCAATAAAGGAAAATCAGTGCACCTAAGTATGAATTACGGTCAGAAACATTGGGCGGTTTTGAGTAGTCTTTCTTATAATAATTTTGGAAGCCTTAGGAGTGGGGAAAATGGCATTAAAGGCTTTGCGCCTATCCTGAGGAGGCAATTTGTGGAAAATATCGAAGGGCGGGATTCCATCCTTACTAACACAGATCCATTTATGCAAATTCAATCGGGATTTAAACAATATAGTTTACTGCAGAAATGGAAATTTAGTTGGAATAGCCGTTGGGATTTGCTGACGAATATTCAGTACTCCTCCTCTTCAAACGTGCCTCGATATGATCAATTAACTGCTGTTAAAAATAATCAATTAAAATATGCAGAATGGTATTATGGGCCCCAAAAAAGAACCCTGACTTCTTTGCAGTTTCGATGGCATATTCCTCGGAAATGGTTTGATAATGCAATGATTATCGCGGCAAGGCAATTTGTCGAAGAAGATCGATATACACGGAAACTCTACAAAAAGCAGAGGCAGGTATCTTTAGTAGATGTTGAAGTATGGTCGATGACATTTGATTTTGAAAAAAAAATATCAAAAAGCCAGCTGTTATTATATGGGGGGGATTGGACAAATAATAAGGTGGTATCATCTGCTTATTCTGAAGATATTGAAAGTTTGGAGCGATTTGCTGATATTCCGTCCCGTTATCCGGATGGTGGTAGTGGTTTGCGCTCATCCGGGGTTTACATCAATCATCGCTTTCATAATAAATCCGAAACAGCTATATTAAATTCAGGTATTCGATACACTTTTTTCCGCTTGAATGCCCAATTTTTAAATAACGGGCTTATACAGTGGCCTGCGTATTATTACAAAGGAATTAGCTCCAAAAATCATGCGCTAATCGCTTCTGTTGGATGGCGACAGTCTTTGTCAGAAGGATTTGAATATCGGCTTGTGTGTGGGACTTCTTTTCGAGCACCTAATGTAGATGATTTTGCTAAAATTAGAGAAAAAAACGGCTTTATTACCATACCTAATCCGGATTTAGTTTCTGAAAAATCAATTAATGGTGAATTGGGTGTAAGGTGGAAAGATAAACCCTTGATGGGGGGACGATTGGAATTTGGAAGTACCCTGTTTTACACTTACCTCAAAGATGGTATCACGCGTCAAAATTTTCAATTGCCCGGTGGGAATGATTATTTTGTGAGTCATGGTGATACCTTAAAAGTTCAGGCAAATGTGAATAGCGAGCATATTTATATTCATGGAATATCCGGATATTTACGCTGGAAAAAGGAGCGTTGGCAAATTCGTAGTAATTTAAGTTATACCCGGGGCTATCGGGATTATTTTCAGTATTCAGCACAGGGCGAACAGGAATATGCGGCTAAAGTTCCTCAGGATCATATCCCGCCTCTTTATGGTCAGACGAGTATAGACTACATGGTTAATGATAAGTTTAGAGTGGCTTTTACAATCGGATACAATGGAAGGAAAAGGGTCGAAAATTACGCTATCAACCATTTTGACATGATTGATACTGAATGGATTCCTAATCGTCAAGGAACAGCAGATAATTTAGAAGAGGCATGGCAATTGCCTGATGGCACTTATATCGGTACACCTGCTTGGGTGACCACCAATTTTTATGTTCATTGGACATTGTCGGATAATTGGAAGGCAAGCGTTTCACTGGAGAATATAGGCGATGTCCATTATCGAAATTTTTCATCCGGTATTAGTGCGCCTGGACGAAATGTGAGCCTGGCGCTACGATCTGTATTTTAGCAAGGCAAACGCACCCATTAAAAAATAGATTTTATGATCGCCACGAAATAACGCCTCCTGCGTCACAGGCTTGCCAAGAAAACATTCGTGCATTAG
>CAZNCI010000313.1:0-4991 GCA_964571475.1 uncultured Saprospiraceae bacterium | reverse complement strand
TGCTCTGCTATAAATCTTACGTTTGTAGATTTATCGATTGTAGGTTTTAATTTTGATTTCAATTTTAATTTTGATTTTGATTTTAATTTTAATTTTGATTTTAATTCCACCATTCGTCAGGCTAGGCAGGTTAGGACAGAGGCGCGGGAGGGCAATTTGTTATACCAGAATTTTTTTTTCGTTAAAATTTAGTTAAAAAAAATACTGCTAAAATAGAGCGAGCAATATATAAGTTGTTGGTATTGAAAATATTAATAAAAAGACTTAACATTAAATATTAACATATTCTTTGTTACCAGGCCAAAAGAAGGGAGTCAAAAAGGCGGAAACGAAGAAATTATCGTAATTTTGAAAAAATTTTAGAAAGATGAAATCATTAACATTGAAAAAAACAGGCATAAAAGTATTATTGACAGCAGTTGTTGCTGCATTTGTCACCTTATCTGCATCAGCTCAGCGCTTTGCTTTCGTGGATGTCAACAAGATATTGGAAAGCATTCCTGAATATCAAGAAGCTCAAACTGAATTAGATCGTATTGCCAAGACCTGGAGGCAGGAAATCGCACAGGAATACGATGTGATTAAAGGAATGTACAACCGATACCAGGCAGAGCAGGTCCTTATGAGCGATGAAGCCCGCGCAGAGCAGGAAGAGGCAATCATGAATAAAGAAAAAGCTGTTCGTAAGATGCAAAAAGAACGTTTTGGACCAGAGGGCGACTTATTCAAGAGACGTCAGGAGCTGGTACGCCCCATTCAGGATAAAGTCTATGATGCGATAGAGGAGTATTCTAATGAAAGAGGCTATGATTTTATCTTTGACAAATCAGGTGCTGCGGGCATTATTTTCTCCAATGAGGAGTACAATAAGACGGAAGATATACTTAAAAAATTGAAATAGAAACGGAGAAATACTGTTTTTTTAGAAAAAATAGACTAAAACATTCCTATTTTTCTTAGAAAATGTATTTTTGCAGTCGATTTTGAGATCACTTTTACCCCATGAAGGGGATATATAAATATAATTAAACATGACAATTAGAAAATTTTTCACGGTAGCTTTATTTGCAGCTGCATATTTTGTGTTCGCACCTTCAATGGAAGCACAAAAATTTGGATACATCAATTCAGGTGAAATCCTAAATGCTTTACCTGAGGTGAAGCAGGCCGATGCCAATTTGGAAGCGTATCAAAAACAACTTCAAAAGAGTGGACAAAAAATGGTCGATCAGTTCCAAAAAGATTATGAGGCCATTCAGAAGAAAGTAGAAGCAGGAACCCTCTCTCCTAAACAACAGGAAGAGGAAGCCGCTAAATTACAACAGCGCCAGGTGGAGATTCAACAATACCAGCAGGATATGGCTCAAAAATTGGAAGCTAAGCGAAATACCTTATTGAAGCCAATCTACGATAAAGTGGATGTCGCTATCAAGGCCGTTGCCAAAGAAGGAGGTTATCAGTTTATCTTCGAGCAGGGCGTATTGCTTTATGCAGATGAATCACAGGACGTAAGCGCAAAAGTTAAAGCAAAATTGGGTATGTAATACCTGAATGTCCATGACCAATACTAAACAACCCATTGGTATTATGGATTCCGGCATTGGCGGCCTGACGGTTGCCAATGCCGTTTTTCGTTTATTACCTAAGGAGGACTATATCTATTTTGCGGATGCCGGGCATATCCCCTATGGTGATAAAACCCCGGAACAAATTCAACAATACTGTCTGGCTATTACTGATTTTTTTTTGAAGCAAAATTGTAAAGCCATCGTTATTGCCTGCAATACCGCTACGGCTGCTGCACTTCCCTTATTGCGAAAGACCTACCCAGATGTTCCTTTTATTGGGATGGAACCCGCCGTCAAACCGGCTGTGAGTCATACCCAAACGCATACCATCGGTGTATTGGCAACTGCCGGAACGATCAGCAGTGACCGTTACAAAAGCCTGACCCTGAAGTATGCCAACGATATGACCGTTCTTCAAAATCCCTGTACAGGGCTCGTGCCTTTGATTGAGGACGGCAAAGCACATACGCCCGAGGTTCGGACATTATTAGAGCAGGTATTATCCCCAATGCTGAAAAAAAAGGCAGATACCTTCGTTTTGGGGTGCACACATTATCCTTTTATTCGTTCTGTTATTGAAAGTCTGATTCCGAAGGAGGCGACAATTATTGACCCCGCACCGGCCATTGCCCGACAATTGAAAAAAATATTGGGAGAATATGGCAAATTGACGGTTTATAAAAATAGTCAAAAAAAATTCTTTACGACTGGTGACAAAATGGCCATGCAATGGGGACTAAATGAAATATTGGAGACCGCCCTGCCCGAAGTGTCAGAGATTGATTTATTAATTTAATTTGAAATGATATTTCTACGATTCCTACTTTTCTTTTATGCTTTGATAGGGGTTTTTGTCGCAGGTGGAATCTTTTTTAATAAAAAAAACAAGGCCAATATTTTTTTGGCGGGATACCTCTTAATCTTTTCTTTAGGACAGATTTATTTTTTGTATTCATCGGGGAAATTACTGTATGATTATCCGGAATATATGAGTGTGACTATTTCGCTGTGGATGTTATATGGACCATTTTTATGGTTTTATGTAAAGTATTATCAGGGCAATCATTTTTTCTCTTTTAGAAAAATGTGGGTACATTTCATTCCCTGGTTTATTTATTTGGGGATTACCGTTTATTTATTTACTTACGAGGGCGCGGCGCGTATTGCTTTTATTCAGGCACATTTTTGGGATATTCTGATGCCTCTTAATTACGGTATTGCTGCCCATCTTACGTTTTATGGCGGATTAATATTTTTAGAAGCGAGGCGATTGTTTTCGAGCTTACAGGGAGAGCAAAAATTATACATTCAGCTCTTGTCTGTTTTATACCTTGTAACAGGGATAATTGAGGCTTACCTGACCGCTTTTGCCGGGTCTTATCAATGGTTTATTTACTATTTTTTAATCACCTCGTCCATCATGATGTTGGTTGCTTATGTATTGTACTTTCGTCCCAAATTACTACACCAAATAACGAAAAAATATTATACTTCCTCCTTAAATGAGGAGCGGCAAAAAGAGATTGCAGAGAAGATAATTACATTTTTGTCCAAAGAAGAAAATTTACTCAATCGAAATATTGACCTTAAATATATCTGTGAAGGAATTGGTGAAAAAAGTCATCATATTTCTCAGGCAATTTCGCAAAATCTCCATACCACGCTCAAAGAATTAATCAACAACAACAGAGTGGAGTATGCTAAAAAACTACTTCACGATCCTGACTATGATGACCAAAAAATATTCGCCATTGCACTTGATGCCGGTTTTACCAATAAAAGTACTTTCAATCGGGCTTTCGCAAAATACGTGCAGATGACTCCGAATGAATTTCGAAAAAAAAGAGGTCTCATTTAATTAAATGCCCCCTGATTTTAGACTTTTTTTGATTGTCTTAGTGAATGCAATCCTATTTTTACCCCATAATAAATTTATATTATGATGAAGAGAATAGTTTTGTTTACTATTTTGGTAATAAATCTTTCGGTGAGTTGCCAGATGAAAAAAGTGGGCGTGCATTTTACCAAATCAATTAATGTAAACGCGTTAAAAGGAACGTGGTCTATGCTATCCATCCATTGGAAAACAAAAGATACGACCTACTCTATCCACGAGGCGCAGCCCGGAATGTTCATCTTCACCGATGCGACCTATTCAATTATGTGGACACCAACGGGTGAGCCAAGGAAAGCTTTTGTTGATCTTTCAAAACCAACAGAGGGGGAATTGATGGCGGGCTTCCGAACGCTTGTATTTAATGCCGGAAGTTATAACCATACCGACTCTACGGCTACAGCGATTCCGATGATTGCCAAAGTACCCGGCTTCGAGGGGGGAAAACAGTTTTACCGCTATTTTATTGAGGAGGATACCCTGCATTTGACCATGTTTGATGAGACCTATCCCAACGGGGATAAACCGGAATGGTATGGCAAATATGTGACAGAGTTTGTAATGGAACGCATGGAATAATAAAAACGTAAATTATGAAGAAATATAGAAGTTACTACTGGTTTATTTTGCTGGCCTTTTTATCATTGACTGGGATTAACAGCTACTCACAGGCCGATAACACGCGGCTGATAAATACTCAGGAGTTGATGAAAAGTATTTTTGGGCAAGATGAAATTGCAGCAATTTCCTGGTTAAATAAGGGCGTCCTGATTGATGGTGAGGGCCTGGATATGAATCCATTAATCAATGCCATTTATTACAAAATGCCCCATTTGATAACGGAATTAATTGAAAAAGGGGCCAATGTCGAAGCACAAAATAAAGATGGAACTACTCCTTTAATGGCCGCAGCGATAATGGCAGACCTTCACACCATGGCACTATTATTCGATAAAAATGCAGATCCTTTTCGACAGAATAAAAAAGGCTATAATAGTTTTGATTTTTCGATTTTTAGTCAGAGTTTTGAGGGAGAGCGGACGCTGCTTTTTTTGTACCTGAAAACAATAAAAGAACCATCTACTGCCTATTTAAATCAATTAAAATATACCTTGCTGCTTCAGGCACTATTATCGGAGGATGCCAATTATTATTTTCAGTTGTTGGAACAGTTAGAGGTTCGATTAGAGGATACTTTTTTTACCAACATGAGTCCACTTGATATTAGCTTAATGAATGAAAAGGGCGCATTTGTTAAAGGATTACTAAAACGTGGTTTTCCTGTATCCGAACTCAATAAACTGGGCAAATTACCCATTCAGTTTGTCAGCCCGAATCGTCAAAAAGAAACTTATCTCCTACTCCTAAAAAAGATGCTGGAAGAGCAGGCAGCAACCAGAGAAGAAAAAATAATTGTCACCCAACTTGAGAGTAGTCCTTCTATAAAAGCTGGAAAACTTAAACATCTTAGCTTGGATTTCCAAAAGCTGCTAATGGAATATGCAATTATCACAGATTATAAGGGGACT
>CAZNCI010000312.1:0-5001 GCA_964571475.1 uncultured Saprospiraceae bacterium | reverse complement strand
AGGGTGAATGTCCTGTGGACATTCAAGCGATAGAACCGCTTGCGGATGGGCAGGCACGATCCCGCAGGGTGAATGTCCTGTGGACATTCAAGCGATAGAACCGCTTGCGGATGGGCAGGCTTTGAGTAAAATGAAAATTTCCCTGTTTACCACCAGGCAGGGCCAAAAGAAGCATTTTGGGTATTGATGACTTTTCGGAGTGGACTCAACCTTTAGCTAAAATCAGTCGAAAAGAAAATGAATACTGGTTGAAACTTTCCCCACAGTTTTGACTATTAGCGCATCTGGAATATATCAAATGCGTTGTTCCGGCAAATGTCGGTTCCTACTGTTATAACAATAATGTCACACCGCTGGAATTCTTTTGTCTCCGGGAGAATGATCAATTAGCCATTTGACGGCGACGACGAGGTAGTGTCTAAAACCAGTTTAAATTTACAAAAATTCATTCAATAGCCCTTACAATACCACTGAATTATTCACATCCCCTACTTTTATCCCTATGAAATTCACCACCTTATTGGTATCAAGTGGTGAAACGGTGATACTCCTTGGAAAATTTTCCAATAATGGCTCCAAAGGATGCTCAAATTCATAATCAGCAGGAATGAAAAACCAGGGCTCCGGGCGATTGGGGAAAGTCGTACTAATACCCAAAATTAATTTCCGCATATAGATAATATCCAGTGTGGAAACAATACCTGAGTCATTCACGTCTGCCGCTAATATTTTGTATGGAGACGATAACGGCAGTGTCCCCAGCAAATGTCGCTGCACCCTGATAATATCAAAAGTAGAAACACCATTAATATATTGATCCTGTTTACTCGCTGTCAAACGATAGCTGTCAGCCTCCGGTACATCTTCAAATAAAAAGGCCCCGCTATCATCCGTCTGCCCTTCAGAATTAATAGATCCAACAAGGAAAACATCAACATCTCCAACCCCATCTCCTTCTGCCAATCCTACCTGGCCTGCTATATGATAAAATGATATACAATTCGAAACAGTATCCCTAACATGGACAAAAACCTCGCAACTGCTCCTATTACCCGCCTCGTCTATTGCCCACACTTCAAGGGTATCAACCCCTGTATCTCCACAGCCATAGAGCAGTGACACCTGGGCTTCCATCTCCATAAAAGACGTATTTACTTCGCTACAGGCATCCATCACTTCCAATAGTACATCAGATGTATAAAGCTCATATTCCCCCTGCTCATCCAGGTCGATAAAAACATCATTGATACAGCTTATTTCCGGTGCAGTACAATCACCGACGGTCAACAAAACAGGTACGCGGTCAATAGCTCCACAATTATCTCTCATTTCTATCTGAAATGTATAATTACCGGAAGGATATAAACCAGCAATTCGATAACTATTCTCTCCCATGGAAATCAACTCACCTATGGTATCCTGCACAAAACCCTCCGTTTCATCCAGCACTTTATACTCCACAAAAGGCAATGCCGTACAATCATCAGTCACCACAAAAAGCAAATTAACATTCCCCCTACATTCGCCATTTAGGCAATAATTCAACTGACTTTGTACTTCAAGCGTCGGCGCCTGACTGTCAACGATATGAATCTGTTGCTGATAACTATAAAAGCCTGTTGAAATACCCACAGGCAGCTCTGTTCCGGGTACACTTCGCAATAAAATTTCTCCATTTGAATGCAATACATAGCCCGTTGCCAAACCCGTGCCATCATCTACCAATCGGGGTAAAACAGTCGCTTCACTTTCTCCGTCATATTCACACCAATTTACAATAGAATAACTCCGAAATATAGTCATACATAAGCCATTGCTATTGGTTATTAAGGTATCAAATGTTACATTTGCGGTAAGCAAATCACACCCAAAACTCTTCAATTCCACATCATTAAAACTCACCAAAGGGCAAGACATAACGGCGTCAGAAGGCAGCGTTATTTCGTAATCGTGATTGGGCTGTAGCCAAATAAATTGCGAATCAACAGCGGTCTCATTTACATCGTTATCCTGCGCTTCCCACCTTCGCAATAATCGACCAATTCCACAATCATTGAGATCAAGTGAAGTAGAAAAATTGACGTCATAACCACAATTATCACCAAAAACAGGTGCGTGATAATCTCCATCCAAATAAGCAGAAATATCATCTCCACATACGAGAAACTCATCTTCTGACACCTGAATAATGTAGGGTGATTGATTATCTCTTACCGTTACAAAAGAGGAGCACTCATTATAATTCCCGGCACAATCCGTTACTCTCAAAATGATTTCCAGTACTTCATTTTCACAAAAAAATTCAACAAAAGTAGCAAATTCCGTATCTGGTTCGCCACTTTTTTTAACCAAAACCTGATCAACGCAACAATTATCTCTACTATTTTCATCAATGGAAGAAGCATATAACACACCGTGCCCATTTGATGGCAATACCACTGTCAAGGCAGGATTACAAATCACTTGTGGAGCTTCTTCATCGACAATGGTCAACTCATCTTCCAATAACTGACTATTCCCACAGTCATCAATTATTTCATAACTTAACAAATGATCCCCCAATGGCAAACCGGGGGCAGGTAGAAATCCTCCCTGCCTGCCATCTGTCCCATTCACATAATCCAACTCCCCTATCGAGCTGTAAATATGGATGGTCACCTCATTACAATCATCAAAATAAATAGGTGCAGGAATAAATCCACGCGAGGCGCATACCCCGTTCTCCTGTTCCAACTGACCGACATCAACCGGTAAAACAACCGGCTGGGTACTCATATCCGGCACCTTTTCATCCTTAACCGTAATGAATTGAATAGGATCCTTTTCCTGCGAATCAATCGTCAATATCTCATTCGTGCAAAGATTAATCACCGTCCATTTTCGTAAAATAATAAAATTCCGATCCGTATTACCACAAAGTGGCAATGTATCATCCATAAAAGATGCCGCTATACGACAAGGACTATTCGGTGTCAAATTGGGTCGTCCTGCCCCCTGAAGCGTCGCATCTGTAATACTGGGATTGGCAAGCCAGTCACTACATTCATAACTCACATCATCAGGAAAGAGCAAATCAGATACCCCTCCTAATTTAATGAAAATTTGCTGCGCCCTCTGTGATTCATTGCCGGAGGGATCTACGGCGCTCCATGTCCGAATAATCCTGGCACTATACACATCGTCATTGCAATCCAGATCAATCCACTCATCTTCATAAGTAATCACAACTGACTGACAATCCGTTGCCTCCGCAAAACCAGTCACCGAAGGGGTAACGGCAGAAAGACAGGAAATTATCGTATCATTAGGTATAGACAAAACTGGTGGGTGGAAATCCTGCAAAATGATATTAGCGGTACAAAAAGCACCATTGCAATTGTCAGTAATAATCGCAGTAAGTGTCTGCCCCACATAATCAGCGGTCAAAATGGGCCCTATATTGACCCCCTCCTGGGTAATCACATCAATGATGAAATTTTCGGGATGCAATGGTGCCCCCGCCAATAAATTATCCGGCGTCAAGACTACCTCACAACTATTCACACCAATCGAAGTTCCCAGTGTCCCATTACAAATCATCGGATAAGCCGCCTGCACTTTTACCTGCATTTTCGCCGTCCTCATACAGCCCGTTCGGTTGGTATGATCCATGGCATAGCCAGCATCATAAATATAACTCACCTGATAAGTCCCTTCCCCCAACTCTCCGGGAGAAAAGATGGAAGAGAACTGAAAAAAGCCATCTTCTTCTCTTTCGATAAACCAATTTTCGTTACTGGCTGCTAACCAGTCAACATTGCCATCAAAAGGAGAAGTTGTAATGCCAAAGAGGGAAATATTTTCTGCATCATCACAGTAAAAAGTATCCAAATTCATAATCTCTGGATCGGGATAGAAACATTGGTTCTCCACCGGTCCCAAGACACCATTTCCCCCATCAACAAAAGCATTATAAGAGCTGGATTCGCTATGGACAAATTTCAAAATATAGATACCGGTATTCCCAATTTCATTAAAAAGAGTCCCATTTGACAAGGGCGCCAGATCCAACGGAGATAATATATTTTGATGAGCAGCCAACGTCCAACTCTGACCGCTCACGCCCGTCGCAATGATTAATTGGTCGTCAAAATACCCGGCATCGCTATTCTCCCCATTGGCAATCACCTCCGCCGAACGACAGCTACAAGCGGGAATGATGTCCACATTGCCATCCGAATCAATATCCAGTCCATTGGTCGGAATATCATTTAAATAAGCATAATTCCCCGTAAAATCTCCTTGAGTTCTAAACTGAACACCGCCGCCACCCTGTGCATTGAGAGACAATGCAAACATTACCATTGCAGACAAAAATAATAGGTAATGAAAAGACCAATTCCTTGAATAAACGCTATACATAACAGACGCTTACTCCACAAAAAAGGAAATAATAAAAGGCTAAAGCAGGTGTAAATTTTATAACCATAATATGAAATAGGGACTTTAACTACAAACCATACCCAGCTCATAAAACTAAGTACAACTGGTAATATTGGATGACTGAAATTTCACCAAAGATAGGCTAATAATCAGTAAATAGCAATATTTACGCCTTATTCAATCCCCCGATTAATAATTTCAGAAAGTCGTTTAATCGTCTCAAAATCCTTTTCGGCATCGTTAATTGACTTCAAACGATCCACGCCCATAGTAAATAAAAATTGATTTTTGTAATGCCATTTTAGTATCCGCCCCTGATCTGACCAGATGGCCTTATCCCCTAGATTGTTAATTTCTTTAAAGGTAATTTCTTCCCCCAGACTGTCTTTTTGATAGCGTTTTTCCCCATTTTTCAGGGAAAAATTCAAAAAGTTATCAAATTTTTGCGCATATTTTTTAGCAT
This sequence comes from uncultured Saprospiraceae bacterium, assembly GCA_964571475.1. Lineage (GTDB taxonomy): Bacteria > Bacteroidota > Bacteroidia > Chitinophagales > Saprospiraceae > JALVDO01. Next base: position 116 of record CAZNCI010000312.1, on the reverse strand, counting down.
CAGGGTTGCGCTCTGAGCGAAGGTATAAGGACTGCCGTTTTCCATTTTGTGTCCAGGTCCATATACAAACGGTATAATTACCTTCGTTTTGAGGAGGACGAAGTTTAATACTTTGG
>CAZNCI010000311.1:0-5037 GCA_964571475.1 uncultured Saprospiraceae bacterium | reverse complement strand
TTTTTCAATTTCTAAATATACGGCTGTTGGAACAATTACTTTCTTGTATAATTTTTCAAGAAGATTGAGCTTATCAACTTTAAGTAAAGATATGATTGGGGTTGTATTAGATATTACTCTACGCATTTAACAAATCTGACTCTATTTCATTTTCAAGACCTTGATGGAAATATGAAACGTTATATTTTTCAAGCAGTTCAAGAAAATCAATACGGTTAATGTCTAACAATTTTGCAGCAAGTCCAGAAGAAATTTTCCCCAATTCGTATAGTTTTATCAAAGATATTCTTTTCATTTCACTTTTAAATTCTTGATTTTCCATTTTAAGTGAAAACGCCAATGACTCTGGATAATTTATTGATATTAGTTGTTCCATTTCTCTTATTTTCTACAAAGTTACTTAATTTTCAGGTGATAAACAATGCTCCAAAATAGGCTGTTTTTTATTACCGCTGCAACTTTACTCGATTAAATAAGATAATTATTCGACGGAACTTATCGAATAATCACCTTAAATTCACTCCGAAAAGTGGTACTTTCCGGAGTGAATGCTACTGATAACGATTCATTACTTTGCACCAGACAAAAATCCATATTCCCTGGAATAGTCCAACATCTGTGTAGAGAAATCATCGGGATACTCCACCTTGATGTCTGTAATTTTGCCATCCTCATCCGTCACCGGTACCAATTTCGGATTGATAAATCCACCATAAGGAGGAATGTGTAATTGCTCGGAACGGCGCAATACCTCCTGATGTAATGCCTTGTCAACCTTCACGCCATAGGTCTCGACAAGGGCTTTCCCTGCTTTGTAATCTCCTTCGGATTTAATGCGCTGAATTTCTCTTAGCAATTCACCGAAATAGCCGTGTAATTTTTCGTAATCATGGATCACAAAATAGGTCTTCCCATCTTTGGTCACCCTTTCAATTACATTGTCTTTTGCACCTCGGTTCATCGCCCACGCTGCTACCAGCTGTCGGTTACGCATGTGTGCCTCTTCAATATCTTTGCCCGGTTTGATTCTTCTCAATTGTGTCATCATACCATTGCGGATATAATCATCGTAAGCAGCTTTTCCTACCTCTAAATTAGGCACCAGACCAAGGTCAACCATTTTTTGATCCATCAAATAATACAATCCTACCAGGTCAGCACGGGCTTCTTCCAGCGTAGAGGCATAGTTTTTCAAAGTTTCCTTCGGCGTACCGACGCCTGGGTTAATGACGCCTGAAGCGTGTCCCACTACCTCGTGCAATGCGGTGTGCATCTTATCCGCCAGACTACCATACTCCTTCACCCTTGCAATTTCCTCTGGAGAGTAAGCAAACTCATCCAAAATACCTCCTGCACTTGCTTTTTCGTATGCCTCGATGATATTACCCAGACTGACAGATTTAGATCCATGTGTCGCCCTGATCCAGTTGGCATTTGGCAAATTAACACCGATGGGGGTCGATGGCGAAGCATCTCCTGCCTCTCCGGCTACCGTAACTACTTTATAGGAAACTCCTTTGACATTTTTCTTTTTATGTTCATCCATAATGCTGGAATGATCCTCAAACCACTGTACATTATCCGCCAATACTTTCATTCTCGCTGATGCCTCAAAATCGGTAATCTGGACGATCGTTTCGTAAGAACCTCTAAATCCTTTTGGATCGTTATAGACCTCGACAAAACCATTGATGTAATCTACATCTCCATCCTTGGTACTCGCCCAGGCGATGTTATAATCATCCCAGGTTTTTAAATTACCCGTTCGGTAATATTTAATCAACAGTTCGAATGCTTCCTTTTGTCGGGCATTTTCAGCGACAAAGGCCGCCTTGGTCAGCCATTTTACGATTTCCTGAATAGCGGGACCATACATCCCATCTACCTTCCACACCTGCTCTACTAACTTCCCATTTTCATCGTGTGCCAATCGAGAATTCAAACCATAAGAAATGGGTGTTTTATCCGTTTTGTCGATCATTTTTTTATAAAAATCAGTCACCTCCTTCTCTGTTACATCCGGCCCGTAGAAATTAACAGCAGAAGATAAAATCAAATCCTTTTTAGGATCTAGACTTACCTTTTTAGCATCAATACCTGGGTCAAACATCACTTTCACAATCTCCGCATCCAAAGAGGTATCAGTTGCTTTCATCAATCCTTCAAAATAAGTCTGTGAAAATTCAGGATTGAATTTATCCATAGAATAATGGTGGTGAATCCCGTTAGAGAACCACACATTTTTGACGTAAGTCATAAAATTTTTCCAATCAGCCGATGTCTTATCCCCTTCATAAGTGGTCACGATGTGCTCCAATACCGAACGGATGGGCAAATTGTAACGGTAATTCATATCCCACATAATATCCCTGCCGGATAATCCTGCCTGCGTCAGGTAATACACCAGTTTCTTTTGGTCGAGTGATAAATGCTCGAAGCCCGGTATTTGGTAGCGGATGATTTTTTTGTCCCCAAAATTTTCAGCGAGCCATTTAAAATCGCCCTCTTCTGCTTGTGTGCTATGTGCTTCAGTAGAGGCGTCATCCCCCTCCTTGGCAGGTTTTGAATCACAGGCTACTAAAAAAAGCCCCATGAACAAAAATAATAAAACTCTAGTCATAATAATTTAAATATTGATTGATTGATTAAGTAATCTCCTCTTTCATGTTTTTTAGGGCATTTTTGATGCTTTCCTGACTTCCCCTCAAGGCTGAAATCACACTGGATTCCCGCTCCAATAGTTCATCAAATGAGGTGAAATTAGCGTCAATTTTTTCTTTCAGATGCTTGATATATGCTTTCAATTTCGCAGAAATTTCCGTCTCTATCCGCTCCCTGCCTTTATCCACTTCCTTTCGGTAGCCGCTGATAATTTTCTTCCTACTGGAGCTGGTAGATACCCCGGCAAACAAAATACCGATAGTCGTCAGTATCCCCCCTGTGATGTCAAAAAACATGCCCTGTGTGACCGACATGAGAATGACCCCAATAGCTGCCATCCCGGAGCCCGTCGCCAGATTGGGAGACAATGCCTGCTTATCCGGAAAAAGGGTTTCGTCCTTAAAATTATCGGTTTGGTTCATAAACGCTCCGAAGGTATCCTGTAATTCTTTCAACACATTGGCACGCCTTTCGGCGATACTACTGAATAGATCATGGTCATTTTTTAGAATGGTCTGGCTGTTTTTGATTTTCAGGTCAATAATTTTTGCCATCTGCTGGACGCTGTCGGCGAGGTTCACCACCCCTTCATTGAGCTTGGCATTCATCTGATTGGACATATCCTTCTCCAACTTCTCTGCCAGCTCCTGCAGCCAGTCTTTAATCGAAGATTTCTTGGAAAAAACCGAAGTAAGCGACCGTTTCAATAAGGATAAAAAAGAAAGTCCCTGCTTCAGTTCCTGCTCCTTCTCACGGGTAATTCGCTCATAGGCTGCCACCAGATTCTCGACCAAAATATCGACCTGAGTGGCCGATTTACCTTCCTGCTCATTGAGTGTATTGATAATATCCTGCCGAAATGCAACATCCGCCACCCACTGTTCATGCCTCAATTCCACCCCTTTATCAATCCGGTCATTGATATTTTCGGCCGTTTCGATGGAGTTCAATAATTTCAAAACGGGTGCTTTTCCTCCTGTGATATTTTGAGTAATAAACGCCCGCACCTCTTCAAAACCGCTGAGCTGCTTCTCCCCTTCCATTTCCTGCTTGGCAGATACGGCAAATACCGTCGGATTAGCCATGCCTTTTTTCTCGGCATACTCCCGGACACCATTCATATTCACCGCCAAATCTGCCTCGTTCAGCAGGTCTTTTTGCTGTAGAACAAAGATGATTTTTTTCTTCCATTCATCATTGATGAAATTGAAAAAATCCCAGGCCGACTGCCGGTATGGATTTTTGGCTTCAAAGACAAATACGATCAGATCCGATGCCGGAATAAAACCCTCTGTGATCTCCTGATGATGCTCCACTATGGTATTGGTCCCCGGCGTATCCACGATGGCAATTTCCTTCAAAATCTCCACCGGAATCATGATCTTTTTGAGGTAGGGACTGATCTCGATCATCTTTTCCTCCTCCCCATAAACAATCTGCTGAATGGTATCCGTCATAGGTTGGGGCGCAGCTTTGGTAATCTCCCTGCCGGCATCCAATAAAGCATTCACAAAGGAACTCTTACCCGATTTCACCTCCCCAACGATCACAAACATATACGGATCGTGGATGCGAATCCGCAGGTCACTCACCGTAGCCGCCAATTGCTGCTGGTCAATTTTTATACATAATTCATGCAGGTTCTTGACAACCTCATCCAGTTGACTCCGCTTCGCATTGAGCTGTTGATCTATTAATTTATTCATTTTTCCCTTTCTATTGAGCAGGTGCTTCTGCCCACAAAGATAACCCAATACCATCAGGTGAACAAATAAGTGAAGGTATTTTATTATTTGGGGGTCTTCCGCATCAGATTCCAAGGTCGAAGCCCGAGACCCTGTCAAAATTAAAGCTTGTTGGGCATATCCCCTCCTGCCCAATGCCTCCCTCATCCCAGCGTCGGGGTCGCTACGTCCATAGGCTCACTATTCGTTCGGCCTCTCCGCAAAGCTGCGAGTCTGCCTCCTACGTCGGCACCTATTCCCATCGCTTATGCAAAAAAACGGCACGTTTCCAACCGCCAAGGAGTTAAAACCCTTGGGTTCGCCAGAGGAGTGCCATTGTTTCTTTTTTAGCAATTCCCATCTGGCACAATTTTTTAAATTTAGGTCTGGGCTTGATGCATTTATAATTTCAAAGCTTCCGTCATTCGTCGGAACAGGTTTCAGAGATGCCGGTTTCGCCGAATGACGGAAGCTTGCTTACACACCTAATAAAATTTAACAACAAAAATCAGCCTTTCTCTCGAATGAAATAGAAAAATAATCCACATGGGAAATTGCTGTTTCTTTTTTATATCTGCGCACTTCGTGCTGATATTCGGACGGCTATTGAAATAGCCGCTACGATGTTACGCTTGTAGCGGCAACACCTGTG
>CAZNCI010000310.1:0-5045 GCA_964571475.1 uncultured Saprospiraceae bacterium | reverse complement strand
TAATATCTACCGCATAATCTAAGTCCTGTATAGGTTGTAAATACCCCGGCATTGGTACATCAGAAGGATCGACGGGAACACCATAAGCTGTTTCCGGTGGCACCTGTGCTTTAAGGGGACTAATAATAAATAATAACAAAATGGGAATCCCCAAATAGATTTTCTTAAATAAGTTCATTGTGTGTGTGTTTTGTTTGGCACAAAAATACATGATTTAGCAATCAAAGTAAAGTAATTGCAACTTCAGGAAACCAACACCTCCAAAAATCAAATACTTCCCATTCAATCTACGCTGATAATCCATATTCAGGATAGGGAATAATCATCAAAAATAAAAAACCTACTTCGTAAAAAGGAACTCCCATAAAAAAGCTACCTTTGCTACTCCACCACCAATTTCCCTATAAAGCCCTTCTGTCCATCCAACAAAACATCAAAGAAGTAAATACCCGGGCTTAAATCACTTCGTTTTAATAATACTTCCCTTTTATTAAAAGTAGCCATTTGAACCACCCCCCCCAAGGTGTTGTACAAGCGCAATTGTGCTTCTTGATATTCAGTGCCATCAATTCGAATAATGGTCTGATTTATCATTGGGTTGGGAGCAATGGATACTTTCAAATCTGGAATAATCACCTTTTCTGTGGCAACTGCAATAAAGTGCTCGCCAATGGTGTGAAGCGTAGTATTCGTACGTACGGGATCGTTGTAATCAAAGTAAATATCAGCGGTATTGGCAATTTGAGTATTGACATCTAAACCTCCCTTCTGGCTAATCCTGAATTTGACAAAACCATGTGAAGCCGGTTCATTCACAAGACTATCCGGCAACAATATATTTTCAAAAATAAAACGCAAAGTATCCTCCCCTGCAATTTCAACCCGATATGGATGGCTACTTGCCCCTCTCCGAAAACTTGTCCTTTCTAAATTTTGCGAAAGCACATCCTCTACAATGACCGTAAACGCCGTGTCTGTCCCCGTATTCTGAAATCGAATATGGTACTCAATGTCCTGTCCCCTTTCAATATAGTATTCATCTCCGTATCCCTTGGGGTAAGCTCGTTTATCATTTGGATCGTAAGAACTGGTGACTTCCTGACAATCAATAGAAACAAAAGGTACCGCATCATCCTCTGGAAGTTGAGTGACATAACCTGTACTAAATCCACCTTCATCATTCGTTCCACAGCCTTCCACAAAAGCGGTTGGCATAGAAGGGAGTGGGTGATTTTCAACCTGCATCGCCTGTAGCACATAGGTCGAACCATTCGCAGGTAAAGTTATATCCATATCACCACTCGCATTTAGTATAAAAGGAACGGGTTCTGACATTAAAATCAAACCATCCTCCACAATAATATAACTACGGTTCTGAAGCATATCTCCTTCCCCCGTGTTTTTGATAATAAAATGCACCTCGTCTCCTTCACAACTTCCCTGTACTTCAACAGTGGCTCCCGACCATTCAGGGGATATTTCAGCGCAAATAGCATCTGGATAAATATGAGCGTTGGCACAGAGTGCCTGCCCCAATACGGCATCACAGGAAATTGTGGTATAAATAGAAAAAGAACCGCATTCATTAACGGCAACATCACCCAGATCAAAGATGAAGGCATTATCCACTACACTACTAATATTTATAGAAGCAGAATCTACCGTAATAAGGTCATCGAAGGATACTTTAATATAAGTATTATCAGATGCAATTGTTCCTTCATTACAATAGTTAACAGTGTAAACACTGGAAAAACATGGGCGTAAAAAAGAGGTGGAAATATCGGTGGTCATGTATGGGCAGTCAATCAAAGCCTTTGCAAAAAAATTCAGGGTGTCCGGTACTAGTGTATCCACCATAGTTGTGGTAGGTATTTGCGGACAAATAACCTCCCAATATCCACTGGGAGCAATTGTTTCTACCTCGTATTCCTCAGGAAAGACATGAATTCCAAAATCCCCATTTACATTTGTTAGTCCCCAAAAATCCCCATTCAAAGAGCCAGCTTTAATAGTCCATCCCTGTAGGCCTATTTCAGAAGTGTTAATTATACAATCCTGATTTTCATCAAAAACGACACGTCCTTGAATGATGGGAGGACAACCGAATGCTGGATCCCCTGCGCAAAAAGCATTAAAATCGCCTCCGTAGGCAAGTGCGGGGTTATTTTCAAAATCAGCATAATTTATATCACAAAAAGTTGTGTAATGAAAAGGGAAACACCCTTCAAAATTATTATCTGATAAGTTAATTTTCTCCAAATTTATCAAATCACCTAATCTGGGGGGAAGTGCCCCTGATAGCATATTGGAACTTAAAGTAAAAACCTTTAAGTTTGAAAAATTTCCATATTCGGCTGGAATTCCTCCAATTAACTGGTTTTCATCTAAACTTAACCCTTCAAGCGCAGACAGGTTTGCTAACGCTACAGGTAGCTCCCCACTTAATCGATTATGCCTTAAGTCTAGCGTACGAAGATTCGTTATATTTGCAAATTCTGCCGGAATTATACCAGTTAATTGGTTATAGCTGATCCTCAAATCTTTCAATACTGTCAAATGTTCAAACGAAGCAGGAAGTACCCCTGTCAATCTATTATTGAACAAATACAAAACCAATAATTCAGACATATTCGCCAACTCTGAAGGAATGCTCCCTTCCAGTTGATTGCCATCTAAACGACACGTTTTTAAATTTTGCAAATTCCCTAGTTCGGGTGGGATGCTACCCGAGATCCGATTATCCCCCAAATATAAATCCTCAAGATTAGACAGACCTCCCAATTCTGCCGGAATTACTCCATCAATGGACGTTCCAACAATCCACAACCGATACAAATTGGTTAAATTCCCTAGCTCGGGTGGAATATTGCCAGTAATTTCCTCCCCAAATAACAAGAGTTCCCTCAGGTTAGAAAGACTTCCCAACTCTTTAGGAATACTCCCTTTTCCGTTCGAAATAAATAATAATTTTAGACTTTGTATTTCCGCTAACTCGGCAGGAATTTCTGCCCCCAGAGAACCAGTTACCAGTAAAGAATCCATCATGGAAAGCGCCCCCAACCCTGACAAAACAACGGGAGAAAGCTCCCCCCCTCTAATATTTAAATAATGTAATTGAGATAAATTGGTAAGACTATATGGTATTTCCCCATTTAAATCATTGGCAGGTAGGGCAAGTCGTGTTACACATCCATTTTCATCCACCGTTATTCCATACCAATTCCCAATTGATTGATCGGGTTCCAGCCAATTTTCATTGTGCGCCCAATTGATTCCACCTGTTGCCTGATAAAAATCAACTAAGGTAAGTGAATCATTACACTGCGCTTCAGCCCGGACATAAACAAAGGAAGAAAATAAAAAAAGTAGTAAAAAAAACCTGATTCTAAAAAAGGAAATATTTTGCATGAGTCAATAATTTTATCTGTTTTCTTTTGTAATAACGAGACAAACTTGAGGTGTAATAATTAAAATTACAAAAACAAATTATTAACTTTACAGAGTACAATTTAAGTTAAATAATTAAGATAAAATAATAACAAACGGATTTTCAGTATTTTAAATAAAAAAAATAATACAAAAAAGAATCTTTTACAGAGTAAATTAAAAATGACAAAAACACTTATCTGGGAAATATATACACGATTTTCATCAAAACAAATGAAAGATTTTAGCATTTTTCTCGACTCGCCTTATTTTAACACCAGAAGAGACTTAATTAAAATCAATCATTTTTTGTGTACAAATATCAAAGCAAAAAAAGCTATCCCAAACAAAAAATCCGTCCTGCAATCGGCCTACCCTAATGAGCAATACGATGATAAAAAATTAGGTTTATTACTTAGCTATCTACACAAAATACTAGAAGAATTTCTCTGGATACAAGAAGTCAAAAAGGAAAATCATGAAAAGGAAAAATTCCTTATCCAATCCTACCGAAAAAATGAGATGCATCGCAATTTTGACAGAACATTCAAAAAGGTTCAAAAATCTATCATCCAGCAGCCCCTTAGAGATTCTGCTCATTATTTTACCCGTTTTCATTTGGAGTACCAAAAATACCTTAGTTTACTGGAAACAGGTCGATCCAAAGACCTTAATCTGGATGTCGTTGGAAGTAATCTCGACCTGGCCTATATCACTACCAAACTACAACAGGCCTGTTTTACGCGCGCTCATCAGGCTGTATTCGACAAACAATACGACTCTACACTTTTCGAGCAAGTCCTGCAATTAGCTCAATATGACCGCTACCAACAAGAACCAGCCATTAAATTATACTATCATTTTATCATCCTATTTCAAAAGGGGAATATCAAGGAATTCAGACGGTTCAAAACCCTTCTTTTTCAACAAAAAGTACACTTCTCTCAGGATGAATTTAGAGGTATTTACCTCTTTGCCCTCAATTTCTGTATCAAAAAAGTCAATAATAACGAACATGCTTTTTATGATGAAACCTTTGATATGTATAAGAAGGGACTTGAACTTGAACTGCTTTTCGACAAAGAGAAGCTCACCCCTTTTTCCTTCACCAATATCGTTGGTATCGCCATCCGACAACGGGAACTGGCATGGGCAGAGAATTTTATTAATCGCTTCAAAAAGAACTTGGACATACCCTTTAGAACAACCACGCTCAGTCTTAATACCGCCCGACTGGAATTTGCCAAAAAAGATTTCAAAAAGGCGTTAATTTACCTTCAAAAAGCAGACTACGACGACCTCATCAATCATGTCACGGCCAAAATACTCCAACTCAAAATATACTACGAGCTCAAAGAGTTTGATGCACTCGACTCTCTCGTGCAATCGCTCCGTGTATTTATTCGAAGAAAAAAACGAATTGGTTATCATTACCATCTCTGGAAAAATATCCTGCATTACATCCAAAAGGTTCGCAACGTCAATCCTTACGATAAAAAAGCGATTGCCTCACTTCGAGAAAAAATTAAACAAGAACCTTTATTACCCGAACGAACCTGGTTGTTAGAAAAACTAGAATGAGTCAAATTCCTCCCATAAAAAAGCTACCTTTGCCC
>CAZNCI010000309.1:0-5054 GCA_964571475.1 uncultured Saprospiraceae bacterium | reverse complement strand
TTCCATTTTAATGCACTTCCCTATCATAAAACCCCACCGGCCGTCGTTTGTTTCCTATAAAATGACTTCTCATGAAAAACACAGCAACTTTACTTCTACTATTCCTATTCTTTTCCTCTGGAGTCCATGCGCAATGCATTAGTGGCGACTGTTATTCCGGCTATGGTATTATGCTCTATGAAGGAGGCGAAAAATATGTCGGAGATTTCTCTCGGGCAAAAAGGCATGGGTACGGTGAATATTCTTATAATGATGGGAGTAAATACATTGGATATTGGCGCAGGGGGAAAAGGCACGGTCAGGGTAAAATGACTTTCGCAAATGGAAAGTCAGAACAGGGGCGTTGGCATAAAGGTCATTTTAAAACCGCTAATACGCCCAATACATTAACCGCGAAGGGCAATACTCCACCTAGTCGCCCTACCATTAAATACGGCTGTGTCTCCGGTGACTGTCAGGATGGACAGGGCACTTATGTTTATCCAGGCGGAGCCATCTATGTTGGCACCTTTCAGCAGGGTGAAATTCACGGTTCCGGCATTTGTTATTATCCTGATGGAAGCATCTATAAAGGACAATGGGTACATAGGTACCCGGAAGGATTTGGTACCAAAACTTACAGTAATAAAAAAAAGAGAACAGGAAAATGGCTCAAAGGGCAAGCGGTTGACGATGAAAACCATCCTATTTCCCAAGGGGATTTGGAACGAGAGATTGATCAGGAAGCAGTAGTTTTGCAATCCGGTTGTCTTAGAGGTGATTGTGCCAATGGTCGAGGTATATTTGCTTATCCGGATGGTAGTCGATATGAGGGTGATTTTCAAGATAACTACCCAGAAGGGACCGGTGTTTTCTACTATCCAAATGGAGATCAATATATGGGTGAATTTACCAAAGGACTCCAAAATGGCAAGGGAAAACTACGCTATGCTGACGGTAAGGTCAAATCGGGACAATGGCGGGAAGGTGAGTTTCTATCCACTCAGTCGGTTCCGACAAAAGGCTGTATCAAGGGCAACTGTCAATCAGGATTTGGCACCTATATTTTTAAAGATGACGCCCTTTATGAAGGGGCTTTCAAAAATGGATTGCCTGAAGGAAAAGGCATCGTGAAATACAAAAATGGAGAGCGCTACGAAGGTCACTTCAAACAAGGCGCTTTTAATGGATTTGGCACCTTAATCACAGCCGATGGTCAAAAATATTCAGGCAATTGGAATAATGGCAATTTTGCAGGAGCGGTGGCGACAATTCCTGCTCAGTCTCCCAAAACTAGTCCAAAAATAAAAGTTTGGGCATTAATCATAGGTGTTGCCAGCTATAATCACATGCCAACCTTACACTTTACGGATGATGATGCCTATCGAATGTATGCCTTCCTGAAAAGTCCTGAAGGCGGAGCCTTGCCAGACGAACAAATTAGTATTTTAATCGACGAAGATGCCACCAAACACAAGATTATCCAGCAACTCGAACAACTCTCAACCAATGCCGGCCCCAATGATCTCATTTTATTATACTTTTCCGGACATGGAATCAAGGGGGCATTTCTGCCTATAGACTTTGTCAACGGAAAACGACAATTGAAACACACCGAAATTGCTGCTATCTTAGATAAAAGTAAGGCCAAAAATAAATTAGTCATAGCAGATGCATGCCACTCTGGTAGCTGGTTAACACCCAAAGGTGGTAAAAAACCACTTTTGGAAAAATACTATGAGACACTCGCTACCTCCAGGCCGGGGACTGCTCTTATCATGTCCTCCAAGTCAGAAGAAACCTCTCTGGAATCAAGTGGATTGCGGCAAGGTGTTTTTACTCATTTTTTGATTAGAGGGATGAAAGGAGAAGCCGATGACAATGCCGATTCTCTTGTAAGTGTTCAGGAATTATTCCGGTTTGTATCAAAAGGGGTCAGGGAGTACACTGGTAATAGACAGTCTCCTATCATCAAAGGGAATTACGACAAAAAAATGCCTGTGGGTATCAAATACTAAGCCGATATGGACTCAATGTTAATATTTTGTTAAAACTCTTTGAAGTTAATCAGCACTAACATCGCTCGCTTTATGTTTGTGTTTTTTAGCATGTAAAAAAGATATTTTGGAATTTAGTTCAAGGCAAATAGACATTATTTTAGCAGCGACCAGGCTTATTGGCAGTAATGGCGTACAAAGTCTGACAACGAAAAATCTGGCGAAGGAAATGAATTTTTCGGAACCGGCTTTATACCGCCACTTTAAAAATAAGGATGAGATTCTAAAATCTGTTCTTATTTATTATAAAGCCAATATGAAAGAGGCACTGGCGCCCTTATTACTAAGGGAAAACTCCGGTCTGGAAAAATTAATCAGCCTTTTCAATTTTCAATTTTCCCATTTCCACAATAATCCCACCATTGTATTGGTCATCTTTTCGGAAACGAGCTTCCAACACAATAAGGAACTTTCCAAAGCTGTTTTGGAGATCATGTCTCAAAAAAAAGCACTGATCCAGTCATTTATTGAAATCGGACAAAAAGATGGTTCTATCCGGTCAGATGTTTCACCTTTGCAATTAGCTACCATCATTATGGGTAGTATGAGGTTAACCATCCTGCAGTGGCGTTTAACCAGTTTTTCTGAAAATTTAATCAAGCTCGGAAAATCTCTTTGGAAAACAATTGATGTTTTAATCAAACCGTAATTTTTATTCATTTCTTAATCTAATACATCTTATATGAAGTCATTTATCGCAATTGGAATATTCGCCCTTTTAAGTTTCACCGCTTGTAATAATACCGAAAAACAGGAGCATAATCACAAAGCGCATCAGGAAGAAGCAAAAGAGCATCATGAGGATCATGCAGAACAGACCGAAGCAAAAGAAGAAACACTTCACCTAAATAATGGTAAAAAATGGATTGCTAATCAGGCCACTCAGGATGGAATGACGAAAATGCAAACAATACTGAACGACTATTTTAATAATGGAGGAGCAGATTCCGCAGCTCTTGCCGAAGCATTGGAAAAGGAAACGTCCTCAATCATCAGGCAATGTGATATGACAGGCGCAGATCATGATCAACTTCACATCATCCTAAAACCAATGCTCGATAGGATTAAATCCATCAAAACCAATGGTTCAGTAGATGATATGAAGCGACTTTATCTGCTGTTAAATGATTATTTTGACCATTTTGAAACTGCAAAATAATATTAGAATGAGGGGTGAATAATTTTCATTCACCCCTCAATTTTTTTATTTACTTTTTGCATAATGCGTTGCTCAAAAGCATCTGCCTGATCAGCTATATTCTGTGCTTTTGTAACAATCTCATTGACAAAGGTCTTATCCTTCAAATCTGCTGAATTTATCTTCACGTTCATAAATGCTCCATGAATACCAGCTCTGGCGCACAACGCTCCGACACCTGCATCCGTGATAGAATTTGGATTGCCAAGTTCTACCATTTTTTCGATTAATTCCAAGGATTCATAGATGGTTTCCATTGCCTGAAAAGGAATCTCAATAGCATATTTTGTAGCAGCCTGTATGGCTTTATTTCTAGCCACTTTTTCTTCCTCCGAGCCTTTTTGTAATCTAAAAGCATCCATTATTCCATTAAAAGAAGCCGTATCTTCATCGACCAGCCACAACAACTTATCTTTGATTTTTTGCCCCTTTTCTGCCCAGTCAGAAAACTCCTGCCATCGGTCATCCCAGCCTCTTTTGTGAGCTGAGATATTAGCGACCATGGTTGCTAATGAAACACCTAAAGTACCCAAATATGCAGAGATTGAACCACCGCCCGGCGCCATACTTTCAGAAGCCGTTTCATTGGCAAAAGCTTTCAAATCCATTTTTATCAACGGACGGACATCTTCTTCCTTTAATTGGTATTCAATAATTTTTTGACTGGGGTCAAAGGGCGATAATTCATCTAAACCCAATGATTTTACCGCAATTTTAATAATTTCTTCTTCTGCAATACCCGTCGAGCGTTGCTGTTGTCGGAGGAAATACTTTCCGGCGTCCAACATGACCTGCAAAGGCACTAGACCCACCAATTCTGATCCTGTCACACGCATGCCTCTTTTTTGAGCACTTTTTCGACATTCTTCAAAGGCTTTGTGCAGGGAAGTTACCTTTATGTCGGTCAAATTCATAGATATTTGGGCGATTCCGTACTCTTCAATGTACCATCCAATTGCTTTGACAGATGGGCAACTTCCCGGAGTTCTTAGGGCATTTCCCTCCTTATCTCTCTTTATTTTTCCCGTCACCGGATTTCCTTCTCTTTTGATCCTTCCTTTTTCGCGAATATCAAAGGCAATGGAATTAGCTCTTCGGACGGAGGTGGTATTAATATTTACATTATAAGCCACCAAAAAACCTCTTGCTCCAAAGGCTGTCGCTCCAGCTCTCTTATTGAATTTCGCCGGGCCATAATCGGGTTTCCATTTGGGATTCGCTAATTTTTTGACTAAGCCTTCGTACTCTCCGGAGCGCACGCTTGCTAAATTTTTTCGCTCCGGGCTAGTAGCAGCCGACTCGTACATATAAGCAGGAATATCCAATTCCTCTCCCACTCTTTTGGCTAATTGATGTGCCCATTTGGCAGTTTCCTCCATAGTGATACCTGAAATTGGAATCAAAGGACAAACATCGGTTGCACCCATCCTTGGGTGTTCTCCGCTGTGCTGGCTCATGTCAATTACTTCGGCTGCTTTTTTTACTGCCTGAAACGCGGCTTCTATGACTACATCTGGAGCCCCAACAAAAGTAACGACCGTTCGATTGGTTGCCTTACCCGGATCAATATCCAGTAATTTAACCCCTTCTACTTTCTCTATTTCCCGTGTTATTTCACGGATAACAGCAGGGTTTCTACCCTCACTAAAATTAGGTACACATTCTATAATTGCCTGCATCTTATTAAAATTAAATAGTCTATTTATGGAAAATCAGTAAATTAAACATTTTCTTTGTGATTTGAGATTTAAAATTCGAAGCAAAAGTAGTACTTTTATATTAATAATTATGGGTAGAAAGAAAAGAAGAAAGAAGATTGT
>CAZNCI010000308.1:0-5079 GCA_964571475.1 uncultured Saprospiraceae bacterium | reverse complement strand
GCAAGTCATTTGATGGCGACAAATATGCAGTATCTGAAACCAGTTTGAACTTACGTTATTTTTAGCTCATTCCCTATAGGACACAATTTTTTAAATTTCTTGCAGCGTTCGGATAACTTATTGATAAATTCATGATTTCAAAGCTTCTGACAAATGACGGAAGCTTACTCAAATACACAACAAAATTTAGTAATAAAAGAGCGATCTTTCTCCTGACTGAAACAGAAAAATACCCCACATGGGGAATTACCGCATTGTGGAGAAGCTTTGATGGAAATAGTTCATCCAATCTACATCAATTATCCCTATAAATCTTAGCGGCATTTCTGTTGAAATTATCCTGCACGCCCGTGCCATCAAAGTAGTTAGAGCCTTTTATTTGATTGGCATTTTTGTACAAATCCCGCTCCCAATTTGGATTATTTCGCTCTCCCCTTGCATCTGAATGTAGAAGGATAAAACCATCGCCTACCAGTGAGGGATTGTAAAAAATAAATTTCACATTCTGCTGATTAGTACTGGGAAATTGATTGTAGGTCCATATCTCATACGGTGGCGCACTCGCTTCGGTTTCCCTCCGTTCGATATCATCCGGACGGCCGTATTTGAGATAGGTGTATCCTCTGTCTGTCTGGAATCCTCGACGGAACCCGGCCTTATACGTCTGATCTACGGCACGTGCCACTTCCATGAATTTATCATAGACCACCCCCGGAGCATTAGGGCTTTGTTTTGCCCAAAAATTAAATAGGTACATTCTTTGAGCATTGACATTTTTATTTTTGAGCATGAGATTGAGTACGGGAATGTCTTCCTGTGGTGCCAGCGCTGTGATTGCCTGTATGCCGTAAACCAGGTCTTCCGTAGAAAGTTTTTCAACAAAGGAGTTTTTGATATTGATATTTGTATTCGTCAGCTCTTTAATAGCTTGATAGGGATTACTTCTTTGAAAGAAAATAGACTGTTCTGATAATAAATTTTGCTGCCGGTCTCTGATTTCTACTTTGAGGGTATAGTTTCCCGTTGGTAGATTGGAAATGTCCTTTTGAAATAAATAGGGAACGACAGCTGCCGGGGATTTCCTCTCGTGGTGTAAGATCATGGTTGTCTCTTTCTTATTGTCAACTTTATTGACGAAAGTCGAAATGAGAAAATCATCATCTAGTACCTTATCCGTATTGTAAACCTCCTGGTAAAAATATAAACGTCTTGCTTCCTTATTGTAAAAATTAAAGGGTAGTGGTTCCATCTGTACCCCTCCCTTTACAAATTGCTCATTGGTGATGTTTTTATCGACCGCATGGAGCAATTCAATATCTGATTGTATGATTTTGCCCTCTTCCTGATAATGAACTCTAATGGGAGAGGAGTAGATGGTGGTATTGTCCGGGTCTTGTAGATCGGTAATATCGACCTCAAGGGTGAATGCCCCATCCGGTATGGTCAATCGCTTCAAGTCCATCACATCCACCTTCTTTTTAGACAGAGGGCTCATTAGGTTGAATTTGTCAAACTGGATGACTTTGTCACCTGATTTAACCATAATAATTACTTCAACACCTGCCTGAAGCAGAGAGTCCTGCTGTGGAATATATGTTAGGCTATTGCCAAACAAATAGGTGTAAACCTCCACATAAGCCTGATCGTCGCTTTTGAAGGTGGCATAGGAAATGCTTGCAGATAATGCAAATGCACCGTATTGTGCTAATATTAAAAATAAGACTACTGCTGGAATCTTTCTCATAGTGTCGGGTATTTTTTGCCGTTAATTGACCTTCCAAAGGTAAGCCTTTTTTACAAAAGGTGCTGAAAAATATTTTAAAAAAGTCAGGTTTTTGACGGAAATTTTGATGACTATGCCTTTCTTTTCCCTTTGAAGGAGAGAAGAAAATTGATGCTTCAGTTGATTTTGTTATATTTTTTGCTTTTTTGGGGGATGGAATTGATTGCCTGCCAAACAACCTTATCGGTGGAGTTTCCCCTAAGCCTTCCTGGAACATATCGCATTGGTTTTACATACGAAGGTTGTGTGATAGAACAGCCATTTATATTTGAGACGGCTTCCTGTGAAGTGCCTCTATTTATTCCCAATGCTTTTAGCCCCAATGGCGATGGTGTCAATGATATTGTATCCCCATTTGGTGTTGATTTTGAGGGAATCTCTCTGGAAATATTTGATCGTTGGGGTGGACGGTTGTTTTATACCAATAGCCCACCATTTAAATGGGATGGCTATGTCGGTAGTCGGGCTGTTTCTCCTGGAGTATATGTCCTGGTATTTCATTATTTGAATAAAAGAAATGGGTTAGCGCAAATAAAAAGTCAGGAAGTTTTGTTGTTGAGATAAATGAATTTTTACGCCTTATTCCGTCAGGTACCGGTATTTTTTACCTTAAACAAAACGGACATAGAAGACCTGAAATTTTTTACTGAAAATATAAATATAGTTGTGGTTGTTGTACAATCCATATTAACTACGAATGGTTTCCATTTTTCGCCTAAGGGCAATTTAAGCCGATCGAAACCAATCCGCCCCAAAATTACAAAAAAAATCAAATTCAACTGAATAGTTACAAAAAAACATAAAATGTCCTACCTCCTGCCTTTGAAAATAAAAAATCGCTTAACTTTGTTGGTCTCCACCAAACCTTAAGCGATTTTTTTATGCGAAATATATATTGGGTAGTAATAATGATCGCCGGAGTCACCGGACTTTCGGGGCAAATAGACGCCGATTTAACCCTGCGATTGAAAAAAACCAAAGAACCCATCGTCTTAGATGGCAATCTCGATGAAGCGGCCTGGCGTAATGGTGGAGACCCCGCCGACGGATTTTGGCAATACTTTCCTAATGATACCACTCTTGCACAGCCGAGAACGGAGATATTTATGACTTATGATGACAAATATCTCTATATGGCAGCCAAGTGTTACTCTGTAGGTGATGACTATGTCACCCCCTCTTTGCGTAGAGATTTTCGGGCTGGGGGCAATGATAATATCACCTTTTTGCTGGATCCTTACAAAGACAAATCCAATGCCTTTGTATTTGGTATGAATCCATTTGGTGTCAAGCGGGAAGCGTTGATCTCCAATGGAGGGAACAACCCCCGAAATGACTGGAATGGCGCCTGGGATAATAAATGGGAAGGAGCCGCTGCTATCCACGATGGTTATTGGACCTGTGAAATTGCCGTACCTTTCTCCACCCTCCGCTTTAAAGCCGGTGAAAAAGAATGGTATTTTAATAGTTACCGCTTCGATACCCAAAGTAATACCCTTTCCACCTGGCAGCACATCCCCCGCAACGAAATCATCATGACTCTGGGACACATGGGCACGATGAAGTGGGATCATCCTTTGCCTAAAAACGGCACCAATATTTCAATTATCCCCTATTTGAGTGCCGGCCGATCCATAGATATTGAAGACGCCAATCCGACTGAAACTTTTGGATACGGTGGTGATGCCAAAATCAATATCACCTCCGGCTTGAACCTGGACTTGACCATTTTACCTGATTTTTCTCAGGTGGAAGTAGATCGACAGGTGATTAATTTGGATCGTTTTGAAATTTTTTTCCCGGAGCGACGCCAGTTTTTCCTGGAGAATCAAGACCTTTTTGGTAGTTTTGGTGACCGGCGTATCAACCCCTTTTTCTCACGAAGAATAGGGACGGGCTACGACCCCATCAAAGATGAACGGGTAGAAACCCCCATCCAATTTGGCGCAAGAGTCAGTGGCAAACTCGATAATAACTGGAGAATTGGGCTGTTAAATATGCAAACACAACGACAGGGCGGTGTGCCTTCCAGCAATTTTACCGTCGCTGCCGTACAGCGAAAAGTATTCGACCGCTCAAGTATCGGTTTCATCCTCGTCAATAAAGCAACCAATATTGAAACTGCGACCGACTCCACTGAATTTTCCGCCTATAATCGGGTTTTAGGTCTGGATTACAACCTGTTTTCCAAGGATAATGTATGGTCGGGTAAGATTTTTTATCATCATGCCCTTAGTCCCGACGACAAGGGTTCGGGTGCGCATGGGGCGAGGCTGCAATACAACCGACGCCACTTTCGTGCCAATTGGGAACACGCCTATGTTAGCGAAAATTACAATGCCGAAACGGGTTTTGTTCCCCGCACCAATTACATCCGGCTACGGGCTAATGTCAGGGGCATTTTTTACCCCAAACAAGGCATTTTTGCCAATCATGGTCCCGGGCTTAAAGCCGATTTTTACATCCAGCCGAAGTTTGGTCTGTCTGATTACCAACTGGAGTTATATTGGCGGGCCCGCTACAATGACAATGGTGATGCGACCGTCTCACTCAAACATCAATACGTTTATTTGTTTGAATTATTTGACCCCAGCAATACGGATGCGTTTCCGCTACCAGCCAATCGGGATTTTTTCTACACCTATGTTGAGGCCAATTATAATTCCGATAAAAGACAAATCTTCTCCTACAATCTGACAGCCACGGGAGGACAATTTTACAATGGTCAAAGAGTGGGGTTACGGGGCAATTTGAATTATAGAATACAACCTTTTGCACAAATAGGTTTGAGCTTCAACTGGAACTCCATTATCCTGCCGGAGCCCTATGCCTATGCTCATTTATTTTTAGTAGGTCCTAGGTTTGATTTTACCTTCACCAAGAAGATTTTCTTCACCACCTTCCTCCAATACAACAATCAGATTGACAATTTCAATATCAATGCACGTTTTCAGTGGCGTTTTGCGCCGGTTTCGGATTTATTCATTGTTTATACCAATAATTTCGATACGGCAGCCAATTGGCAATATACCAATAGAGCCCTGGTGGTAAAGATTAATTACTGGTTGAATTTGTAAGATTTGGGGTCACCCACGCCTAAGGGCGTGGTCGGGTCATCCGCTACTACCGCTCCCGAAATAAATTCGGGATCGATACCGCTACTACCCCTTGCCCGAAAAAAGGAACACTAACCTTTGGTGTCAGCTTGAACCCTCCTGCGTCGGGCCTTTTAATCTGCCACCTGCCACCTGAAGCCTGCCCACTCCCCATAAGATAACACCTTTTGCTCTTCACTT
>CAZNCI010000307.1:0-5087 GCA_964571475.1 uncultured Saprospiraceae bacterium | reverse complement strand
TTTTGTTTCGGAGGAATGGTCAGCAAGTCATTTGATGGCGGCAAATATGCAGTATATGAAACCAGTTTGAACTTACACTCAAAATTCATTCTCAACTTCCCCGAGCCGGATTTTATTCCCCTGTTGCCATAAATTCGTCGAAAGTTTTGTTACTATAAGCACCTCCTCCGATATATTTTAGCACATTAATGAAGTCATTTGCAGCCTGGTAGCCAGGAGCTACGGTAATCCTGCTTTGTTTTTCATCCAGAAAAATATAACTTGGATAACTCATTTTTCCATCCAATAAGGCGTAGGCTAATTCGTGAATCCCCCTTCGACCGGCATCTGGGTAATATTTTAAAGTTTGACCCTTATACTTAATGTCAGCTCTTTGCTCTGCATCTAATTTTACAGCATAAAAATTGGCATTAACATAATCGACAATCTTTGGATCAAGGAAGGTTGTTTTATCCATTTTTTTACACCATCCACACCATTGGGTATAGACATCAACGAATAATTTTTTGGGTTCTTTATCATTGGCTTTGATGGCTTCTTCCCACGTCATCCAATTGATGGTCTGTGCTTGAACTTTTGGTACTACTACTAAAAAGAATAGGGCGAAAAAGCCCAATGATACTGATAATTTCTGCATAAGAGTTTTTTTATTTACACCATCCAAACAACATTTTTTAATCTTTTGTTGTATTGAGGGTGTTATTTTGTCGTCACCAATACATGATTTGATTTATGAAACGAAAGGTTGTTGTTGCCGTCGGTGGAGCGAGTGGTTCTATTTATGCTAAGTTGTTATTGGATAAGTTAGAAGTGATCTCCCAACAGATTGACCTAAAAGTAGGCATAGTTATGAGTACCAATGCTCATCTCAATTGGGAATTGGAAATTGGTGACAGTTCTTATCAAAATTACCCCTTTGATTATTACCAGTCGGATGATTTCATGGCTCCGTTCGCTTCTGGTTCTGCCCAGTATGATACCATGATTATCTGTCCTGCTTCCATGGGCTTATTAGGACGAATGGCCAACGGTATTTCCTCTAATCTAATTGAAAGAGCTGCCGACGTTATGCTCAAGGAACGCCGGCAACTCATCATGGTGCCGCGAGAAATGCCCTATTCCCTCATCCACATTCGAAATATGGAGACTTTGACCCTTGCCGGCGCCGTCATTTGCCCCGCAACGCCCTCTTTTTACAGCCAGCCTAAAAGCATCAACGCCCTCCTGGAAACGGTAGTGGATCGTATATTGGATTTGGCAGGTTTTTCTATTTCCTCTTATCGTTGGGGCGCATCACCCCCATAAGATAACACCTTTTGCTTTGCTCTCTTCCCGCCCGAAAAGGTGTCACCTTATGCTCGCATTGACACCTTCCTACCCCCGGACAATCCGTTTCGTCTTTTGGGCAGCGCCAATTTGTAATCTACAATAATAGCTGCCGGCAGGTAAATCGTGCATGTCCACTTGAACCTGATGCTTTCCCTTCGATAGTTTTTGATTAAAAACCACTTTTACTTCACTACCGATTACATCATAAATGCTTAGTTTGACCCATGCTCCGGAAGATTCAAAATCTACGTTTAGAATATTTCGAACTGGATTCGGATAGGTATTCATTTGTATGTTTATTTCCTCCCTTTTATCTTCTGTTCCAACCGTACAATTTTCTAAAATAGGTAAATGCGTATAATCTTCGTACAATAGAGATCTTATTTTGGTATCATCCAATAAGAACCAATCCTTGAGAATGGAGCCATAGATGTCTCTAAAATCGTATTGCATGGGGACACCTTCACCGGCTGTTGCCTCCGCGGATATTTCCGGATTATTACCAAGGATAGCGGAGGATACACAAGACCCGAATAAGAATAATGGTCCTGCTGTGCCGTGATCTGTCCCCAGACTTTCATTTGAACGTATTCTGCGACCAAATTCAGAGAAGGTCATGCCGATGACTCTCTCATCTAGTGCCTGTGCGTTTAGGTCTGCCTGAAATGCACCAATGGCATCTGATAAGGTTTTCATTAATTCCGCATGATTTCCGACTGTTGGGTCATCCGCTGTTACCTGATTGGCATGGGTGTCAAAACCTCCAAGGTCAATTACATATACCTTCGTTTGTAAGCCTCCGGCAATGAGTAGTGCGACAGTTTTTAGTTTTGCGGCTAACGCATTGTCTTCCGGATAATCCACGGCATTTGTACCAAGATTAGCGGCAGCCGTAATCGTATCACCATAGGCATTCGATTGTCGGATTGCGACCCGTAGAAATGACAATTCTTCTCCATAATAATTATCAGGTAATTCACTCTCTGCACCTTCCGTAAGCGGCATAAGTGTGAATGGATCATTCAAGGTCATGGAGAAATTGGAGGTACTTCCCTGACAGGTTTGTGATACGGTATTTCCGATGGTTAAGGCAAATGGATCTGGGTAGTCATCATTCGGGTAATCCGTTGGAAATTCGGGGTGATCCATTTCAAAATTCCGACCCAGCCAGCCCGTTGTCCAAAATTCATTGGCAGGCGATCCACTCGTCCAAATGTCGGTTGATCGAAAGTGGGAACGGTTTTGGTTGGGATAGCCTACTGCTTGCACCACCCCCAATTGTCCATCATTATAGACATTTTGTAAGGTGGTCATTTGGGAGTGAAGCCCGACGGTATCCGTTAGTGGCAATACGGTATTTTCCGGTAGAATAATATTGGATCTTACGGCATTTAGTCCCAGGTATTGATCGCGGGGGATGACCATATTGAGCCCGTCATTTCCTCCGTTTAGTCGGATGAGAACCAATATTTTGTCCGTTTCATTCATGTTTGAAAACAAGGATGATTTGGGCATTCCCTGCACATTTAGCCCATTTAATACCAGAGGCACGGATAAGGCAGCTCCGGTTGTCTTTATAAATTTTCTCCTCTTCATTTTTTTCTTTTTTTGTAACTAAGTAGTTACCTTTTTTTTAAAATTATTAGGGCGAGTCCACACCACAGGTGTGGTCGGGTCATCCACTCCTACCGGCTTCCTTCGTCAGCCGATACCGTTACTACCCCTCTCGCAAATTCATACCATCATCAACAAGCTCTTAGCTCAAATAAAATTCCGGCATCGCATACATTGCCTGCAATAGGTTTTTTAATTTTGAGGAAACGGCGTTGGCTAAATTTTCGTCATCCGGATAATCCAGATAATCGTTGTATTCGACGCCCCATTCATAATCGGGTAGCCCCGGAATTAATATCTCTTTTAGAATGAGTTTTTGATCGTCTGTAATAGGTTGGGGGAATAGAATTTTCGCAAATTCTTCCACGACGCTATTGGGATCGGTGGGATTATCTATTGTCGCAATGAAATCCAATGGGTTTAATACCAGCCTAAAGCCTGAAAATGTATAACCAGTGGTCGTTAATTTATCGGTAAACTGCATTCTTACCTGAAGCGTGGTCGAGTTGATCCAGATTCGGTAAAAACTGGGCTCTTGATAATACGCCTTCCAGCCTGCCACACTGGGGGAATTATAATAATCCATTTCCATAATTCGCATGAGAGAATAAGTGCGCTGTTGTACGAAATATTTTTTCTCTAAATCGTCGGGAAAAACGATAGCAGGTACCTTCAGCGCGGAGATGATGAAATCCAATGGATTTTTAATCATTGGTCCTAAATTGATGGCATCATAAAAGTGCTCGCTATTGAGTAAGGCACGTAATACCGGCTCTGTTTCAAAATCATTTTCGATGAGCAGTTCTGCCATCGGTTCTATCACATTCACCTCGGCATTGTCATCAATGATGTAATAGACAAACCAACGGTAAAATTTTCGGCAGATAAATCTGGCTACCTCCGCCTGTGCAAAAATAATGTCAATAAGTGTCAAATATTCCTGATCTCCCTGATCGCTAATGACAACACTACCAAAATGTTCGGAGAGCTGCTTATCTCCTGTGTGGTGCCTGTTGGGCCTGAAAATAGAAGATATTTCGACATCTGCATTCATCGATCGGTATCCCCGGTCTCGCCAGCCGGTTAGTACTTTTGCGATTTCTATCACATCGTCCTCTGTATAATTGGTATAATCTCCGGGAGCGATTTGTGGTCCTTTTCCAATGGTAAAAAGTTCTAATAACTCCCGCGCATAATTTTCATTGGGCGCATTTTTGGAGTTTTGATTGCCATTCAAAAATCGCAACATCGCCGGATTTATGGTGATTTTTTGGATTAATTCCTTGAAATTACCTGTGGCATACTCCCTGTATAAATTATTATAATGATACCTGAACTTTGGATCATTGACATTGCCCATTCCGAAGTGATTATTCCAAAAGGCGACCATCTTTTCCCGGATAGAAATGCCTTCTTCTAAATGGTTGTTGATTGTCCATGCGTGCAAACTTCTGTAGCGATAACCGAAGAGGTTAATCTCCTGAACGTAGGGGGCATTGATCCAGGTCTCCCCAATCGGTACATTAGGATCCTCCTCAAATGATACATTGATGGGTGGGCTTGGTAGGGGCAAAGGCGTGAATAACTCATCAAGTGTGGCCTCTTTTCCCTGATTGACGACCGATTTTATTTGTGCATAATTAGGACCAAACATACTGCGTCTCAATAAATGCGCCGCCTGTTCGTAGCCCCAGGTGCCGGTATATGGATCCAGTCCGGTGGTAAGCGTCACTGCCATTGCCTTTTTGGCTTTGACTTTACGTTTCCTCCCCAGCAAGGTTGCTAAAGTTGATCTTCTGTCCATAAGAATGATTTTTGATGAAAGAATAATGATTTTTCTTTAGACTTCGTAGTAGGGAAAAGGTTTAATGCCTGCGCTCAGATTGGTAAGCTGAACGAAGCCATAGCGAAGAGAAGATTGCTAAGTTGAGCGGAATCCAAGTTGGGCGAATCCAAAGCTGAACGAAGCCATAGCGAAGAGAAGATTGCTAAGTTGAGCGGAATCCAAGTTGGGCGAATCCAAAGCTGAACGAAGCCATAGCGAAGAGAAGATTGCTAAGTTGAGCGGAATCCAAGTTGGGCGAATCCAAAGCTGAACGAAGCCATAGCGAAGAGAAGATTGCTAAGTTGAGCGGAATCCAAGT
>CAZNCI010000306.1:0-5091 GCA_964571475.1 uncultured Saprospiraceae bacterium | reverse complement strand
GAATGGTCAGCAAGTCATTTGATGGCGACAAATATGCAGTATCTGAAACCAGTTTAAACTTACTGCTTTTTTATTTATTCACAACACTTCTCACCAATTCGTAAAGCTCGGGAAGTCCTTTATTCATTACGTCTAGTTTTGCCTTCGCTTCTCGTGTGAAAATAATTGAAAAATGAGGGTCATTTTTAGCAATATCCGGTTGATTATCGAGGATGTCCGCATATTTGACGGTTTGGGCATCCGGACTCACCCTTGCCAATCGCTCAATTTCCAATTTCATTCTTTCCTTTCGATTGAGGTCGGGGTATGCCTCCCCGGTAAACCTATCGGTCAACTCCCATACCTTTTGGTTAATCAATTTTATCTCATCAGGCTGATAACCTGCTTTTTTTAATGCCAAAAGTAATTCGGATTCCGGGCATTCAGTATCTTCGTATAAATCATGGCATAAAGCCACTGAAACCAATGTACTTTCTCGGGTAAAAGTCCAAATGGTATTGGCCACAGCTGCCAGATGATTGACATAAGGTTCTTTACTATACTTTCGCTTTTGAAAACGATGCCAGTGATACACAAAGTCGTATATCATACGTGCACGGTTATCAAAATTCTCTGGCGTGATCTTCCGAATGTCCTTCATATTGTCGTTTAATATAGTCTCAAAATCAGCCCTCACCCGGAGCTTGAAGCTCACCAATGACCTCTCTTAGTTCTTGCCAATCCGGGTATAAATTGTACATAGACAAAAGGCTTGACACATCCTGATTCAATCTTGCTATATGAAAACCAGCAATAACATCTCTCATCTTTGTGCCCTGCATGACTTTCCCTTTTGTGTTAATGAGGGAAGTAAACTGTTCAAAAGTTCCCTTCAATTTAGGGGACAGTTCCCTGATGACTGACCAAAATTTCGGATTAGTATATAATTTTGTAGATAAGAAAAACCAATCAATATGCGTCAATTCAATTTTACCTTTTTTTTTCAAAAGTTTAGTCCAACAGTCAAGAGCTTTGTCTTCTTCTCCCATACCACTGTAAGCAGCAGCCATAATCAAGCAGCTGCTACTACCTTTTTTCTCTTCAAGTAAAGCAATCACATCATTGTACCGTCCATCAATAAGGTATTCCCGTGCATGCCAAACCCTATCGTTCTCCATATAGGTGCGCCCCTCTTTCTTTTTATTTTGATGAAATTTCATTGCTTCTTCAGAGCTTTCTGCTAATTCAACTTTATTAAATAAAAAACCTTTCTGCGACTCTCCTATTTGATAAAGCAAATCAACATACTCCTGCTTAGGATAATTATAAGTCCGATCCGCCTTAATGGCCTCATCATAGGCTTCAATGCTGTGCTTAGGGACATCAAGCATATCGTAAAAATCTCCAATTTCTGTCCAGAAATCTGATTTTAATTTATGGCTATCTGTTAATCTATTAATTTCTTGAATACAGGGGACCATCCATTCCCTATACCATTCAAATCCTTGTGACAAGATCCAGTCAAAGCCCTCGTCAGCGACCGTTTGGGCAATTTCTACCAGCATTTTATCTTCTCCACTCATTTTCTCAATGTTTACTTTGGTATTAAATACAAAGGACTGTGCAAAGTACTTATTTTTAATTTATCAAACAAATATTCTAATAATTAGTTCCCAACTAAATACAATTGCTTATTATTGTATCTATTTTTGTTGGTGTAGCATATAAAAGTAACGCATCAACAAAACATTTTAAATTGCCTAAGGCACTTTTTTGATACACGCAAAACAATATAACGATGAAATTAATAAAATTGGTTTATTTAGTTTCCTTTTTTCCAATCTTTTTATCTGCCCAACAGTGCTATCTGCAATCGGGTCCTATGGTGGGCTATGCCGATATGAAAGAGGTACTTTTATGGGTACAAACAACTGGTGAGGCAAATGTACAGTTTGCTTATTGGGAGGAGGGAAAGGAGGTCGATTTATTCCTTACGGAACAAATACATACGGTAAAAGAAAATGCCTACATTGCAAAAATTGTTGCCGATAGGGTATTGCCCGGCAAGACTTACCAATATGCCCTGTTTATCAACGATCAAAAATTGACCTTTGATTACCCCACCCGTTTCAAAACACAGCAACTATGGCAATGGCGTACGGATCCACCTGATTTTTCTGTTGCATTAGGAAGCTGTGCTTATATCAATGAAACACCTTATGACCGTCCAGGCACACCCTATGGAGGCGATTATCAAATCTTCACCAGTATTCAAGCCAAAAATCCGGATGTCATGTTGTGGCTGGGGGACAATACCTACCTTAGGGAAGTGGACTGGAATACACGCACCGGGATTTTTCATCGATATACACACACCCGGTCTTTACCCGAAATGCAGCCCCTTTTGGCATCAAGACCTAATTACGCCATATTAGATGACCATGACTATGGCTCCAATGATTCAGACCGTAGTTTCATTCATAAAGATATTACCAAAGAAGCCTTTGAACTATTTTGGGGCAACCCTGGTTTCGGGATAGAAGGCGAAGGGCTCACCTCAAAATTTCAATTCAATGATATTGAATTTTTTTTATTGGATGACCGCACTTTTCGGTCTCCCAATCATTTAAAAGCAGGGAAAAAAACTATTCTGGGGAAGCAGCAGCTTGAGTGGTTAATGGATGCCCTGGCTTCCAGCAAATCTCCTTTTAAGATGATAGCAATCGGGGGACAAGTACTAAACACCGCAGCCGTCTTTGAAAATTACGCCAACCACCACGCGGAGGAAAGAGCCTATTTATTAAAAAGAATCGAAGAGGAAAATATCACCGGGGTGATTTTTCTTACAGGAGACCGACACCATTCCGAGCTCAGTAAGTACACCAATAAAGCCGGAAATGTGGTTTATGACCTAACCGTCTCGCCTCTAACGGCCGGAGCCTCCAAAAAGGTAGATGACGTCAATGAGTACAGAGTACCCAATACGCTGGTTATGCAACATAATTTTGGTGTACTCGACTTTAGCGGTCCACGAAAAGCAAGGGTTTTACATATTCAGATATATGACGCCGATGGGCAGGCGTTGTGGGATTATACCATTGATCAGGCTAAATAAAATGAAAAATATGAAAATTTTAGTGGTTCGTTTTTCTTCAATCGGGGACATTGTGCTGACAAGTCCTGTGGTACGTTGTCTGCATCAAATAAAAGGGGTGGATGTGCATTTTCTAACCAAAAGAGTCTTTGGAGATTTAATGAGGGATAATCCATACATTGAAAAGACCTATGTTATTGATAAAAAAATAGAAGAAATTTTACCTTTCCTAAAAGAAGAACATTATGATTGCATTATTGATCTTCATCGAAATATCCGAACTTATAAATTAACAATGCTGCTGGGCGTAAAAACATTTCGATTCAATAAACTCAATTTTAAAAAATGGTTACTTACAAAATTTCATATTAACAAATTGCCCAATATTCATATCGTCGATAGATATATGAATACGGTAAAAACTTTAGGAGTGAAAAATGATGGTTCCGGACTTAATCTTTTTATTCCTGACAATCAGTTTGTAAATATGACTACCTTAATTCCGGTTGAGGAAGGTAAGTATCCGTCCTTCATCGCTATTGTTATTGGTGCTGCACATACAACAAAAAGATTACCAACGGCTCAGTTAGTTGAGTTATGTCAAACAATCAGGGAGCCGATCGTATTAATTGGAGGACCGGGTGACCAAAAACGGGGGCAGATAATCAAGGAGCAGGCTGGCAGTCACGTTGTCAATAGCTGCGGACGATATTCCATTATTCAGTCTGCATCCATTGTTAGCCAAAGCAGGCTGGTAATTACCCACGATACCGGTATGATGCACATTGCTGCGGCCTTTTATAAAAGGATTATTTCAATTTGGGGTAATACCATTCCTGAATTTGGCATGTCTCCCTATTATGGAAAAAATACGAATCTAAATACAACCATCCAAACTGATAATCTAAATTGCCGCCCCTGCTCCAAAATCGGTTATGATCAATGCCCCAGGGGACACTTCCATTGCATGAAAAAAATCTCAATCCCCGCCATTGTAAAAAAAGCAACCGCCCCTCCACCTAAGAAGCCTGACCTATCAAAAGTCATACGCGCAATTTTACGAAACAAACCAAGATTCTAATAGCTCTTGACAAAATTGCCAAAATTTGTAATTCCCCATAATTTCCCCGACTTTTGCCGTTAGTTAGAAAATAACTGATTTATTATTGATATACGAGTACCGTTTATAGAGTTTTAATAACTCATCAAATATGAAAAAAACAATTCTTTCCATTCTTGGGGTATGTATTTTGTACAGTCTCAGCCGCGCACAGCCTAAAATCACGGTTTTACCTGTCTCCGTAGAGGAAACAGTGGCTATTGATTTGTCAAATTTTGAGAAAGAAATTGTACTCCGAAGCCGTATTTTCAATACTGGGTCCGAACCAATCACTCTTACATGGGAGCAGGATGTTATTGATCAGCCCTTTGAATGGCAAGCAGACATTTCAGATAAATACTATTATTATTTTCTTTATGAAGACGAAAGGTTAAAGGGCGAAGACATACCTCCTATTGACTTGAACGAAGGTGAATATTTTGACCTGACTCTATACATTTATCCGCGAGGGCGTGCCGGAGAAGGGAGTTATTATTTCAACATTATGACAGCAGAGGGCGTTGTCATCCAACCTATATCTTTTCGATTAAAGGCAACAGACCGTAAATATGAAATAAGAAAATCTAACCGTATTAAGGTATTCCCTAACCCAACTAAAGGTTATTTTGAACTAGGGTTAAATGAACAAATCGAACAAATTAGCCTATACAATTTATTGGGGCAAAAAATCAGGACTTACCTTTATGAAGATTTTAAAAGATATGATGTATCCACCCTGCCCAATGGAGTTTATTCGATAGAGTTCAGGGATAAAAAGGGAGAAATCATGAAAACCATCCGCATTCTTGTGGACAATCCAAGGGCATAAGTCCTATTGCTCCCCCTGGTATTCCACGTAGTTTCGTGGCGTTTCATAAAGCCGGATGGTCAGATCAAATTTAGCGTCTAACTTTCCCCG
>CAZNCI010000305.1:0-5091 GCA_964571475.1 uncultured Saprospiraceae bacterium | reverse complement strand
TAAGCAAAATCTTTCGTTGTATTACCATTAATATTTAGTCCGACTGGGAGACGAAATATAAGGTATATGAACATACTTTACTCTGTTTTCTATTTGAAAGTAATGGTCAAATATCCTTGTTTGAATTTGACTAATTACTTATTTGAAAATAGAAAAATGGTAAGGCGATTTCAAAATGGCCTAAATGAAGTGCATTTTATAATCTATGATTATTCAAAAAGTGATGTCACTTTATGAGCAACTTCTGTTCAAGAAAGAATCCATTATTAAAAATGTTACTCTATCAAAAAATCCAATAATGTAAAATGGCGGTATGTTAGAAGCCTGAATTCAATGAATGAAAGTGCTACTTTGGGTGAAGTATGGCACGAAGGTGGTATAAAAAAATCAAATTTCAAAATATTGATGTCACAAATTTCAAAAAAAAAGTTTTTTTAGTGGATATTGAACGATTTTTTTATTAAGAATTGGGTATGGGGGGAGGTGTGACCACATAAGATAATAGACTGCATCCATTATCTTATGTGGTAGGATTTAAGAATAGTAATTTTTTGAAGCGCTACAGGGATGATTTGGCAGCGACCAGATTGGGAGCTTAATACTCATCTTCATTGAATAAAAAATCGTCTTTTCTTGGGTAGTCCGGCCAGACTTCTTCAATGTTTTCGTACGCTTCACCTTCATCTTCCATCTCTTGTAGATTTTCGATTACTTCCAATGGTGCTCCAGAACGAATTGCGTAGTCTATTAATTCATCTCTTGTGGCGGGCCAAGGGGCATCCTCTAAGTGGTGCGCTAACTCTAATGTCCAATACATTTATAATATTTATTTGTACTAATAATAACAGAATGCTTAAAATTATCAGGCATTCTTAATTTTCGGCAAAAGTAATAAAGTTAATGGATTAAATCAACCCCATTTTACCTATTATTTTACCGAACGGTATTTCTACTGATTTGTTTAATCAATATCCATATATTTACTATAAAGACTCTCTTTTTTTTAAAAGTAACGTGCATTAGCGGTATTCGTCAATAATGGTGATTTTTTGAGATCGGTATTCGGAGGGGATATAACCAATTCTTGTTGAGTTTACCGGACCTGTCGGGTCACATACGTAATATTTTTTCCCTTTGTACTGAATGATGTCGCCATCAGGGCAATCATAAGAGACGGCTATTGTTAAATGGTCGGGATAGGTGATGACTAACATCGGCAGGTGATAAATTTCTTTCACTAAATTAAAAAACAGGGCAGATCGGTCTTCGCAATCCGAATAATTGTACTGAAACACTTCATCGGCAATCATTGGTTTGCTCATGCCGAAGAATTCATTGTCTTCTTTATAATGAAAGCCCGTCCTTGTAAATGCGGCTAAAAAGCTAAGTCCTTCCTCTTCGGTTTTGCCCGCTAATAAAATTTTGAATTGGGCAAGTAAGCTTTGTTTAAGCGTAGGGGAGAATTCGACTTCTAAGTAATTTTTTTCGGCAATAAGCGGATAATTGCCAAGGATGCTTTTTATGTTTTTATCTATATTGATATTTATTTTATAGGCTTGGTCTCCATAGTGAAATAATATTTCTTTTTGGCTAATGCGGGGTTTTAATCGGGGTAGTGCTTTGAGTATGAATTGGAAAGAATGCCCTTTGGGGTTGGGTTTGAAATTGAGCAGGTAAATGGCTCGTTGTTTGACTCTTTTTCGTTTGTTACGGCTGATATGCGAAACATTGATAAATGTCTGGCCATTGTCTTCTATCATGGGTACTTCAAATACTTCATCATCAGATTGGATATAAATGAATAAATTATCATTGGTGTAGGCTAATCTCGTATTCCAGCCGGCTTTTGAAGCCAAAAACCAGACCAGTAGGGTTTTGTTGTTTTGTGGTAAATCGGGGGCCAGTTGAGTGACCGCTGCCTGGATTAATTCAAAAAACAACCAATCATTGAGTTGCAGTATTTCTCTTTGGCGTTGGATATTTTTTAAAAAGACCTGATAGTTGCTGTACTCTAATAATTTATAATAATCTACGATTGGATCGTCTTTTACTTCGACATGATTTGTCAGGAACATATCGGTATTATAATCGACTTGGATGGTCTCAGTATAAAAAGAGAAGCTGCCAGAGGTTAGCTTGTACCCAAAAGCGGTACTTATCGTACAAGATAAAATAATAATCAGTAGAGCAGGTTTAAGCATAGTTAAATATTAATAGTTGGAGATAATTTAACAAGAAAAGAGCCTACCACATTGTAATGATATGCTCTTTTCTAAAAAAAAATTGAATAACTTCAAAATTAAAAATAACCTTTCCGAGTGGACCTCTTCTTTAGATAATCAACATCGCATCGCCATAGCTATAAAACTTGTATTTCTCCTTAATGGCTATCTGATAGGCCTCTTTAATTAACTCCTTTCCCCCAAATGCACTAATCATGATATAGAGACTGGATTTAGGTAAATGGAAATTAGTGATAATAGCGTTGGCTATTGAAAAATCATAAGGGGGAAAAATGAATTTATTCGTCCATCCTTCCGCTGCCTTTAGAGAGCCATCTGCCGAAATGGCTGACTCAATTGATCGCATACTGGTTGTACCAACGGAGCAAACTTTTCTTTTTTCTTTTCTTGCTTTATTGACCAAATCAGCAGTGCTTTGAGTAATTTTGAAGTACTCTGTATCCATTTTGTGCTTGGATAAATCCTCTACTTCGATAGAACGGAAAGTACCCAGACCAATATGAAGCGTGAGCTCTGCCATTTCGACACTTTTGAGCTCTAAGCGTTTCATTAGTTCTGAGCTAAAGTGAAGACCTGCTGTTGGAGCGGCTACTGCGCCGGTTTCTTTGGCGTAAATCGTCTGGTATCGCTCTTTATCGTAAGGCTCCAGGGGTCTATTGATATATTTGGGAAGAGGTGTATTGCCTAATCTGTCCAGATTTGCTTTAAACTCCTCATCTGAGCCCTCGTATAAGAAGCGGATTGTTCTTCCTCGTGATGTGGTATTGTCAACTACTTCTGCTACGAGAATGTCCTCTTCTTGTTCATCTGTGAAGTAGAGTTTATTTCCTACGCGTATTTTTCTGGCTGGATCTACGAGCACATCCCAAAGTCGGGCTTCTGTGTTTAATTCTCTCAAAAGAAAGACTTCAATGTCTGCTCCTGTTTTTTCTTTTTTTCCATAAAGTCTGGCAGGATATACTTTGGTATTATTGTAAATCATTACATCGCCTTCCTCAAAATAATCCAATACATTCTTGAATATTTTGTGTTCTATTTCTCCTGTTTCCTTATGAACGACCATCAGTCTGGATTCGTCTCTGCGGGTGGCAGGTTTTTGAGCAATTAGCTTTTGTGGTAGATCAAAGTTGAATTGTGAAAGTTTGGTCCTCATTAATATTATTTAATTATTCTAAAAAGAAGTGCAAAGATAAAAATTGGTTGTTATTGGAAGCTCTTTTTCCATTAAATTTACCATTTATTGAACGTTGGAAGAGGAAAAAGGTTTGTTTATCTAATGATTTTCGGTAATAGTGGCTAAAAAATTACATTTGAGGATGAAAATAGGCAGTGAAAGTGAAAAAAAGTAGCGGCTGTTTTTTTGTAATGCCCACCTTTATGGGAAGACTGTGTATAGGTATCTTGCTTAGTTACTTTTACATTTATGTTTTTTATTCGATTCTTTAAGCGTCTAATTTAAGTGAAATATGATTACCATTCTTAAAATAATAAAGGAAAGTATTTTGCAGGCATTCCAGCAATTGGTTGCTAATAAATTAAGAAGCTTTTTATCCTTATTGGGTATCTCAATTGGTATTTTTAGTATCATTGGTGTTTTGTCAGCTGTCGATTCTCTGGAGGATAATATTAAGGGGAGTCTGGATAAATTGGGTAGTGATGTCGTTTACGTAAGTAAATGGCCATGGGGCAATATGAGTGGTAATTGGTGGAAGTATATGAGGCGTCCTAATCCTGATTATAACGACTTCAAGCTTATTAACCGTAGGACGCATTTCAAAGATTTGAGTACCTATTATATCGTTCAGGGTGGAAAGACATTAAAGTTTGGAGCAAGTAATGTACAGGATGTAGAGATGTTAGGTGTGACGGAGGATTTTTCCGAACTTTTTAATCTTAGATACGAAACAGGTCGTTTTTTTTCCTCTGCGGAGTATAGAGGAGGGAGCCCTAAAATCATACTGGGCGCAACAGTGAGCGAGGAGCTTTTTGGAGATAAGGAGCCCTTGGGAAAGGAAGTGAAACTTTTGGGAAAAAAGTATGAAGTCATTGGCATTCTCGAAAAATCGGGCGAAGCACTTATCAATCCACTTAATTTTGATGATTCCTTTATTATTTCCTATCCAAATATTAAGGAATTTGTCAATGTTCGGAATAGCAGGCGCCTATTTGCAGTTGTTGCCATAAAAGCCAAAAAGGGAATAGCACTCGAAAATCTTAAAGATGAGGTAGAAGGTATTTTGCGTTCCGGACGGCATATTAAACCGACGGAAGAGTCAAATTTTACCATTAATGAGCTTTCGATGGTTACCAGGGTTTTTGATTCTTTCTTTTTGATTTTAAATATTCTAGGTTGGGTGATTGGCTTCTTTTCTTTATTAGTGGGAGGAGTAAGTGTCGCTAATATTATGTTTGTATCTGTTAAAGAAAGGACACGGCTGATCGGTATCAAGAAGGCTATTGGCGCCAAGCGGTTTGTTATTTTATTAGAGTTCTTGATTGAATCAATTATCCTTTGCATTTTAGGAGGCATTATTGGGTTATTACTGGTTTCTTTGATTGCTTTTGTGTTGACACAAATTATTGGATTTGACCTGTATTTGGATTTTTTTAATATCTTAATTGGTGTGATTATTTCAGTAGTTATTGGTGTGATTTCCGGGGTTATCCCCGCCTGGCAGGCTGCCAAGATGGATGCAGTAGAAGCGATGAGACATTAAAAATTTAGGTGAATTTTAATAGATGAATGGCATAAGGTGCATAAGATAATACCTTTTGCTCTTCTCTTTTCCCCTCCCCCATAAGATAACACCTTTTGCTCGTCTCTTTTCCCCTCCCCAAAAAGATGTCA
>CAZNCI010000304.1:0-5112 GCA_964571475.1 uncultured Saprospiraceae bacterium | reverse complement strand
TGCTTGCCGGATGCGCACAGAACCCATTCCCAATTCCTTTCATCTTTCATCTTTTTTCTTTTGCCTTTTTTTATTTTTGTACCCCATCCGTCTTCGAAGTTCCGTCAAAAGCCGGATCTTCGATGCGTCGAAGCCACCTTCCCCTCATAGGGGAAGGTAAAACAGGCGTTTAATTTTGCCCAATATGACCGGTAAACGCGATTGTCTTGCTCCCTTGCACCATTTGCCGGAAGGTCGGAGTTGATTTTCGTCCAAAATAACAGGACTATTTCTCCTCATCCCCATTCTCGGGAAACCTCAATAGGACAAAAAAGTCTTCCGTTAGGCAAAGGAAACCATAAATCGACCACCAACACCTGAAACCGGCATATTCCCCGCTTAACCCTTAACGAATACACCCTTAACTCAATCAACCGGTAAACTTTTTAATAAAAAATTTACCTCTCCTCTTGCTTTTTGCAAAAATATGTCCGTATATTGTTTTTGTAATAAAACCTCCACAAAATAAAAAGCTAAAAAATGGTTTCTAACGAACTAAATTTTACCCCCCCCCCGCACGTTGTGAGTATGCTTTGAAGGGGTAATCCGTTTCCGTCATGACCGTTCCACGCCTTAAAGGTTTTATCCGTTTGCCATTAACCAAATATTCGGAGAAAATACCATGAATGTCCGTCAATCCTTTTTCCTTTTTCTTTTTTCTTTTTTCATTCTTCTTTCCTCTTGCCAAAGAAGCACCGAACCACTTGAGAACAAAACCTGCCCTGACACCACCAGCCATGCTTTTACCTGGCAAATTGACACACTGCCGGGAACTGTTCTTGATATTTCCGGACTGGATGAAAACAATGTCTGGCTGGCAGGAAAGTTTTGGAAAACAGATCCACAAACCGGCAATATAATAAAATACAATTTTGGCTACTGGGATGGAAAAGGCTGGAAATTAGAGGCGGTTTTGAAAAAAGGCCCATATAACGGCATTCATGTTTTTAGTAAAAACGACATATGGTTAACAGAGGGAAGCATGGTCCATTGGAATGGAAAATACTGGAAATTATATCAGCCCTGGAACATGGGCTTACTTAATGAATCGGAAGGAGGGGTAACCAAAGTCTGGGGTCTGGACTCTTCCAATGTGTTTTTCATTGGACTTACAGGAACTATTATCCACTACAATGGAAATACTTTCACAAAAATGGAAAGCGGAACAAATATATATCTAACGCACATTTATGGATTAGATGAAAATCATATCTGGGTGGTTGGCGATGACAGGGGACTGCATGGAGGGCATAGTGTCTTACTGTTTTTTAATGGCGCCTCATGGATAACCAAATATCATTACAGATATAACGAAGGACCGCCTTTCGAAGGAGGGCCAATAGGTCAGTATAGAGGAATTTGGGCTGATAAAGACAGTCTTATCTTTGGGTCAGGACATGGCTATTGGCACGAATCAATAAAAACAGGGAAAGGTCGGCTTGAAAGGTTTGTGTTTCAT
This sequence comes from uncultured Saprospiraceae bacterium, assembly GCA_964571475.1. Classification (GTDB taxonomy): domain Bacteria; phylum Bacteroidota; class Bacteroidia; order Chitinophagales; family Saprospiraceae; genus JALVDO01. The sequence goes on along the minus strand of CAZNCI010000304.1, from coordinate 3,614 downwards.
CCCATAGGCTCCGAGGAATCAATTTTCGCTTTAAGCCGAAATGATTTATTTATGGTGGGTCATTTCTATACACTACAACATTTTAACGGAAAATCATGGAAAAGATATATTCCATTTATCAGCGGAAATGATAATTTTTACGCAGGGACTTTTGTTTCTGATAATTGTGTATTTGTTGGAGGGGATAGATTTATTTACCGCGGTTACAGGTAATCGAATACTGAAAGGGGCGATTATAATGTATGATATGTAAAAATGCCTGAGTGTGCTGAACCCACCCCCAGGCATACCCTAATCAACATTGAACGGTGTATCAAGGGCGGCAGAAATATACAAAAATTTTTCCGTCTTTGGTAGATTTATCTTTTCGAAACTTAATCTATGAAAGGCGATCATCATGAAAAAAGTAATTTATATTTTGTTAGTTAACCTTGTATTACTGACAGGTTACACTATATCTGAAGTAATGAACCAATTTTACATACGCTGTTATGTTGAGGCCATGAGCAGCGACCCTTTGGGAAGTACGGATTTATCACAATATGAACCGCAGGCTGTAAAACATATTGATGTTTATGTGGTTGAATACAGTGATACGGACTGGAATGGCTATTATACAACGGATGTTAACACGGCAAAAGCAGAATGGCAAACCGCAATCACTAATCTGAATACTGTATTTTCAGACGCCAAAATTGAATTTTCTTTGGCCGATGAAAATTACAGAAGAAAAACAATCCAAACTGGAGCTAGTGCAGGGAATACGGATTATTTATTCACGGATTGTTCCATAAATCCTTTAAATGACATAAAAGGCTACCCGGATAATTATTTAAGAATTGCAAGTATGCCTTTAAATGTTAAAGTAAGATATAATGGGACTGATTTTACTGTAGCGGGATCAGTTGATAAAATTTTTGGTAGTTGTATATATATAGAAAGGAACGCTCTTGGCTATGATCTACAATATTATGTGGCGCAGTCTCTGGGATTATATGACACAGATGAAACTCATTTCGGAACGGATGAAGGTGATTTTTTAGACGACACGCAAACAAACCAACCCGATAATTTAATGAATCGAAAAAATACTGGAACAGGTTTGACTTCCAATCAGATTCAACGGTTAAACTGGGCTTTGGAAACACAGCCGGATCTGAAAAAACTAATTGAAACAGATGTGGAATTTGCCAATAAAATTGAGAATCTAACGGTAACAGGAACACTCTATTATGACAATAATCCTGTGTCCTCAGGCGACACAAAAAAACTATTAGACTCAAAACTGTATGAAATCGGTACACAGGATCAGGTTATTAATTATAATTCCAAAGATTACCAACACTATCAATGGAATAATACGGCTGATGATTATTTAATAAGTAGAAACACAAGAATAGTTAAAACCAGTGATAAAAATGCAAAACAATATGCAGAATTTGCGCCATTAGAAACAATAAGTGTTGATCTGCCTGAGGGAACCAGTTTCTATCTTCGCGATCCCTGGTTTATTGAAGGCGGGGTCCAGCCCAATAACTTCAGGGAAATTACAGAAAAAAGCTTCGAGGCCCTGCTGGATCAAAATAAGTTTTTTGATTCCCAATATCCAATCTATGAAATAAAACAACCCGCTTCACACCAAGAAAATGTTCATGGCGAGAATGTTACCTATTATTTTAAAAAGTGGACAGGTACAGACATTGATTTCCAAAACGATTCAAATAATCAAACAAAAGTTGTATTCGAGATATCAAACGCTTTAATTAAGGCCAACTACAAAGGGCATCTCGCTTCAAACATTGCTCGGGCTACAGGTCATAACAACGGACGTCGACTATATAAATCAAGCAATGGAACAATTTATTTAGTCTATGAAGACAATGGGGATATTTGGTTTACCTATTCTAATAACGAAGGTAAAACTTGGACTAAGGAAATAAAAATTAATTCTATGGATAATTGTATTAATCCGGCAATTTCAGGAGATGACGAAGGAAATTGGTTGGTTTTTACATGGTTTGCTAAAAATATTAGAGAGGTCGAATTCAGATATTATAAAATAAATAATAACAGTTGGTCTGATATTTTCCCCATTTATGACTTTTCGGTTTCAGGTGGGACAATCGATCCAATTCCTTCTATTATTGAATACTATATGAATTCAGATTATTTTGTTTTCATAACATTTAATTGTGAAAAATTATCAGAATCTGGTGCTCCAACTGGAATTAGTGCCATTGAATGTTATAAAAGTAGTTACTTAAGCGGTTTCGATAGTTGGGAGCTTGTTTTAGGCCCCATAGAAGGTGCTAATCCATCCATTAGCCATAGCAATATAGGCGGTAATGAGGATATTGGCCTCGTCTGGGATTATAATAACAAAATTTATTTTAAAGGTACTAATATCGACGGAAATTGGACGGCTACCCAACAGATTTCCGATGATCTGTGGTATCATCAGGACAACTGCAAACCGAATATTTCTTATACATCTGGCATTGCCCATATTGTATGGGAAGGCTTCCATGCTATTACGGAGATGCCTACCGGATATTATCGCTATTATGATGTACAAAATAATGTTTTAAGCGATTTGACGGAATTACCGACTAATGGAGGCGCAGACGTTCATAATCTTTCAATCTCTACCACACAATCTTCAGAAGATCGGTACAATTATACCATATTTTACGAAGCGGACGGGATAGAGAAAGTCGATCAAACCGATGATAATTTTTATGAGCAGAATTTTGGAGATGGTAAATACCCCAATATTGTTGACCATGGCCGCAATCGCGCTGTTTGGACTTACTACACGGATGCACCCTATCTTCTTAAAACCGATTATGAAGAAGATAATAGCGGAGGCGGTATTAGCCCAATAGTTCCCGTTAATCCCACGCCGATTGCAGATTATCTTATCTCTGCCCAGCAGAATAACAATGTAGAAGGTGATGTTAGCTTAAATATTGAACACGTAATATTAAACCATGATACGGTGTATTTTGACAATGAATTGAATTCCCAGACCATGAGCATCTCTCAAGATTATGTTCCTTTGGAAATGGATTTGAAGGTTCGCTTTCATAATGTGTACACGGGATTAAATGATGATGATGTTCTCTACAGCGTGGTTTTTGGTGACAGTAGTACAGAGACCTTTTTAACAAATTTGAAATACAGGGAATTGCCGGCAACAAACGGTAACGATTTTGAGAAATTTTTGAAAGTAACAACCATTGTAAATTTAGCCGGAAGGACGGGCAAGCTACGTTTGAAATTTAATGGCGTACAACCGGCAATGGTGACCAAACAATTAAAATTTGGTAATGGCCAGGATTTGAGCAAAAACCTTTTGGCTAAAAAGATTCTTCCCAAACAATTCGCACTAACCCAAAATTTTCCCAATCCGTTCAATCCCACCACGCACATTACGGTAGACTTGCCGCAAGAGGCCAATGTGCGTTTGACCGTTTACAATGTCAAAGGTCAAAAAGTAAAAGAATTAATGAATGGTTTTAAAGGGGCGGGCACGTATGAAGTGATTTTCGACGGTAAGAATCTGGCTTCGGGTGTGTACATTTATCGTTTGAGTACGGATAAAGGCTTTGTGC
>CAZNCI010000303.1:0-5140 GCA_964571475.1 uncultured Saprospiraceae bacterium | reverse complement strand
TATTCGGAGGGGGGCTGTTTTCTCAAAATAATAGTAACTCTTCTGCCGGTTTATTGCGTTTACACGTTATTGATGACGGCGCATTACCAGAATCGGGAAACACCAGTAAAAATGCAGAAGTGAATGCTATTTTTTTACAATATAATGTCACTTCTTATTATCAGGCTTTGCCTTTTGCAAAACATTCGCAGTTGTTGGAAATTTATAATATCAAATGTAATTGTAAGGTAGAAGATTTACAACAGGCTTTATCTGTTTATGATGGTACATTATTTTCAGATTTCAGGCCTGCACCAGATGGGATATTATTATATGATCCAGAGGATCTCTTTTGGAATGATTGGAGTTATAATGCTCCATTGTGGTTTCTTCATAAAATACAAGCCGATTTAGCTTGGGATATTACAAGGGGGAATACTGATTCGTATTATGCAGTCCATGTTATTGATGTTGGGATTGACCACAATCATCCTGATTTATTAACAAAATTTGTAATGGACAGAAATCCTATCACTGGAGACTTGCTTGAGAGTTGTCATACTGAGACTAATACAAATACATCTCATGGAACATCAGTTGCAGCCTTTGCAGCAGGAGAAACTACTGAAATAGGAGAAACTCCTAATGGTCATTATGCGTCAATTGGATTTAATACACGTTGTTTTGGGTATGACATTAATCATGCGTCTTTTCTTGAAGGGTTGGATTGGGCACATGAAGCCTCTGCTAAGGGGGCAAAAGTATTGACAATAAGTTGGTATTATGATTGTTCTCCTAATCCAAGTGATGAGTTGGTAATCCATGAAATATTAGACAATGGTACAATAATAGTGGCTGCGGCTGGAAATGGAAATGGAAATTGTTCAGGAGGATCACTCTTTCCTTTTTCAGGAATATATGATGATCGAATTATCATCGTATCTAGTACGGACTTCAATGATTTTCATGAGCGTCAAGAAAATCCGGCTGGGACGCATTCTCATTATCCAGAAGTTGATTTATGTGCACCGGGTTATGCAATAACAAGGTGTGTGCCTGCTGAATTTTGTAATGGAACAGTTTCCTCATGGCCATATAGAGATCCAGCAGATGGAATTGTGCATAGCAATGGTACATCCTTCGCAACCCCCATTGTAGCAGGGACAGTCTCTCTAATGCTGTCGGTCAATCCCGACTTATGTCCGGCGGAGGCACAGGAAATTCTAAAATCCACGACTGATCCTATTGCTGACGCTGCATTATACCCTAATGGAGTTGGAACAGGTCGTTTAAATGCTTATCAGGCTGTATTAGAAGCTAAAAGTCGATATGAGTCCAAAAAAGTGCCACATATTACCAGTGACCAAACATGGGAAACTGATAGAGAGGTTACCGGCAATGTTATTATTGATCCTGGGAGTACACTTACAATTACTTCTACTGTATCATTGAGTAGAGAAAGTAAAATAATAGTACAAAGAGGAGCGAAATTGATTGTTAATGGCGGTACGCTGACAAAAAGAGGCTGTAGTGATTATTGGAGAGGAATTGAGGTTTGGGGAAATGCGGGAGTAGAACAACCTGATCCGTCAGGAATTGGTGCAAGTTGGGAAGCAGGAATTGTTGAATTAACCAATGCACGAATTGAGTATGCACGAACTGCAATCCTGACTGATTTTATTCATCCAAAATATGGATGGAGTACACCTGAATACTGGGGAGGAGTGATAACCGCTACCAATACTATATTTGAGAATAATCACAGGTCCGTTGCTTTTATGAAATATGATTTTCCCAATAAAAGTTTTTTCAATGGATGTACATTTTCAGGTAATAAGGAAGATGAAAAAGCAGTAACGATATGGGCATGTAAGGGTATTAATTTTAATGGAAATATTTTTGACTCCTTCCTGTCATGTATTTACGGCATAGATTTTGGAGTAAATATTATTGACGGTAATATTTTTGAAAATTCAGGAACTGCTATTGAAAGTTATACTACGACTCCTCAATTACAGAAAGGTGTTCAACTCAATATTGGTTATGGAAGTACAATTGATAACATTTTTCAGGATAATGATGTGCACATTTTAGTGGAGTCTGACGTCACAATGAATGAAATAAGAATAAATAACAACAATTTTTATGGGGGACGTTTTGGTATTTGGATGGATGGAGATGCACACTATAGTATTAGAAACAATAGTTTCTTTGGTCACACGAAAGCAGCTGTTTCTACGTGGCAAAATGGTTATAATATAAATAAAATAGAATGTAACGCCATTGGAAATAGTAATTATGGTATTGTGGTGAACGGGAATAATAAACATTTGTATTTTAAAGCCAATACCTTTGAGGCAACTAATACACATGATATTGAAATGGTGAAATGGAATGATATTAATGCTGAAATTGGTGCTTTTCAGGGAAAGTCAAATGAGCCAGCTGCGAATTGTTTCACTTCGGGGATAACCGATAATATTTTTGCGCCAGTTGGTGACACCGAATCTTTTTATTATTTTGTATCCGGCACCGAACCTTGTTATACGCCTGATAATACAGGTGGGAATAATTACTTTATTTATAATACACTTGGTAATCTTCCTCTTAATTTTTGTAACAAAAGTGATGGGTTTGATGGTAATCCGCCTGTAAAGGGAGATTTGATTAATAAGCGAATAGCGCTTGACAATGCTAAAGCTTCATGGGATAGTAATCCTGGTGATATAACATTGGGACTAGCTTACCAAAACGAGTTGTTAGAAAAGGAAAAAATATTCAATTACTTATTAAGAGAAGCTGTTCAACAAGATGATTTCACAGAAGCTGCAGATTTACTTAGTGGCGAAAGCACGGAAAAAGCTCAGCGGTTAACACTCGGATTACTACTTAAACAAAATGATTGGCAGGCAGCTCAAACAATTTTAAATAACCTGCCGCAAAGTACACTAGATGAGCAACACTTTATAGAAGTACAACAAATTAATTTACAAAGATTACAAGAGGGAGCTAATTTCGAGCTAACTCAGACACAGGATGATTTCCTCCATCAAATAGCCTATAGTGATTTCAAATCAAGATCTTCTGCTCGATCTTTATTGGCTTTATTAAAAGGAGAGCATTTTGATGTGAGTTTGTCAATTTCCAGTGGTGCAAAGTCCGTAGTACTTATGGATGAAGAAGGTTTGGTAGGAACTGGTTACACTGTTTTTCCTAACCCCGCAAACCAAAATATATCCATTATTCATCCACAAGGAATTAGGAATAGCGCCCGTTTGGAGGTGTTTAATTTAGAAGGGCAGCTTGTGCAAAATATTCTTTTGGATATGAATCCGAATCAAATAGTTATTTATACCGGAGCCCTGAGCAATGGTACTTATGTGTTACGCCTTTTTGATGAAGCCAACGAGCTTTATCAGACCAAATTGGTCATTATTCATTAATTAATAACTTATCATCACACCATTGTTCTTTTACAATGGTGTGTTTTTTAATAATTTACGATGAAAAAACATATATTCTTGGGGATTGTTTTTGTGCTGTTTTGTTTAGAGGGAAAGAGCCAATATTATTCGACGCAATTAGATTATGATGGAACTTCAGAATATGGGAGTCAGGTTGTCATTGTCGATGATGGTTTTCTGCTCCTTAATTATTCAATATGTGGAACAGATTTTAAGGATTGTACGGGGTTATTTAAGACTAATTTTGGAGGGGAAATCTTATGGAAAAAAGAAATTGATAGCCTTGATGTCTTTTCTTTTGAGTCGATTTTAAAAGATGGGGAGGATTTTTTTATTATCAATGCTCCCCCCGTATCAGAAGGGCAATTGGATGAAAATATTTTTTTGCAAAAATTCAACAAGGATGGAGAGCTACAAGGGGAGTGGACTTATGGTGGAAATGAAATAGAGGAGTATCCAACGGCAATTGCAAAACTTAATAATTATATTCTAATTGTTGAAAAATATACAGAAGTATCAACGGGAAGGAGAGTAGGGTGTCTTTTATTTATCGATGATGAAACGTTTACAGTAGAAAGGAAAATTCCATTTAATGATGATTTTTCTGATTTTGTTACCAGAAACCTTTTAGTAGATTCCGAAGGAAATATTCTTTTACCGTTCCTAGGTTTATACAACACATTTTTGACAGGGCAGCTTATCAAATACGATTCTACCGGAATGAAATTATGGGAGACAACTCTTAATGTAAATGATGATATTTGGGGTGTGAGCATAGATGCAGTGGAGTTGCAAAATGGCAATTATGCAGTAGGTTGGTATTATCCTGGTGGTCTCAACGAACCTTCGCCACCCATTGTTTATGGGTTGAATAGTTCAGGGGATATATTGTGGCAACGTCCTTTCCCTGACACCATCGGTCGGAAAAATATTGACGAGCTCTCCTCTACTCAAAATGGAGATATTATAGGGGTAGGAATGGATCTTTACATAGGTGGGGATTATGATGATTTTTCCGGATCCGGCGGATGGATTTTTCGATTGAGTCAGGAAGGGAATGTTTTATGGGAAAGAACGATTGTGGATTTGACATTGAGAGATTATGTCCCCTTGGGGCAATTCTTATTAGATGGTGCGGAAATGGACAATGGAGATTTGGTGTTTACCGGACTGACACATGACACCTTTCCTAATGGAGAGCCCTTTTTTCTTAATCCGGATACGTGGCTGCTTAGGTTGGATAGTGAAGGCTGTCTAGTGCCGGATTGTGGAAACTTACAGGTAATTATTGGAGATAGTGTTTATACGGATATAAAGGAGATCCCTATCTTTGAAAATGATCTTCGAGTGAGCTTATTTCCTAACCCTGCAGTCAATAATCTGATCATTGATGTACAGGGCGATTTTAATTTTGATAAAAACGAAGGGGCAGGTATTGCCATCTATGATATACAGGGACGCTTGGTTTTATTCAAAAAAACAACTTTTTTCCCAAAGGAAATCGAAGTGTCTAATCTGGCAGATGGTTTGTATTTTGTCAGTATAGATGGGCACTTCGTCGAACGATTTATTAAACAATAAAGAATCTAGACTAGAAAGTGGTAATTATTAAAAAATGCTCTATTAAGACCGCTGCTCTATGTTTTTAAAGAATTTTTATTGTCATTTTTTTGACAATGTTTTTTTTCTTCTACTAA
>CAZNCI010000302.1:3419-5162 GCA_964571475.1 uncultured Saprospiraceae bacterium | reverse complement strand
TCCTTTGCCCGGCATTTCTTCCACCCCGATCCCAACTCAACAGCTTAACAACTCAACAGCTCTTTCTGCCTCCCAGCCACCAACCCTACGTCAAATACTTCCCAACAATAGGCATCCTGCGCCCCATTCCAAACGCCTTAGCGGACACTCGAAGTACTGGTGCCGTTTGATGCCGTTTAAACTCATTTCGGTTGACCATCTTTAGAATACGATTTACTAAAGCCTCGTCAAATCCCTGAGCAATAATTTCTTTAGGACCTAATTGCCGATTGATATATAAATACAAAATCTCATCCAAAACCTCATAATCCGGCAAACTATCCGAGTCCTTTTGATCGTGACGAAGCTCTGCTGACGGGGGTTTGGTGATGATATTTTCGGGGATGACCTCTCCATCCTTATTCATATATCGGGACAATTCATAAACTTCCATTTTGTAAACATCCCCTATCACTGAAATGCCGCCGGCTAAATCACCATAAAGTGTGCCGTATCCAACCGCCATCTCACTTTTATTCGATGTATTCAGCAATATATTCCCGAATTTATTGGAAAAAGCCATGAGCAACATCCCCCTTGCCCTTGCCTGTATATTTTCTTCCGCAATATTAAATGGCAAATCTTTAAAATAAGGATGCAACGCCTTTTCATAGGTCTGATAAATCGGTTCTATCTCAATAATATCATATTGAATCCCCAAATTTTCCGCTAATTCCCTGGCATCATCAATTGAATGATCGGTCGAAAACTGCGAAGGCATCAATAATACCCGGACGTTTTCTTTGCCCAAAGCGCGCTGTGTTAATACCGCAACAACCGCCGAGTCGATGCCACCCGAAAGCCCCAAGATTGCCGTTTTAAGTCCCGATTTTCGGAAATAATCGCGAATACCAATGACCAATGCATCATGAATTCGCTCTATCTTTGAAGTGACCGATGCCTGGTATTGCCTCCCTTTTTTGACCGGTTCCAGGTCGTAATACTTCATCTCCTCTTTAAAATAAGGCAATTCCTCATACAATCTGCCATTGGGAGACATAATAACAGAGCCTCCATCAAATATCAACTCCGTTTGAGCGCCTACATGATTGCAATAAAAAACTGGAGTAGCATATTTTTTTGCATTCAATGCCACTATTTCCCGCCGCTCCTCCGGGTGGTCGTAAGCAAATGGCGAGGCGGATAAATTAAGCATAAAATCAGGCTGATGACGTGCCATCTCATCCATTGGACAAACCGTATAAAGTGGATTTTCATTGCCGATATTCCATATATCTTCGCAGATTGTCATCGCAATTTTATACCCCTTATATTTGACGATCCCAAAGGCACTACCCGGCTCAAAATACCGGTACTCGTCGAAGATGTCATAGGTTGGCAACAGTACTTTATCGTAGATGTATTTAATCTCTCCATCTGCCAAAAAGAAAGCTGAATTGTACAAATCCTTTCCTTCTATCACCGGATTTCGCCTGGGAGCTCCTACGGCAATGGCAATACCGGCGGCAGCCGCTGCTAATTGACGAATAGCCTCTTCTGACTTTTTTATAAAATTATCAAACTCCAAAAAATCTCTGGGCGGATACCCACAAACGGCTAATTCGGGAAAACATATAATATCTGCCCCTTCGGCTTTTGCCTCCGCTATTCGTTCCAACATTTTGGTGACATTGCCCTCAAAATTTCCTATGTGACAATTAATTTGTGCTATTGCTATCTTCATTTTTTTATTTAAGTTATTTA
>CAZNCI010000302.1:0-3319 GCA_964571475.1 uncultured Saprospiraceae bacterium | reverse complement strand
GTTATTTAAAACTCCATTTTCCATTTCAAATTAATCCTGCGGGACGTCAAATAATTAGGGATGGCATATTGCCGGTTAAAAACGGTTTTTATCCATGTATTACCCGATTGATTTTGCACATCCAATAGATTAAAAAACTCCAAACTCAGCCAGCTGCTCTTAGTGAAACGCAAAAAATGATGTGGATGTTTACTCCTCCTCGATTGATCCCACAAAGCAAACGAAAAGGCTAAATCCACCCGATGATAGGACGACAGTCGATAGGTATTTCGATACACTTCATTATCGTCCTTTAACCCAAATGGCAAACCACTTCCAAGCACGATATTTAAACTCACCTTAATATTGTCGTTATTTCGGAGGTAATCCTGAAAAAACATGGAAAAAGTAAAAAACTGATCCGTCGGCCGGGCCACATATTCTATTTCCACTCCGGTTGAATCACCCCGCTCTCTTTTTAGGTGCTGAACCCCAACGAGCTTTTCTCTTGCTCGCAGAAAGGACAGATTCACCCACGACTCTACCCCCGGCACAAATTCGCCATTCAGTCGTAAATCTATCCCTTTGACATAACCCACCGCATCATTTTTACCGGAATAATTGATCCGCACATTATCCAAATCAAAAGAAATTAAATCCCATAATTTTTTGTAATATACCTCTGTTATTAACCGAAATTTCTTAGGATAATTCTTCCCTAAATAAAAATCATAGGTCATCCCCGCCAAAAAATGAGCTGACTTCTGTGCCAAAATATTTTCATTCAATACACCGTCGCGTTGCCGCAAATCCCGATAAACGGGTTGCTGTATATACACGCCACTCGCCAGACGATAAGATACATCCATATTCCCTTTCAATGGTTTGTAGGTCATTTGCACCCTCGGCGAAATATTTAATTCTTTATTGTAACTCCAATAAGATGCTCGTACCCCTCCCAGTATTCTCAACTCATGTTCGTCCTCATTCCGCCAGGTGTAAGTATCCTGAAGATAAGTGGAAAATTTGCCGGATTGGAGCTGATTTTTGGTCTTTAATACGGATTGAATGCGTACATAATTGGTATCATAAGGCAAAGAATATCCCGCTGAATCCAATCGCTCCCATTCATTGATCCAATCGCTGATTGCTTCCGTCTTAAAATTTGCGCCCCAGCGAATAAAATGACTGGCCGTTACCTCATCCGCCGTCTCTAATTGATATTCATATCCGCCTTTATGTTGGATATTATAAACTTTCAAATCCAGCGAATTGCGTACAAACTGATGTTGTGTTCCCGCTCCTAATTCGGCAATTACTTCTCCAAAATTATCTGACCCCAAGCCCGTTTCTATCTCCCGCAAACTATAGCGCCCCTGTATATCTATCCGCTCGTTTTCAAAACTAGAAAAACCCGATGCCAGAAATTTCAAATAAAACGGATTATGACTTCTCTCCGGGATATAAGTCAGCGATAATCCTCCCATTCCCGTCGTAAAATCATCAACTTCCTGCCCATCAAATTCACTATATAACTGCAAAGCAAAATTAATCAGTCCCAAAGCCGTCGAACGCGTAGTGGGCTTAAATTGATAAACACTGCGATTGAAATTCGCCAATAGACCCAATTGCCAATCGTAATTTATATCGTACGTCAAATACGTTTGAAAATCCGAGAAATTGGGCTGATACTCGCCTTTTACATCCAGAGAACCCAATAAATACCTGGTCGTTTTGTACCGGGCACCGACCAAATATCTAAACTTCCGGTAACTACTCCCCTTCAGCGCCCTACTCCCTTCCAAATGTGCAGCTCCCCCCAATAAACTAACCGATGCCGAGCCACGCAGACTATCCGGTCTTTTATAACTAATATCCAAAACAGAAGACATCTTATCCCCATAACTCGCCTCAAAACCACCAGAAGAAAAGGTCAAATCCCGAATCAAATCAATATTGGCGAAGGTCAATCCCTCCTGCTGTCCTGCCCGGATCAACTGTGGGCGATAGATTTCAAAATCATTGACATACACCAGATTTTCGTCATAACTTCCTCCTCTTACATTGTATTGCGAACTCAAATCACCCCCCGACCCGGTACTCAGACCTAAGGCAATCGAAGGCAAAACACTCTCCAAATTACCCGTGGCCGTCGGCAATTGTTTCAGCTGTTTGATGTTCTCCCTCACCTTGCCCGCTTCATGGATTTTGCTATCCCGTACCACCACTTCAATACCAGAATCAATCGTCGCCAAAGAGAGGTCTATCTGCCTAAAAGTACCATTGGGCATCGCAGCGATTGGGATAGTCACTTCCTTATATCCTGCCCGGGTATAGATCAGCTCACACGCCTTATCAGCCGGAATCTCTATGGCATAACGCCCATTATCCGTAGTTTCGGTAACGATCTGTGTGCCTTTGATGTAAATAGTGACATAAGCAATCGCCTGCTCATTTTGCACATCTATTATTTTCCCCGTTATTTTTGCCTGTGAATAAGTAACCGCATGGGCAATCAAAATAAGCAGCACTACTAAAATTCCTCGCATGGTATTTTATTTTTCTAAAAAAGAAGACGTAAAGGTAACGTAAAATTTGAAAGTGAAGTCTATTTTAAGGAATGGGAAAGGGCTTTCCGCTCATTTTTTTGAGTCTAAAAAATGCAAAGTCTGAATAGCAGCCGATGAAACAAGCTATAAAGCCCCATCAACTAAAAAAGCCACCTAGTAAACTAAGTGGCTTCAAAAAAGCTTGAGAGGCTATCTACATACCAAGTAGAACATCCATTGACATTCTACTGAAAAACTTCATGAGATTATAATTGTGTAATTATTTCGACTTAATAGTTGCTATTAAACGTTGGTAATAAGTCGGATTTGTTTTAGATTATAATTTGTTATCAGTAAGAAAGAAAAGTTCTTTACCACACCCTCCTTTCCCTTTGATATTACAAATATGAGGCTAATTTCCAAGCTGCATAAGTACAATTTAAAGCTATTCTTTTTTAATTTTACTCGAAAAATAAATATCTAATCCATTGAAAATCAAATATATAACGTGCACACAAAACATCAAAACTGTACTTATAAGCCTTTTTTCTTACTCAAAAAAGAAAAAAAAGTTTCATTTTTTTGAAAAAAAACTTGTTTCCCCCCTATTTTTTTCGCCCTACGCACTCAAAAACTCGGATTGGTAAGCTGAACGAAGCCATAGCGAAGAGAAGATTGCCAAGCCGAGCCCCGCCCACTGAAGCCTGCCAACTGAAGACTGAAGACTGCCAACTGAAACCTGAAGACTGCCAACTGCCAACTGCCCACTGCCCACTGAAAACTACCAACTG
>CAZNCI010000301.1:0-5198 GCA_964571475.1 uncultured Saprospiraceae bacterium | reverse complement strand
CAGCTACTAATTCAACTGTTTTCTGCCTAAAAAGAGGGTGTGCTGAGTAGTTACTTTTATTGAACTTAATGGAGTAGTAAATTTTTCTTTGCATAGATGACTATAGATCAGGGTAAGAAGATTGGGGGGATTAGCGCGGCTGCAATTGTTGTCGCCAATATGATTGGAACCGGGGTGTTTACCACCCTGGGGCAGCAACTTGAGTTGTTGGATAATGCCTGGGTCGTATTGTCTTTGTGGGTAGTTGGCGGAGTGATTGCTTTGTTTGGTGCGATTAGCTATGCTGAATTGGGTACAAAATTTCCTGAATCTGGCGGTGAGTACCATTTCTTATCCAGTATTTTTCATCCATTTATTGGGTATTTATCGGGTTGGGTCTCCCTGACCGTTGGTTTTGCCACATCTATTTCATTGTCGGCGATGTCGATTGGGGACTATTTGAAGGTATATGTGACAATGCCTTCTGGGGCAATTGCTATTTTGGCCATATTGGTCTTGACGTTGCTTCATTCTTATAATTTGGAGCGTAGTAGTTGGGTGCAGAATATTTTGACGCTATTTAAAGTTATACTGATCTTTTTCCTGCTTGTTGGGGGCGTAGTTTTGACGGGAAACAATGGAATGGGAAGTCTTTCCGGTGATGTAATGGCAGAGGTTTTTTCCTCGAATTATGCCGTTGCATTAGTAATGGTGTTGTATGCTTACTCTGGATGGAATGCTGCTGTTTATATAATTGATGAAATTGATAAGCCCCGAAAAAATTTGCCTTTTGCTTTGATTGGAGGGACTATTTTAGTAATAATTCTATTTGTTTTATTACAGTGGACTTTCCTGAGACATACCGGGGTGGAGCTCCTTCGTAATAAGGTGGAAGTGGGGCAAATCGTCGCCAATCAGATGTTTGGGGCTAAAGGGGGGATACTGATTAGTATTTTGATTTCTCTCTTTCTGACTGCCAGTATTAGTGCTATGATTTGGGTTGGTCCCAGAGTGACCCGTGCCATTGCTGATAAATATAAAATCTGGTCTTTTTTTGCTAAGGACAATGATGCCGGTATTCCTGTACGGGCGATTTGGTTACAGGCATTTATTAGTGTATTGATGGTCATGACGAGTACTTTTGATCAAATTCTTACTTATAGTGGATTTATCCTGCAGATATTTACGACTTTGACTGTTATGGGCGTTGTGGTCGCCAGATATAAAAAACTAGGGGAGAAGGATTTTTATAAAAGTGCGGGTTTCCCGATTGTGCAAATTATTTTTTTGGCGATTAGTTTCTGGGTATTGTATTCTTTATTAATAGATAAACCCAGAGAAAGCCTCTTTGGCTTGATTAATATTTTTGCGGGTGCACTTTCTTTTTATTGGAATAAATTAAGGGAGAAATATTTTGAATAGCTATCTTTAGCCCTGGTTTTGTATTCCCGCTTTACTTTTCTGTGTGATTGCGATAGGGATAGTAGCGGTATCCTTCCGATTTTTCATCGGAAGGGTAGTAGCGGATAGCCCGCCCCGATCCGTATATTTGGGGGAAGCGCCCAAATATAGGTCATCGGGGATCGCCCAAAAAAATAAATAAATTATCATTTATATTAAAGACTTCTTATGGCGCCAAGGTATTCTTCTTATCGATCTTTTATTGCTGATTATGAGTGCGGTCAAGTGACTTGCGAAGAGTTGGTTTTGTATTATCTGAAAAGGATAGAGGAGACAGAAGCATTGAATATTTACCTTGAAGTATTTGAGGAGGAGGCTTTGAGTCGGGCGCGGGAGTTGGATGCCAGATGTGCAGACAAAAGGGGGAAGCTCTTTGGGATGGTGATCTCACTGAAGGATGTGTTGTGTTATAAGGATCATTTGGTGACGGGGGGCTCAAAAATACTGGAAGGATTTAGATCGCTTTTTTCGGCCACGGCGGTGGAGCGTTTGTTGGCGGAGGATGCTATTATTATTGGCAGGGTGAATTGTGATGAATTTGCCATGGGATCGACGACGGAGAATTCAGCTTATGGGGCTTCAAAAAACGCGATTGACCCAGATAGGGTGCCCGGCGGCTCTTCGGGTGGCTCGGCGGTTTCGGTACAGGCAGATACCTGTCTGGCTTCGATAGGTTCAGATACGGGGGGCTCTGTTCGACAGCCTGCTTCTTTTTGTGGATTGGTGGGATTAAAGCCTACTTATGGGCGTATTTCGAGGCATGGCTTATTGGCTTACGGCTCTTCTTTTGACCAGATTGGACCCATAACACATTCGGTTTCAGATGCGGCACTATTGATTGAAGTGATGTCTGGGAAGGATGATTTTGATGCGACAATGAGTAATCGATCTTCATTTGAATTTAAGAAAAAAAAGTGGACGGGAAAAGCAAAAATTGCCTATTTCCCTGGTACTTTATCGGCAGAACAGGTCGATCCGGAAGTCAGAAGTGTCGCCAATGAATTTCTGAAAAAAATGGAGGAGAAAGGGCATGAGCTGGTGCCAATGAATTTTGATTTATTGGAATATTTGGTGCCTACTTATTATGTGATGACAACTGCGGAAGCCTCGACTAATCTTTCCAGATATGATGGTGTCCGGTATGGGTATCGCAGTGAGGAGGCCGGTTCGTTGATTGATAGTTATAAAAAGTCAAGGACAGCCGCTTTTGGGGCGGAGGTGAAACGGCGAATTCTTTTGGGGAGTTTTGTGTTGAGCTCCGGATTTTATGATGCCTATTACTCAAAGGCGCAAAAGGTGAGGAGGTTATTGGCGGAGGAGACGAAGGAAATTTTTCGAAGCTGCGATTTTATCTTTATGCCGACATCTCCGATTGTGGCGTGGGAATTAGGGGCTAAAGTTGATAATCCGGTAGCCATGTATTTGGCGGATATTTATACGGTACAGGCCAATATGGTGGGTAGTCCGGCTATTTCATTGCCGGTGGGGACACATTCTAATGGAATGCCCATTGGCATGCAATTGATGGCTGATAAATTTGAAGAGGAGAAATTGTTGTCCTTCGCAATATCGGTACAGGGAGCGTAGATACCAAGAGGCTAAAAAGCCTCCTGGCTTTATTCTCTAAAGGTTGGGCTTCAAGTGTTCTTTTGAATAAAAATCATTGATGTATCTGATGACTTCCTCCGGGTCGTCAGTGATTGGCAGAAGTTTTAGGTCCACTTCATTGATATTACCTTCCTCTAACATCGTGGTTGCAATCCAGTCGAAGAGACCGGACCAGAATTTTTTACCGACTAAAATAATAGGGACTTTGGTTATTTTTTTTGTTTGAACGAGCGTGAGTACTTCAAATAGTTCGTCCATTGTTCCAAAGCCACCTGGGAGCGCCACAAAAGCCTGAGCATATTTGACAAACATCACTTTTCTGACGAAGAAGTATTTAAAGTCAATGTTTTTATCATCATCAATATAAGGATTGTGATTTTGTTCAAAAGGCAGGTTGATGTTTAGACCTACTGATTTTCCTCCATAAAGTTGAGCTCCTTTATTACCGGCTTCCATAATTCCCGGTCCTCCACCGGTGATGACACCGAATCCATCTTCTGTTAATTGGCGAGCGATGTCAACGGCTAATTTGTAGTAAGGGTGGTCGGGATTTGTTCGTGCGGATCCAAATATGGAGACACAGGGTCCTACTTCGTTTAGTGTTTCAAAACCTTCTACAAATTCGGAAAGGACTTTGAACATCGTCCAGGAGTTCTCCCCTTTCATGCCCGGACTCCACTTTTTCATGGGGTGTTTTCTTTCTTTGAGTGTACTGTTATTTTTATTATCTGTCATATCGTAAATATTTAATTGGAGCAAAAAGCCTGCCCCTTGCATTCGAAGAGCAGGCTTTTTGCACAAAAGCTTGGTAATTTATGAATTTTATTACTAAAAACCTAATAATAAACGATATTTATGTTTAAAAGTTGTCTTTAGTAAGAGTTAGATAGGTTACTGACGGGGAAGACGAATTGTTCGATATCGTTCTTTGTGATGGTTGGACCACTCAATATATTGAGTCTTTCCACTACATTTCTCAGTTCTCTAATGTTTCCCGTCCAGTTGATATTTTGAAGTGCCTTGATAGCTGTTTCCTGAAAAGGCTTGACCCTGGTGCCGTATTCTTCGGCAATTAATTTATTGAAATGATTGACCAGTAAAGGGATATCATCTACTCTGTCATTAAGTGAGGGAACAGCAATGATAATGACGGCTAAACGATGGTAGAGGTCTTCTCTAAATCGACCGGCATCTATTTCTTTTCGGAGGTCTTTATTAGTTGCAGCGATGATTCTGACATCCACTTTTATTTCTTTGTCTCCACCAACCCGGGTGATTTTGCTTTCCTGAAGCGCCCTTAATACTTTAGCTTGGGCGGAGAGGCTCATATCGCCTATTTCATCCAGAAATAGTGTGCCACCATTTGCCTGTTCAAATTGTCCGACACGCATTTTCATTGCAGAGGTGAAGGCGCCTTTTTCATGTCCAAATAGTTCACTTTCGATTAATTCAGAGGGGATGGCTGCGCAGTTTACTTCGATAATAGGCTTATCGTGGCGAGGGCTTTTTTCGTGGATTGATCGGGCGACGAGTTCTTTTCCGGTTCCATTAGCGCCTAAAATGAGCACCCGGGCAGCAGTTGGCGCTACTTTTTCGATATTTTCTTTTACTCGTTTGATACCGTTGGATTGCCCAATAATGGTTTGGGCTTTTGCTTTGGCGACCTTTCTTTTTAGGACTTTCGTCTCGGTGACCAGGGAAGATTGGTTCATGGCATTACGTACGGTAATGAGAAGTCTGTTTAAATCTGGTGGTTTAGAAATAAAATCGAAGGCTCCCTTTTTGACTGTATCTACGGCTGTATCGATATCTGCATGCCCAGAAATCATGATAACGGGTGTGTCAGGCGAAAGGATTCTGATGCGCTCCAGGGCTTCTACGCCATCCATTTTAGGCATTTTGATGTCCATGAGGATGACGTCAAATTTGGTTTTACTGACTTTGTTGAGGCATTCTGTTCCATTGGCTGCTTCGGTTACTTTGAATTTTTCAAATTCAAGAATATCCCTAAGGGTACGGCGAATGCTTCCTTCGTCATCTACGATTAATATACTGGCCATGATATTTTATTATACGATGTTTGAGATATGGTTTTACGTATGATTATGGGGAAAGGTTTCAGTTTTTGGGTGTTATTGGTTGGGGGGATG
>CAZNCI010000300.1:0-5231 GCA_964571475.1 uncultured Saprospiraceae bacterium | reverse complement strand
AAGCCACTGATGAAAAAGATGGTATGATACGCGCAAAAACCCCAGAGCTCAGAGGTTTAAAAATTATGGGTAAAATTGATACCGCAAAATTCAAAAAACAAGCTAAGCCGGATAATAAAAAAACCGGGTCTGGGACTAACAAAAAAAACGGTGGAGGGGACTCTACCAAACGCAGTAGAAGACCTAGAAAAACGGTCACTACTGTTCGTGCCAATAAACGTGGAAACCAAGGTCAGGGAAATCAAGGCGGACGAGGAGGTCGAAGACCCAATAAAAAAGACGAAGTTAGAGAAATCTCTCAAAAGGAGATCGATGAAAAGATCAAGGCAACAATGGCGCGTTTGAGCGGAGGGGGGAAAAAGAAGAGGCAGAAAATGCGTCGGGACAACAGGGAGAGAATCAGAGAAAAGGAGGAGTTGCTGGAAATCGAAAGAACAACTGATAAGTTGCAGTTAACAGAATTCGTATCTGTATCTGAATTGGCAAGTTTGATGGATGTTGATATATCGGATATCATTACCACCTGTATGAATTTAGGCGTAATTGTGTCGATTAACCAACGTTTAGATGCAGAGATTATCGAATTAGTGGCTTCAGAGTTTAATCACGAGGTGGAGTTTATCAGTGTGAAGGAGCAGGATGATACAGAGGAAGAGGAGGAGGATGATCCGGCAGATTTGATACCAAGAGCACCAATTGTAACCGTAATGGGACACGTGGATCATGGAAAGACTTCTTTGCTTGATTATATTCGGAAACAAACAGTAGTCGATGGAGAAGCAGGAGGCATCACACAGCATATCGGTGCTTACGAAGTAACCCTAAGTGATGGAAGGCAAATCACCTTCCTTGATACCCCCGGTCACGAAGCCTTTACCGCAATGAGAGCGAGAGGGGCAAAGGTGACAGATGTTGCAATCATTATTATTGCAGCGGACGATAATATCATGCCACAGACAAAAGAGGCAATCAGTCATGCTCAGGCAGCTGGCGTGCCTATGGTTTTTGCTATTAATAAAATTGATAAAGCAGGCGCACAACCCGAGCGAATTAAGCAAGAGTTGGCCTCTATGAATTTATTGATAGAGGAGTGGGGCGGAGAATACCAATCCGCGGACATCTCAGCTAAGACGGGAGAGAACATAATGGAGTTGCTTGAAAAAGTATTACTACAAGCAGAAATGTTAGAGCTGACAGCCAATCCAAAACGAAAAGCATTTGGAGTTGTTCTGGAGGCTTCTTTAGACAAAGGGCGTGGTTATGTGTCAAAAATGTTGGTGGAAAACGGTACCTTAAATATTGGAGATCCAATTGTTTCAGGAGGGCATTCCGGAAAGGTTAAAGCGATGTATGACGAGTTTGGTCAAAGGATTACGTATGCCGGACCATCTACTCCTGTACTGGTATTAGGACTTAGCGGAGCACCACAGGCAGGGGAACGATTCAAAGAAACTGACACGGAGCAGGAGGCCAGACAACTGGCAACCAAACGAGCACAAATCGTAAGGGAACAAACAACCAGAGCTACTAAGCGAATTAGTTTGGATGAGATTGGACGTCGTTTAGCACTTGGATCATTTAAGGAATTGAACTTAATCGTGAAAGGTGATGTGGATGGATCAATCGAGGCTTTATCCGATTCCTTGATAAAATTATCATTGGAAACAGTACAGGTGAATGTTATTCACAAAGCAGTTGGGCAAGTCATTGAATCAGATGTATTGCTGGCTTCTGCTTCTGATGCGATCATTATTGGATTCCAGGTTAGACCATCCGCCGGCGCTAGAAAACTGGCTGAGGTAGAAGGCGTACAAATTAAGACTTACTCTATCATTTATGAGGCAATAGAGGAGATTACATCTGCTATTCAGGGTATGTTAGAGCCAATCAAAGAAGAAAAGATCACAGCACAGGTAGAAGTTCGAAATACCTTCAAAGTTAGTAAGGTCGGTACCATTGCCGGATGTTATGTACAAGAGGGTAAAATTACCCGAAATAGTTTGGTGCGTTTAATTCGAGATGGAATTGTAATATATCCTACTAAAGAAGGCGCAAAAGGGGAGATCAATTCTTTGAAACGGATCAAAGATGATGCAAAAGAAGTAAAAGCAGGACTTGAATGCGGACTTTCAATCAAAAATTATAACGATATAAAAGTTGGCGACGTCATTGAGGCATACGAAATAGTCGAGATAGATCGAGTTAAATAATACCCTCATCCTTTATGGATGATTTAGAATCACTTTTTACCCATTCTTACTGATATAGGATGGGTGTAATTTTAGAAAATGAAGAGACTTCAGGAGTTTCGAGTATTCTACAACCATACGATTTTTCCGGAGCTGGTTCGTATGGAAAGAAACCGAAAAAAGCTAGTGAGGCTTTTGGCGTTTTCGGTGGTTTTATTTATTGCCCTACTCTTTGTTCAGATATATGCCAATGTTTTTTTGTTGACCTTGTTTCTGACCTTGCCCATTTCTTTTTATATTGGTTATATTATTTCGCGAATCAGAAAGTTTCAACAACGCTTCAAGCCCAATATTATCGAATTAATATTGGACTTTTTGGATAATGCCCCTAATTATGGAAAACTTTCCTACGATAGTAAAAGAAAAATCAGTAAAGAAGTGTTTGAACAAAGTGGTATTTTTGGTAAAGGGTATCCTTTTTATCAGGGCGAGGATTATATCAGTGGTCGGATAGGAGAGATGAATTTTGAATTATCAGAATTGGATGTCCGAAGAATATCTCCGGTCAGTAATCAACTGGAAGAAGTATTTAGAGGCATATTTATTTCTTCCGTTTTTAATGAAGAAACAGAAGGAGCCATAATTATTTGGCCAAGGCATAAACGCCCATTTATTTCGCGAGCTATCAAAGATTTCACATGGGAAGATGCCATTAACGTGGATGAGGAAATATTAAATCCTGAATTTAGAGAATATTTTACCATATATGCTACGGAGGATACTCATGTCACGGGGATACTCTCCGACCCTATGCAGGCGGCTCTCATGGAGTATATCAAACAAAGCAAAAAAGATATCTATATCTCCTTTGTTAATAAAAATATCTATGCAGGCATATCTTCTGACAAAGACCTCTTAGAGCCTAATATCCTAAGCTCAAACCTATCTTTTCAAATTATGAAGGAATTTTATGAGGATATAGAACTTGCATTATTGATTATTCGGGATTTTGATCAAACCCATTAGTGTTTTTTAGTCTTCAGTCTTCAGTCTTTAGTTGGCAGTCTTCAGTCTTCAGTCTTCAGTTGGCAGTCGGTAGTCTTCAGTTGGCAGTCTTCAGTCGGCAGTCTTCAGTTGGGAGTCTTCAGTACTTAGTGGGACCTTACCTTCCTGTGTCTCAGTCTCCTAACCTGCCTAGCCTGACGAATGTGGTCCAGGTAGGTCCACTCGCGCCTTGGTACATCGAGGCATTGACGCCTTGTTTCCTGTAAATTGCTTAAATGACTGATTTAAAACAGAACCTCAATATATCGTGCGTTGTAACAAGTCCAAGAATTTCGCCATCTTCTACAATAGGAATCGCATGGAATTTATTGGCGAGAAATATATCCGCTGCCAGACCAACACTATCGTCCTGATCTAAACTCATGGGGAATTTAGTCATAATATCTTCTGCTGTTGCGTGCAGATTATTGTTGATGATTAAATCGTGAAACCGGTCGATATCCATCTGGCTTATAATTCCAACTAATTTATTCCCTTTTTCTACGATTGGGAGGTGATGAAAATCCATTCGGTCAAATATTCCCTTTATTTGTGTGAGTGAATTAGAAGGATGAGCAGTGACGAGGTTTTTGGTCATTATCTTCTTAATTGCAGTGTCTTTTTTTACCATGATTATCTTGATTTTATTATTCAAAAGTACATGATTAATAAAGCTTTGTTAATGATTTATATCAGGATGGGGAAATGATTATTATCAGATAAAATAAGGGTGTTTTTTTATAAGTAGCACAAAAAAAGAGATGCCATTGATAAAATGACACCTCTGGTTTTATACTTAAATTAGTATTGATTACTGAACGACAAATCGTTTTGTCATTGTTTTATTGTCATAAGATATTTTGTAAAAATAAAGTCCGGTTACTTTTACGTCTGATTTATTGATTTGCCATGCCTGCTCTCCTTCGTTTTCGTTCTTGGAGCTAATGGAAATTTGTTTGCCGGTAGCATCCAGGAGCTCTCTGGTGACCCAGCCGTCTTTAGGCAGATAATACTTAATGATTGTTGACTTAGTAAATGGATTAGGGTCATTTTGAGCGACGAAAAAGTCTTCTTTTATGGCGCCATTGAAATTTAAGGAAACACCCCCTGTATTAAGCGCTTCGGTATAAATTTCATTAGAAAATGTTCTGTTTTCTAATTGAATGGCATCCGAAAGTTTAATATCTGCATTTGCTTTTATGATCAAATTTAGAATTAGCTGATGGTCAATTATCGCAGGGGCTGAAGTATTCCAACTTACGATTAATTGTGAAGGGTGAATCGCTACAAAATCACTGGAAAATCCATTTTCCCCCTTTGTATTTAATATTTCAATTAGATCGTTATTATAATCTAATGCAAACTGATAGCCCAGTGCTTTTTGATCGTAATTTAGAGTAAGATTGACGGAGTAGGTATGTCCTTTCAATAGGTAGTCATTTCCCATATTTAATTGTAGGGAAGGGGCATTGAATCGTTGAATTTCGCCTCCGGTAAATGTAGTGCTGGCGTTATCATTTACATCCCCTATTTTTACGGCAATATAATTTTGAGAGAAATTATTGCTTAAAATGCCTCCGAATTGCTCATGATTATCCCAAGAGCCGTTCAGGATAAGAGCCGGTTCTTCAAAGATAAAGTTTTCGGGAACAAATCTCCAGGATTGATTACCCGGGAATTCTGTGAGAATACCTAATATAGCCTGACGCAATCGAATGAGGTCAAATGTTGAAATAGTACCATTTGCATCCACATCTGATGCGAGCATTTTATAAGGAGAAGTAAATGGTTTTACGCCTAAAATATGTTTTTGAATTAAAATTAAATCAAAGGTTGTTACTCCGTTGAGTAAATCATCATTTTTGGAAAGCGTTAAGCCCTGTGTTCCGCAGCCCGGAACGTCTTCAAAAAGAAAGTTTCCTGTGTCATCAGCTGTTTCGGTATAATTTTGGTCGTCATTCAAAACAACAACCGAAACGCCTCCTAAATTATCTCCTG
>CAZNCI010000299.1:0-5248 GCA_964571475.1 uncultured Saprospiraceae bacterium | reverse complement strand
GCCGCCAGGCGGGACTCCCGCTTTTAAACCTGTCTATTCGGCTTGCCAGGTAGAGCAAAAACTAAGAACAAAATAATCGAGTAAAGAAAGAACATTTATTTATACCTCATTCCTTATCTGGATCATTTCGCTGCTTTTTTCTCTGTTTTTTAATACTTTGATGACAAAAGTCATTAATAAAAATTCAATATACTGTCGGCTGTCATTATTTATTTGAAGTGCAAAGACTTATCTTTAGGTCGTTTTTTAATATGTAATAAAAATAAAAGAAATGCGACAAAATAAAGTCAAATATCCCGGCAAGAGAACGACGACGGATGGAAATACGATCGTATCTGCTACGGAGGCGTTGATTGTTGATGCAGGTGTTTTTTATCCTATTACACCTTCTACCCAGATGGGGGAGAATTTTCAATTATTATACGCAAAAGGAGCGTTGAATGCTTTTGGGAAGGCATTAACTGCGATTGAAACAGAAGGGGAACACGCTGCTCAAGGTGGCGCGATTGCTTTATCTGTGACAGGTAAGCGTGTGGTTAATTTTACCTCCGGGCAGGGAATTGTTTACGGTTTGGAGCAGTATTATCACGCTCCCGGTAAGTTGAGTACCATGGTTCTGGAAGTGGGAGCAAGGGCTTTGACCAAGCATGCGCTGAATGTTCACTGCGGACACGATGACGTCTATGCTGCCTTGGATACAGGGTGGATTATGCTTTTTGCAAAAAATGCTCAGCAGGCTGCCGATCAGGCAATTATCCTTAGAAAGGTGACGGAGCTGAGCCTTAACCCGGGCATGAATGCTCAGGATGGCTTTTTGACAACGCATTTAGAGCGAACTTTTAGAATGCCGGAGGCTGCTTTGATACGAGAATTTTTGGGTGCACCGGACGACATTATTGAATGTCCTACGGAGGCTCAAAAAACACTTTTCGGTCCAACGAGAAGAAGAGTGCCAGCCGGTATTGATTTAGAAAATCCCATGTTGTTAGGACCGGTACAGAATCAGGAACACTATATGAATGGCGTGGCTGCCCGGCGCAATAATTTTTCCGAGCCAATTGCCGATTTTTTGCGACAAGCATATAAAGAATTTGGTGAACTGACCGGTCGGGAGTACGGCATGATTTCTACTTATAACTGTGAAAATGCAGAGACGGTATTTGTAACTCTGGGAAGTGCTGCAGAGAATATTGAAGCAGTAATCGACTATTTGAAGGAAACTCGTGGGGTTGATGTTGGAGTTGTTCACGTAAATGTGATTCGTCCATTCCCCGAAAAGGAAATTATTGAGGTATTGAGAGGAAAGAAAGAGGTAATTGTACTCGAAAGAACGGATGAATCCTTGTCTGGAAGCAATCCATTGACCAGAGAGATTAAATTAGCTTTGCGCAAAGCAGAAAGTAATTTTAGACAAAATTCTTACGAAGGATTGGGTAAAATTAATCCGGAAACAGAAAAGCCACTTGTGGTATCCGGTAGTTATGGTTTGGGATCTCGTGATTTTAGACCAGAGGCTATAATAGGTGCTTATGATTTTGCCGAAGGACGTATTGCCCGTAAAGACGGCAAGACCGTTAGGGATGGTGTTCGATTTTTCTATTCAGGAATTGACCACCCCTATAATGTGGAATCGGATGAAAAACCATCCGGATTGCCTGAAAATTCCATCGCCGTTCGTTTTCACTCTATCGGTGGTTGGGGGATGATTACAACGGGTAAGAATCTGGGGAGTATCCTTGGGGAGTTATCTAGTTATGTCGCCAAACGAGATAACCTTTACGATGAAAATGGCGACCTAAAAGAGGTGGTTAACCTAAGTGCCAACCCTAAATACGGCTCTGAAAAGAAAGGAGCACCAACTAATTATTTCTTGGTGGCAGCACCGGAGCGTGTTCGGGTGAATTGTGATTTGAGGCACGTCAATGTCGTTCTTTGTTCTGATCCGAAAATCTTCTTACACACGGATCCATTAGACGGATTGGCAGAGGGAGGTGCTTTTATATGGGAAAGTGCGGAGTCGGATTCTGCCAAAGTATGGGAAAGAGTTCCAAAGAAATACCGAAAGGAAATCATTGAGAAAAACATTAAGCTTTATGCGCTTAATGGATTTAATATTGCCAAGCAGGCAACCAGTAGAGAAGATTTACAAACGAGGATGCAGGGAAATGCTTTTCTAGGGGCGTTCTTTAAAGTATCTAGTTTTTTGAGTGATTATAATATTCCTGCTGAAGAGTTTTTGGAAACGGTACATGAGCAGTATAAAAAGAAATTCGGTCGTTTCGGTGATGATGTGGTTGCCTCTAATATGACGGTCATGAATGCCGGTTTTGATCAGGTTTTTGCAGTGGAAATTGGAGCAATGGACGCCAGGGATACCTCTGCTTTTAGTCTGGAAGGCGTTTTACCGTGTCAGGTAGCAGCGAAGCCTATGGTTGCCACCGAAAAAGCACCGATGTTTAAGATGTCCACCTTCGATGCTGAATTCAGAGCAGGATATGGTTATAACCAGCCCGCAAGCCCATTGGCATCCGTCGGAATGGTTGCATCCGGCACAGGATCTACGGCCAGTAAATACGTAGCCCGCCGGCAGGTGCCTATCTTTATTGAAGAGAATTGTACACAGTGTATGGAGTGTATCACGGTTTGTCCGGATACCGCCATGCCTAATACGGCACAGACGGTGGCTACCTATATGGTCGCAGCGGCTAATAATTACATCACGGATGAAAAGGCACGAGCCAGAGTCATCAGCCGTATTCCCGAAATAGAAGGAGATGTTCGTGCAGAGATGTTAGAATACGCTAATGACAAAAGTAGGGTAGGAGATGCCGAGGGCAAAGCGAAATTTGCAGCCATTGTGGTTCATCACCTAAGAAGTCTAAAAGATCCCGAAATTACCGAGGATGCGATTTATCAGATGAATCAAATTTTAGATATTTTGCCATTGGCTTTCTTGAGTGCAAAATCTATCTTTAGCGGAAAAGAAAGGAAAGAAGCCGGAGCAGGAGGTATTTTCTCTATCTTTATTTCTGACCTATGTAAGGGTTGTGGTGCCTGTGTCGAAGCCTGTGGTAAACACGAGGCACTGGAGATGAGGCCCGAGACCGAAGAGATGCACGCAGAGATGGATTCCATTGCGCAGTTTTTGAAATTCCTGCCGGATACGCCACAAAAATATTTAGGTATTTATGATGCAGAACATCCGGAAGATTCCAAGGCAGCGGCATTGAAGAATCACCTCATGGTACAGTCGGTTTATACGGCGTTGGTTTCCGGAGATGGAGCCTGTGCAGGATGTGGAGAAAAGTCAGTATTGCGTTCAGTTGCAACTCTGACGGAAGCTCTGATGCGCCCGGTCTTTCATAAAAAAGCCAAACGACTTAGAGATAAGTTGACAATCTTGATGGAAAAAGGCGTGGATGCTTTAAGTGAATTAAAGGCAAAAGACGAGCAGGCATATAAGATTTTCAGGAGAACCATCCTTCATACCTTAATGGGTTATGGAGCAGAAAATGCTGCCGCAACAGATGCCAGAATCGAAGCAGAATTTAGAGGTGATGATGGTGATTTGATACAGGGATTGATTGATGCGATTAGTCATGATGCTAATAAACACGATAAGGTGCAGACAATTGAACACTGGGAGCCAAACGGCATGTCAGTAATGGCGATGACGGCGCACACCGGGTGTAACTCCGTCTATGGATCTACTCCGCCCAATAATCCACACCCATACCCATGGATGAACAGTTTATTCCAGGATGGTACGACTATTGGATGGCTGGTTGGAGAGGGCTTTATGCGGGATCATGCACATTTATCCGTGCTTCCGGAGCGTTTTACTGATTTGATTAATAGTGGTTTTGAGGATGGGTTTACAGAGAATGACTTCTTCACCTATACACATTTTACTGATTTATTGATGACAGATGATGAAATCCTCGAATTGCCAAAAGTATGGGCAATTGGTGGTGATGGAGCTATTGGAGATATTGGATTCCAAAATACATCGAAAGTAGTCCTTCAAAATCGTCCAAATGTTAAAATATTGATGTTGGATACTCAGGTTTATTCCAATACAGGCGGACAAAATTCGGACTCTTCACCTATGCCTGGGGGATTTGACTTTAACCAGTTTGGTCCGGCGACCGAAGGTAAGTTGACGGAGATGAAGTCCGTCGGAGAGGCCTTTATGTCAGGGCATGGATCTCCATTCCTGGCCCGAGTTTCTATGGCTAATTCAGGGACTTTTTACAAGGCCTTATTGGATGGGCTGACTTATAGAGGAACGGCTTATTTTGAGGCTTATACCACTTGTCAGCCGGAGCATGGAGTGGCGGATGACAGATCGCAGGTGCAGGCACAGTTGGTAAGAGATAGCCGGGGATTGACGGAGTTTGTTTACAATCCACAATTGGGAGAGAGTTTCCATGATATATTGAACATTAAGGGTAATCCTAACTATAAGTTTGACTGGTTTGAGCGCCGCCATCCGGTATCTAAGCAACGTTATACTTATACTGTGGCGCATTGGGCGATTACAGAGCCACGTTTCAGAAGACACCACAAAAAGGTGAAGGTAGAAGCAGTTGAAGGTTTGACATTATTAGAAGATAAGTTGAAATTAATTACGCAGGATGACATCACGCATCGTCGTTATTTAGATAAATCTCATCGTTCTTATATTGAGGATTTTAAGGTTTATCTTAAAGATTTTGCGGATGATGGCTCGGAGAAATACCACATCTTGTCCAGGCAGATGGTTTTATTTGTAGTCGAGCGTCGTAAATCATGGCGTATGTTGCAAAGTAAGGCCGGTATTGTCAATCAGGACTACATCACTCAAAAAGAGATGTTAAAGGAATTGGATAAATAAGAATTGATAATAACAAAAGTGGTACGGCTCAATTGCGCAAGTGGTTGAGCCGTTTTTGTTTGATAATTCAAAATTTTGCGTCCATTTTGAAAGACCTGCCATATTCAAAATAACTCGCTTATTTCCTCTGTCAAAATATTCTCCGATATTTACCCAAAAAAAACATATCTTTGTAGCACAATCACTGATTAATGAAGAAATTACCAATCGGCATACAGGAGTTTTCGGAGCTAATATCGGGTGGTTATCTCTATGTAGATAAGACCAAAGATATTTTCAGTCTTTTGCAGCATAAGTACTTTTTTCTCTCCCGTCCTCGTCGTTTTGGTAAATCCCTGCTTTTAAATACCATAAAAGAGATTTATAATGGCA
>CAZNCI010000298.1:2533-5258 GCA_964571475.1 uncultured Saprospiraceae bacterium | reverse complement strand
CTTCATCAAAAAAATTAAACAGAATGAGACACCAACCTTTAGAAAATAAGTACCTGACTGCCGCTGAAGCGCAAGGCAATCAAATCCTGCTCGTCAATCACCCCCAATTGCCCGAATTTAAACTGGTGTGGGTGGAAGGGGGACGCGGTAGCATTGAAGAACTCCATAAAAACACAAGCGTAGCCGGTTTTTATATGGCAGCATATCCAGTCACCCAGGAACTTTACGAGGCTGTAATAGGGGAAAACCCTTCTCGCTTTAAAGGCAAACGCAGACCTGTGGAGGAAATAAACTGGTACGACAGCGTAAAGTTTTGCCAAAAATTGAACGATATACTGGAATTGCCACAAGCTATTACCGGCAATGGAGACAAGGCTGTATTAGATCGAAAGAAAATGGGCTTTCGCCTGCCCACAGATGCCGAATGGGAGTATGCGACCGGTGGGGGCTTAAAACAACAAAACTACCAATATGCGGGCAGCCGTCAGCTGCATACCATAGGCTGGTATGATGACAATAATGATTATGAAACCCGACCTGTTGGTTTAAAATTACCCAATATTTTGGGTTTGTACGATATGAGTGGTAATGTATGGGAATGGTGCTGGGATTGGTATGATGAAGATGAAGATAATCGTGTTTTGCGCGGCGGTTCGTGGTTCTACGACGCCGGCCTCTGTCGTGTGGCTTACCGCAACTACTACGCGCCTGACGACCGCTACCGCCATATTGGTTTGCGTCTTGTCCTGTCTTCCAGTTTGTAGAGGGCATTTGTTATTTTTGAGCGCGATAAAAAAATTGTAAAAAGATGGATATGAAATTTGCAAACAAAGAAGCATTAAAAATACAAGGACAAAAACTGATTTTTGACCAGACAACCACCCATTTGGAATATGTGGATATTGGACAATATGAAATTGGATACAGTCCTTTTGATGGTCTTTTTAAGGCGAAAATAACAGAAGTAGTTTTCAAAACGGCACAGCCCAATTTGTTGTATTTGGATTTAAGCTACCAGCCATTGAAGAAACTGGTGATTAAAAACTGTCCCAATTTGCAAAAGCTCTATCTATATAATTGTGGCCTGGAAGAAATCCTCTTTGAGGGCGAATTCCCAAAATTGGAATTGATAGATTTGAGTAAAAATCAACTCAGGGAAATAGCCTTGAAGAAAGACCATTTCCCGCTTTTGCAGTATTTTTTCATCAACGGCAATAAAATAAGGGACATCTCTTTTCTCGCCCCTTTTATGCTCGAAAAGGAGTATTTTGATTTTGGTGTACATAAGAATCCTTTGCCGGAAAGCTTCCAGGACGATAACGACTGGATAAGGAATTTTTACAGACAACAGCGCCAATACGGCAAGGAGACCTTCTATGAAGCGAAAATAATCATCGTGGGAGAGGGGGAGTCGGGCAAAACAACTTTCAGGCGTTTGCTTTTTGATCCCGACATACCTGTTCCCGACACCGTCGATAATCAGCCTTCCACCCACGGGATAGCTGTTCAGCAAAACAGGAAATTTAGCCATTTGCATGAGAAAGGGGTATCCATTACGACCAATATTTGGGATTTTGGCGGGCAGGATATTCAGTACAATTTGCACCACTATTTTTTGAGTCCGGATGCCCTGTATATCCTCGTTACCGATTTGCGGTCAGAAAAAACGCGTTTTACTTATTGGTTTCAGGCGATTAATTTTTTTGGTTCTGAAAATATACCTTTGATTATTTTAAAAAATGAAGGGAAAGAAGATGGAAACAGTGACCCTAATATAGAACAATATAAGCGCGATTTTCCAATGCTGGCAAAAAATATCAGTGAAGTGCGCATGAATCTGGCTCAAATCAAAACTGAACACCAAGCGGAGTGGAAGTACTTGATTGATTATATAATCCCCCAACAATTGGAAAAGCTCAATACCGTGGGCACAGCCGGTATAAAAATATGGGCAGCGATTCGAAGTAAATTTGAGACCTATAAGACGCCTTATGTTGACTTTGATACCTTATTTTCTTTTGCCAGGGAAAAAGGGATGGAGCGGGAAGAGGATTTTATATTTATGCTCAATTATTTTCATCGTTCCGGGATTATCGTGTATTATGAAAAAGATAATGATTTGAATACTTATATTTTTGTGAATCCGAATTGGATAACCGAAAATTTGTATTCGGCGATCACCGAAAAAGGAATAGCCCAAAACGGTATTTTTGAGGAGAAAAAGCTATTTGATTTTTGGTCTGAAAAAGGGATTAATGAGCGTGAAAATAGAAATATATTATTGCGATTAATGCAAAAAGAAAAGTTTGATGTCGCTTATGCTCTGCCCGGCAGCAAATATGCCGTTCCTATTTTATTCCCAGATAAGGAAAAGCAATATCCTGCTTTGGGGAATGATATTTTGCAATTCAGGTATAATTTTAAAAGTTTTTTGCCCAAAGGTCTGTTGAGTCGATTTATGGTGAGAATGTATGAAATGATAGAACAGAATGACGCTGGAGAGGATTTGGCATGGAAAACGGGCGTTCTTTTGCAGCAAAAGGATACACGGGCACTGGTCATTGAGCATACCGATCATAAAATCAGTATTGAAATTGCAGGTGCTGACAAAATAAGCCTGCGCTCGACAATTATTCATACTTTTGAAAGTCTTTTTGAAAAATACCCACAAAAACCCGATTTATTGATCCCCTGTAATTGTGCTACCTGTAAAAATACAGCCAAC
>CAZNCI010000298.1:0-2433 GCA_964571475.1 uncultured Saprospiraceae bacterium | reverse complement strand
CGTTTTTTGCTGGAAAAATTATTTCAAAAATAGCAGAAGGACAAGCAGCATTTTTTGACAATAAAAAGGAAGAAGCAGACTTCCGTTTACAGGTGTCTCGATTCATTGATGGTGTCAGGGAGAAAGAAGAAGCCGAAACGCTCAAAGCGCTGATGGCAAGCGAGGGAATAGATATAACGAGCAAATTAGAATTCATCATCCCGTTTATTATCGGTAGTTATAAAATTGAATTTTCGACCAGGGATAAACTGCCCCGAACATGGAAGGAGTTGCGGGCATTATTTATTAAAGACTAGCGACGGTTTGAATGACCTGAAGCAGGAAGGTTTCAAGTTGCCACTGGACTAAAAAAATAAAAATATGACAAAGACCATTCCCATACTTGGGACGGCCATGTGGGGTTGGACAACGGAGAAGGCGGTTTGTTTTACACTCTTGGATGAGTTTTATGCGCGCGGATTCCGCAGGGTAGATGCTGCCACCAATTATCCAATTAATAAACAGGTGGGGGACTTCCGAAAGGCAGAAAATATACTATTGGAGTGGATTAAAACCAATGGAGTGAATGATTTGGAGGTGATGATGAAAGTCGGGAGTGTGAATAATCTGCGCACACCGGAGGTGATTTTGAATAAGAGTTTTTTGTTGCTTTCGCTGGATGATTACAAAGCTAAATTTGGTCAAAATCTACATAATCTGACGATCCATTGGGACAACCGAAAAGCAGAAGCGGAAATTCTTGACACCTTTGATTTTTTGGGTATTGCGCATAAGGAGGGCTTGCGCCTTGGTTTGTCGGGTATTCGTTATCCAGAGATATACGCCAGGGTGAATGAGCAATTTGCCTTTGATTTTGATATTCAAATAAAGCATAATTTACTACATTCGGATTATGACCGTTATAAAGATTTTCATGGCAAACGTCGGTTTTTAGCCTATGGCATGAATGCCGGGGGGATTAAACTGGAGCAGCAGTTCTACACCCCCAGTGCATCCTTAAAAGCACGTGGATGGGATGGACATTCCTTTGAAATTGTCCCAAAATTAAAAGAATTATTAAAGCATTATAATAAAGATAACGCAAGACCTTTTACCCGGTTTTATGAGTGTGGGTTGCTTTTTGCCATGCAACATCCCGAAATTAGCGGTGTTTTAATCGGGACATCGCGTTTGGAGCAGTTGCAGAAGACGTTGGATTTAATGGAAGAAATTTCCAGCCATGATTTTTCAATTTTGTATGATTCATTGGTTGAGTTAAGTAGAGCTAAGCATTATGCAAAATAAAAAAACAGATTTTTTGATTGTCGGAGGGGGAATTTTTGGGGTGTATGCAGCCCTGGCACTTTCCCGTAAAGGGCAAAAAGTGATCCTAATTGAAAAGGAAGCGGCATTAATGAAAAAAGCCTCCATTGTCAATCAGGCAAGATTACATAGCGGCTATCATTATCCGAGAAGTGTGGCGACCGCCCGGATGTCGGATGATAATAAGGTTAGATTTACGGAAGACCATAAGGATTTTATCAATTTTTCTTTTAAAAAATACTACGCCATTGATCGTTTTGGCTCCTTCACGGACGCTTCACAGTTTGAGCGGTTTTCCAAATATATTAATATAAAATGCGATCGAATTGAAGGGCATCCTCTATTTAATTACGATCGGCTGGAGGCATTATACGAAACGACAGAATATAGCTTTGATCCGGTTCTAATCGCTCAATACTACCGGGAGCAGGTGATGAAGGATGTCAATATTGAAGTGATTTTTTCTACCACCATAAAGCGGGTAAGTCCGGATGGCAACCAATGGCAAATCGAAATCACAAACGGTCTCATCTATGCCACCGAGGTCATCAACGCCACTTACTCGATGAGTAACGCTATCAATGATATTTTTGGGGTCGATCATATTGATTTGATGCATGAAATATCCGAGATAGCCCTTTTGACCTCGCCACAAATGCAAAACATAGGCTTGACGGTGATGGATGGACCATTTGGCTCAATGATGCCTTACGGGAAGTCCGGCTTATTATCCCTTTCTTCAGTGCCATACACCCACCATAAAGTATCCTACGAATCAAAGCCTGCCTTTAATTGCCAGGAGGGGATTGCTAATTGTAGTCCATTGGCATCCGGCATCTGCAATGATTGTGTAGCGAAGCCAATCTCAAATTATACTAAAATGAAGCGGCAAATGGCCCAATACTTTAGCCCAGATGTACAGTTGAATTACTTTTCTTCTCTTTTTACGATCAAGTCAAAACTGATGGCTAACTTTATTGACGATGGACGACCAACTGTAATCAGCATTTTGAATGAAAAACCAAGATTTTATTGCATCTTTGCAGGAAAAATTAACTCTATTTATGAAATTGAGAAGGTTGTGGATGTATTGAAAGAGTAAGACAAGCCTGCCAACTGAAGCCTGCCAAC
>CAZNCI010000297.1:0-5295 GCA_964571475.1 uncultured Saprospiraceae bacterium | reverse complement strand
ATTCGGATGGATGTCGATGCAGAGAAAAGGTATGCGGATAAATTAGTTAAGGTTTATCTGAAAAACGGAAAGGAGCGCTGGATTTTAATTCATATAGAGGTACAGGGGTATTATGATAAAGATTTTGCTAAACGAATGTTTATTTATTTTTATCGAATTTATGATAAGTATGGAGTGCCGATTAATGCACTCGCTATTTATACAGAGGGAAATCCGGGCTATCATCCACAAAGTTTTGAATTGGACTTTTGGAATACAAGTTTGGTTTATTCCTTTGATACTTATAAAATATTTGAGAAAACAGCGGAAGACTTTGATAAATTCATCAATAATCCCTTTGCTATTGTAATGAAAGCGGCATGGCTGGCGTTACAAAAGAATAAAGGAGAAATGCCTTTGGCTATAAATTTAGCACGATGTTTGATGAGGCAGGGCTTTCCTAAAGATAAAACAGAGCGCCTGTTAAATTTTATTGGACATTATATTCATTTGGAAAAACCAGAAAAAAAACTTATTTTTGACGAAGAAATTGAAAAATTAACCAAACCTAAACATAATATGGGTATATTAGAAGGTATTAGAGAAGAGTATCGCCTGCAAGCTATTCGGGAAGGACGGGCAGAAGGTAGAGCTATTGGACTGGAACAAGGACTGGAACAAGGGCTGGAACAAGGACTGGAACAAGGACTGGAACAAGGACTAGTGCAGGGGGAAGAAATAGCTAACAGAAAGAATCAGGCAAAAATCATTATTAAGGCGATAGACTTGAAGTTGGATAAGTCAATGCTTATTAGCTTATTAGACATCAAAGAAGAGCAATTCAACCCCTTGGTTAGGCAATTGCTGAAATTGGGCCATCTGGAGTCGTCTCAGGCAGCTCAATTTTTAGAGTGACACAAGTGATGTCACAGTAAGGTTGTTGCGAATACTCCCTCATTACTTGTTTTTCAATACTCTTTTCAGTGGTGTAGTAAATGCAATGCTAATATTTCTGCGATGAATAATGCATCCTGCATCGCAGCCCGGTTTTTGCGCGAAGGGATACACTCTTCCCTTTTCAACACTTTCACTGGCTTATTTTATTACAATGCGGTAGTTTTACTCTGTGAAAATTTGCTGATGTAAAATTACTGCTCACAATAAAAAAAAGAGAGCGTGGGATGCTAAATGGCAATCGTTCAAATCCTACTCATAAATGAGATACCAAAGGAATAGGTCGTCAATATAGAAACTCCAACTAATATCCAATAAGAAATATTTATAGGTAGTACCATGGGACACAACATACCAATCATAAAAACAACAGCAATCGTCTTGGCAAAATGGGTACTTTTCTCTTTCCCTTTGGATTTCACGACCATAAAAATCAATACGTAGATATACCTCATAAAGCCAATAATTAGAATCCACCACCCCGTTATTTCATTTTGCCACCACCATAGTGCTAATATTGCGACGAAGAAAGAATCTGTTTCCATATCTAAATAAGCACCAAATTCGGAAGTTTGATTGTATTTTCGTGCGAGATAACCATCGAGACCGTCCAGAGCTAAAGCCACACTTAAAAATAGCAATAATACGGTACTATTCCATTCTTTTAAATACCAGCTAGCCATTAGTATCAACCCTAACCGAAATAAGGTCACTCGATTAGCATAACTCCACAGATGTTTTTCCTGCCGATTTTGGATAAAAAATAACACAATGGAAACAAAAAAGAAAACCGGTAGAAAATGATAATTACGGGTGCCAATAACGGTCAATAATGCCCCCAGCATGCTGATACTATGCAATTGATTCCAGTTTTGTACACGTTTTTTCATGTTTTTTACTTAAAGACTTCTCCTTTTTGAATGGATTAAAAAGCATCAATTCCATTTTCTAAATAGGGCGGGATTTCACATGGTTCTTTCCCGTAATTTTTGGATATTTCTCGCATAAACATAGATAAAAAACCTTGATGTTTCATCGGTTGCTGCTCTATATCGGCTAACAAACCGGATGTAAATCCATATTCCTGGAAGTTTTCAACCAATGCCCTATTTTGACTAATGATATGAATGGGGGTTTCCATACCATCACCCTCATTGGGAAAAGTAGGTGGTTGGTGATCTCCCATTAATACAAAAATATCCTTCTTTGTTCCTTCTTTTAGAATAAAATCACTTAAAAATTGAAGTTGGTATTCGATGGCGTTGGCATAGTCTTGTATTTTGGGTTGTACGAAAATAGATGACGAGGTAATGTGGTCGTTTGTTTGTCCTTTATTCAATTTTTTCCAATCATTTGCCACCTGATAAGGCGGTGAAAATGGACTGTGGGAATTTTGAGTAATGAAAAATAAAAAGAAGGGGCTCACACCCTGCTTCTGTATATAATTTTTTGCAAAATTTAATGAAAACTGATCGGGAGGACAGGGCCCAAATCCATAGAGCTCCCCTTTATAATTCATTTGTTCATATTTGATCCATTCATCAATGGCATAGAAGTCCTGATAAGTTTGCCAGGGAATTTTCATGTCTTTAAATCCAGCAATGGGCGCAAGTCGGTAATTGCGATAACCCTGTTGTTGAAACCACCTCATGAGGTGCTGATAGGTTTGGATTTCTTTTTTATGGAGCAGCGTGAGGTAAGTGCCCTGATCTTTGATATCGAAGCCAAATAAAGCAGTGGTGTAGCTGACCCACGAGGCACCGCCTGTGATTGGAGCAGTTGATAAGCGGCTACTACAGTGCCATCCTTCTCCTTTTAGTTTTTGATTGATTTTAGGGATGTATTCCTGATATCTTTCTTTTAACTGAGGATGCGTGAATAAGATTTTTCCATAAGACTCAATCGGAATGAAATAGATATTGGGTTTTTGCTTTAGCTGAATATCCTTATATGGTTGATGAGCTGCTAATTTTTTAAAATCAAAACGATCCATATAGCCTTTGGTCTCGGCAGATTGTTTCATATTTCGGATCAACGACTGAATCGACCAAGGGAAGACAATCTTCCCATATGCTTTGTAATTATAGGTGAATAGACTGTAAACGCTCAATAGTGCAATACCCAAAAAGATGGTTTTCATCCAAATGGGAAAGGTGATTTCTTTCCCCATTATCAAGATGGCATCCAATAGGTAGTAGTAAGTAAATCCTAAAAAACCAATCCCTATAAAGAGCCCAATATTGCCGATGGATAATTCCCGAAAGAATAGCTGCACACCTGTTTTGAGTAATAAAAAATCTCGATAAAATAATGGTTCTACCTTATAAATATTCTCAAAAATCTGATAGTATAAATGATAAATCCACAGCAGGAATAAGGGAATAAATACAAAAAATGTCGGGATATTTATTTTTAATACCAATATCAAGCCGACAATCCAAAATAAATCAGCCGACACCCGAAAAATATCGTAATTAAAGCGATTAATGAGGTATTGAATGCGGTGAGCCATACTACCTTTTAGCAATCCTTTTATAGGAAAAAAATCACTATTTTTTCGTTCAAGAAAATAGCGCGGCAGGAAAAAAAGGCTGTTTAAAAGCAGATATAAAGTCAGAAATTTCCACATAAGAGCTCAAAAGTACAAGAAAAAATCCCAATGACGAACCTCCATAGAAAGATTTTTTTGTTGATATTTTTCTGCCAGCCATATTTTGAATGCTTGTTTTTCGTCGTTTGTGCTTAATAATTCAGAAATGGCCGCTTGCATATAATTGAGTAGGTATTGTATCATTTTGGTGTCTTTAGAACTGATTTTCCAATTGCTTTCTCCCAGAGTATAAATGCTGTTTTTTTCTTGAAAAAACTGGATTGCATTTTGGGTCACATCTCCGCCCATTGTCCTGCCAAAATCTTGCAAACGCTGCATGTGTTTACTATACAAATCGGTATAATGTTTATTTTGATCACTGGCAGGAAAAATAGACATTCCTTCATAATTGATGGTTGCCAAAACGGGGATTTTTCGCCCCATCAATGTGGCAATGAATTTTCTAAACATATCTCTGGTTAATAAATCAAAAACTGCCGTAGCCGTAACCCAGTCAATTCCTCCAAGATCAATAAAATGCTCCAACTCCAAAAAGGATTCTTGCAGCACCTTCACCGTAATAAATTTCCTTCCCTTTTGCATGAATATTTGCCGATCAGTACTTTGTACAATATAAGCATTTTGGGTGGCAAAATTCGCAATTCGTTCCAAAGACGCCGCTGCTAAATCCTGATTCAATTCCACCATTGTCCATATTTGATTGGCTGATATTTTTTCCATAAAATAAATACAAGAGGCACCAGTTCCTGAACCAATATCCAGAATACTCATATTGTTTTTGTCTTGGAAATAATCCAGACATGTTTTTTCTACCTGTTTGTTCCTTGCAAAACTATCAAACACAAAGCGCTCTTTGAGCCACTGAATAGTAAAATTGGTTTCGGTCATATTTATATCTTCTTTCGTTTAATACCAGCATGTTTTTCTGCATCATAAGCGCCCATATTATAGACCCGTAATTTGTGACTGCGAGGAAATTCACGCTTGAGCACTTTTTTGAAAAAGGAGCGTAATTCTTCGTATTTTAAATGAAATTCTTCCTGAAAGAATCCATCTTCGATGATGTGGTAATGATCCTCTGTCACCCGAATGAATAATAAACTTCTATTTCTTTTGTAGCTGCGAATATCCAAATAATCACCCACCGGCAAACTTTTTGCCCGTTCGAGAATCGTCTTAATGAATACTGTTTTATCTATCATCTGATAAAATGCTTACTCCGGAAAATTGCCAATACTCAACATGGCAAGGTTACAGGCATAAAGTGGATTGATGCCGGCTTCTTTTGCCATTTGAAACAATTTTGGATTTTCTGTGCCGGGATTAAAAATAAGGTGTTTTGGTTTTTGTTCCAAAATATAATCGTAATAAGCTTCCTGTCTGCTTGGGTTAAGATAAAGCGAGATGGCGTGTAAGTCATCAATTTCAGGAAGGCTCGTTTGGATAGAAACACCATCAATTTCCCCCTCCCTTATACCAAAAGGAATGGATTCATAACCGCTCCGCTTTAACTTTTGAACCACTCTATTACTATATCTGGATGGATTGGTGGATGCCCCAATAACTAATACTTTCTTCATAGATCTTGATAACAATTACCGGAATGAATTTGTTTTAACCCACCGTCGATTTGAAAATCGGATTGGTAAGCTAAACGAAGCCATAGCGAAAAGAAGATTGCCCAGCCGAGTTACTGCCTGCCAACTACCAACTGAAGCCTGAAGACTGCCAACTGCCAACTGCCAACTGCC
>CAZNCI010000296.1:0-5350 GCA_964571475.1 uncultured Saprospiraceae bacterium | reverse complement strand
TGCAACCCAACGCGCGCAAGGCTTCCTTTAGGACTGAGGCGCGGGAGGGCAAAATAAAAAACTGCCTGGCCTGGCATAAGGTAACAACTTTGAGGAAGGGAAAAGAGCAGCGCAAAAGGTGTTATCTTATGGGAGAAAATGTCGTCACAAGGGATGATTTGTTTTTGCGATAGGGATAGGAATGATGGCGACGAAGGAGGCAGTCCGGAGGGTAACGGAGGACGGGAGCGAAGCGTACTCATGGATAGCCCGGCTATCGCCCTAAATGTCATTTTAATTAACTTAAAACCTCGTAGGTTTGTAAAAAAATGCGTATTTTTGCTGTCGAAAAATAACAATCAATGCAGAATCCGAATTTAGATGCCAGTGGCGAATTTATGAATGAAGAAGAGGCGCAGGTGGAGCAATCTTTGCGTCCGACTCAGTTGGATGATTTTAGTGGTCAGCCCAAGATTGTCGAAAATTTGAAGATATTTATTGCGGCGGCGAAGATGCGGGGCGATGCACTCGACCATGTGTTATTGCACGGCCCTCCCGGTTTGGGAAAGACGACTTTGTCTCATATTATTTCCAATGAGTTGGAAGCCGATTTGAAAATGTCTTCCGGGCCGGTATTGGAAAAACCCGGAGATTTAGCGGGATTATTGACCAATTTGGACGATGGAGATGTGCTTTTTATTGATGAAATTCATCGCTTAAATACGGTCGTGGAGGAGTATTTGTACTCTGCCATGGAGGATTACCGCATTGATATTATGATTGATTCCGGCCCCAATGCCAGGAGTATTCAGATTGCGTTGAGTCCTTTTACGCTGATTGGTGCGACCACCCGGAAGGGGTTGTTGACCGCTCCGATGCGCGCCCGTTTTGGCATTAATTGCTTGCTTGATTATTATGATATAAAGACGTTGACTAAGATTGTCAAACGCTCGGCAGCCATATTGAATGTCCCGATTACGGAGGATGGGGCGCTGGAAATTTCCCGGAGAAGCCGGGGTACGCCGCGGATCGCCAACGCTTTGTTGCGTCGAATCCGTGATTTTGCCCAGATAAAAGGCAATGGGACGGTTGATGTCAAAATTGCGAAATTTGGTCTTAGCGCCCTCAATGTAGATGAAAGTGGATTGGATGAAATGGATAATAAAATCCTCGATGCCATCATCCACAAATTCAAGGGCGGACCGGTTGGACTCTCGACGATTGCGACGGCAGTAGGGGAGGAGACCGGCACGATTGAGGAGGTGCACGAGCCATTTTTGATCATGGAAGGTTATATCCAAAGAACACCACGAGGGCGGGAAGCAACCGAAAAAGCTTATCGGCATATTGGGGTGGTACCACCGGGTAAGAGCGGGACGCTGTTTGGATAGGGAGCGATGAGGTTTATTAACAATCGTTAAAAAAATAAAATCTATAATAGAATAATAATTTGAAAGTTATTTAAGTATGCTTGGTATGTTTTGTTAATTCATATCAAATGAAATAAAAATCTTCTTAATAAAACTTTCTAAAAATGAAAAACTTTCTACTTGCTCCGATTGGCATACTGTTTTGTATTGCCCTAAATGCTCAAAAAGGTAATTTTCCCATTCTTTACGATGAGGTAATGTACACGGATATTCGAGGTGTAATTGCTACTTCTGATGGTCAATTTGCACTCACAGGTCTGAAAAAAACGACTGATTATCCAATGGGTAATATGTATTTAAAAAAAATAGATGTTACAGGAGCGCTTGTTTGGGAAAAAGACTTTGGCGTTCCCTATGAAGATGGGGGTAATTTTTTGATGAATACCGCAGATGGTGGAATTTTGATTTCGGGTCATGTCGAATATTCAAATGAATTATGTGACGGTTACGTTGTTAAAACGGATGTTGATGGTCAAATTGAATGGAAAATGATGATCGGAGACTGGGGGCTGGATGAGGTCTGTAATGGTGGTACTCAAATGCCCAATGGGGATATTTATTTGACAGGAAGAGTTGGGAGTCTGGCGGCTGATATTTACGATGTTTTTCTTTGTCGAATATCGAAAGACGGCACCTTGATTTTTTCAAAAAAGATTCCATTTTATGGCTCCGAATATGGGAAGTATATTTGTCCGACCAAAGATGGTAATTTGTTGATAACGGGCTATTCCTTTAACCTGGATGACCGGCAGGAAAAAATGATGGTGATGAAGGTTGACCCCGACGGTAATTATATTTGGAAAAAAGACTTCGGGTTTGGTGTGCATACAAGGGCCAGAGGGGTTTGCGAGACGGCGGATCATAACTATGCCGTCGTTGGAGGCTCGGCAAAGGGTGTCTATCGGAAGGATTATCAGCAAATGAAAATACTGGTATTGGATGAATACGGGCAATTGGTGAAGGAGGTTACGCCTCTGAAAGACGCGGGAAATGGATTTTTGTTTGATATTATCATGCAGGAAGATGGCAGCTTCATGGCCTGTGGTGCATTCCAGAAGGAAGGCGAAGAGCAGGGGCATCCCTGTTTACTTTTTTTGGATAAAAATTTCAATTTAATATCCTATTCACTAGGAACAATAAATAAGGATAGTTGGGGCTATTGTTTAGTGCCAATGGGGGGACATGATTTTTTGGTGGCAGGTATGTCTGATGAAGGTGATGAAATGATGTCCGGACTGGTAGATCGGTTTAGTTTTCAGACATTGGGCACTTCTACGCCACAGCTATTGGATAATGTATTGGTAACCCCCAACCCATTTAGGGAGACAACTTATATCCGACTGGATGCGGCATCTTATGATAATACCTTGTATATTTATAATTCCAGTGGGCAATTAGTCCGAAGTATTCATTTTTATGACAAGGTATTAAAACTGGATCGAAGCACGCTTGCCGAGGGTATTTATTCCTTTGAAATTATTGATAATAAAAAAGCTCAGTTGATCTCGGTAGGTCGATTGGTGGCTGAATGACGGAAGGGAATAGTGGGTAATGGTGGTTTATGGTCGTTATTTAACCTATTCTTCCAATAAAGCCAAGAACTGCTCTTCGCTTAATATCTCAACCGTACCCAGCTCCAGGGCTTTCTTTTTCTTGGAGCCGGGTTTTTCTCCGATGACAAGGATGTTTAGTTTTTTACTGACACTACTGACGTTTTTTGCACCGGCGGCTTCCGCTTTTTGTTGGGCTTCTCTTCTACTCAATTGTTGTAAGGAACCGGTGAAAAGAATTGATTTACCCACTAAGGGACCTGTTTCTTTTGCCTGAATGGGGAGGTCGCTTTCCAATTGTTTCATATTGACGCCCAGTGCTTCCATTTCCCGGAGTATTTCGATGTTTTTTGGATTGGAGAAGTATTCAACAATGTTTTCAGCGACGACAGGGCCGATGTCTTTAATATTGGTAAAGTCCTCCAATTGCCAATTGCATAAATCAAAGACGGATTTGATTTCGGCAGCGATGAGTTTGCTGACTTTTTTGCCAAAATGATGGATGGTCAGGCTGTATAATAACCGGTGAATGGGGTTGTTTTTTGCTTTATTAATGGATGTCTCCAAATTTTTGGCAGATTTATCACCAAAACCTTCGAGTTGACTGATCTTTTTGTAGTCCAGTCGGTAAATATCGGCATAAGTCCGGATCCAGCCCAATTCAAAGAATTTTTCAACGATGGATTTTCCCATGCCGTCGATGTTCATGGCATCCTTGGAGACGTGGAAGATAAGGCGTTGTAAATCCTGTGCGCCGCAGACACAAGTGGGGCACCGCCAGGCGGCTTCTCCTTCCTGCCGAACCAACTTGATAGGCTGACCGGTGTCATTGATGGGACAGAACTCGGGGTAGGTGATGATTTGTTCGCTGCCATCTCGAAGGTCTGCCAATGATTTGACGATGTAGGGAATGACATCACCGGCTCGTTCGATTAATACTTTATCACCCAGGCGAATGTCTTTTTCGGTTATAAAGTCACTATTGTGTAATGAAATGGAGGAGATGGTGACTCCTGCAAGAGATACCGGTGTGACTTTTGCAACCGGGGTAATCGTCCCGATTTTCCCAACCTGATATTCTACTTTTTCAAGAATGGTGGTTGCTTGTTTGGCTTGGAATTTGTACGCAATCGCCCAGCGGGGGTGGTGGCTGGTATGACCTGCTCTTACCTGCAATTCACGGTCATTGACTTTGATGACCATGCCGTCGATTTCGTAGGCGTAGGTTTCTCTTTTGGCTGCCCACGCTTCACAAAAGCGATTGACTTCCTGGATGTTTTTACAGACTTTCGACTCATTAGTGGGAATTTTAAATCCAATACTCGCCATGAAGTCCAGACTGGCTTTATGAGAAGGGAATGTTTGGGCGATCATATCGTTGCCATCTTTATCCAGAGCAACACCAAGGGAATAAAGAAAAGCATCCAATTGACGGTCAGCAACCTCCTGCGGGTTTTTCATTCGCAGCGCTCCAGTCGCCGCATTTCGCGGATTGGCGAAGATAGATTGTCCACTTTTGACTCGCTCTTGATTTATTTTTTCAAAATTATCTTTTCGGATGAGGGCTTCTCCCCTTATTTCAGCCTGAAAAATACCTTTTGACGCAAAGTCGGCACGCAGAGGGATGGATTTGATGGCTTTAGCATTATTGGTAATATTATCGCCTTCCTGTCCATTGCCACGGGTAGCAGCACGCACTAATTGGTTGTTTTCATAGACCAGTCCGATAGAGCCGCCATCGAATTTGGGTTCAACAATGTATTCAATATCTTCGGTTTCCTCAATTTTCAGGAGGCTTTTTATTTGTTTATCAAATTCTACCAAATCTTCCAGATTGTAGGAATTTGCCAATGAAAGCATAGGACGTAGATGCCTGACCGTCTCAAAATCGGAAGTCATATCATCCGATACC
The DNA here is from genome assembly GCA_964571475.1 of uncultured Saprospiraceae bacterium. Classification (GTDB taxonomy): domain Bacteria; phylum Bacteroidota; class Bacteroidia; order Chitinophagales; family Saprospiraceae; genus JALVDO01. Next base: position 479 of record CAZNCI010000296.1, on the reverse strand, counting down.
CGCTGGGTAGGGGAGTCCGGGGTGATAAACAGCGGATTAGCTGCTTCCAGACTTTCCAGTAGTTTAAACAAGGAGTCGTATTCATAATCGCTAATAATAGGATCATTCTGTACATAATAGCGCCATTCGTGGTAGCGAATCAGGTCTCTAAGCTGTTGAAGCTGGGTATCAGCGGGCTGTTTTCGCTCCTTACTTCCTGCCTGCGTATAGGCCTTTGATAATTTAAAAAATTCATTTTGCTGTGCCGTAGAATACATATTGTAAATTTTGAACGCACAAGGTAAGCATTATTTTGTTTTTATGAAATTGGGGGGGCTTCAGGCTTCAGTCCTCAGTCTTCAGTTGGCAGTCTTCAGTCTTCAGTTCTCATTAATTTTTTGCTACGGCAAAAAATTAATGCCTCGACTGCCCACTGCCCACCGCTCATAAGATAACACCAGTTGCTCTTCTCTTTCCACCCCTCAAATAATATCACCTTA
>CAZNCI010000295.1:0-5350 GCA_964571475.1 uncultured Saprospiraceae bacterium | reverse complement strand
TTGGACGGTTCGCAGGTGTTGATCCCATCGCAGCGCAATTCCCCCACGTAAGTGTGTTTAACTATGCGGAGAATGAGCCGGTGGGGCATATTGATTTGTGGGGGCTGCAGAAATATAAGCCAAAATTGCAAGAAATTAAGGAGCCTTCTGATTTGCTATCATTAAAAATGCTTAATAATGTTTACGAAGGAGGAAAAACTATGTTTATAGAGTTTGGTAGCCTTATTGACAAAGGTGTTAAAGGTATTGGTGCCTTTTTTTCTCCAGGTCAAGAGCAAGAACATGATGTTGCCGGAGGCGTAGGGCTAACAAGATATAAAGGCACGGCTAAAGGTATGGAGAAACGGATAAATGCAGACGCTGAAACAGCGAATATGGATGGTGTTGGAGAAGCTATGGGGGGCGGTGCTGGCGTGGGGAAAAAACTCACCCCTTTACTACGTGAATTAAACCATTTTTTGGATTTAGGCACAGATATGACATCGATGCTGGGGAATGACCAGATTGGGGAAGGGGAAATTGAATCATCATTTATAAATGATACTTTTAAAAAAGGTTCTGCAGGAACAGTAGATACGATTGAAACGGATGATGGTAAGACTTATAAAAGAACTATCATTAGGAATGATGATACTCAGGTAACAAACTATAAACCGATTGAAAAGAAAAAAAATGAATAAATTTATAGTATTATTTTTTATTAGTCTTCTTACTTTTTTTTGCTGTGAAATAGCACCTGTTAGCTCAAAAAAACAGTTTCGAAGTTATTTCCCAAATGGGAAATTAGAAAGCATTGTAACATATGATGCTGCAACAAACAAAAAGTGTGGACGGTTTTTTTATCCAAACGGAATTTTGAAAAAAAAACTTTGTAATTTGAATGATAAAAAAACAGATACTATGAAGGTTTATTATTCCAATGGAATCTTGGAATCAAAAATGTACTATGATTCAGGAAAAGTAAGTGGGAGAGCTTTCTGGTATCACCCGAATGGGAAAATAAGAGAAACAGTAATATTTAAAAACGATAAAAGTGAAGGGATACTTTTGTCCTATTTACCATCTGGTAAGTTAAGTTTTATTAACTATTTTCATGATGGTTTTTTACATTACGTGAAATTTTATAGAAGAGATTCGACGGAAAAAATCACAGGCTTTACGGAGAATTATATTCCTAAAATATCTTTAAATTCAGATACTATTAATTATGGCGATACCCTAAATGTTAATTTTGAGTTACACTTACCAATGGATAGTGTAAATTGTAAAAATATATTTATTCTTTATGATTTTTCTCCGGGTGAATACAATGAAAATATTGAGTTAATCTACCCAAGTAATAAACTTAGGATGGATAGTACTTTTGATGAAAGGAAATTTATTATTAAAGATACTGGAAGCCATTTTTTGTATGGATTAGTTTACACAAATAAAGAGGGAGAAGAAAAATATTATAAACAAATTATTAAGCCATTTTATGTAAAGAAGCCACATTGAGCGAAGTGAAGTTTTAGCCAACTAGATTAGGCTTGCCTCCTGACTGAAAGGAGTGAGGGTGCGCGGTTGTATTCGCCTGTCCCGAATTTATTTCGGGATGCCGATGATTGGACGGTTCGCAGGTGTTGATCCCATCGCAGCGCAATTCCCCCACGTAAGTGTGTTTAATTATGCGGAGAATGAACCGGTGGGGCATATTGATTTGTGGGGGCTGCAGAAGTATTGGGCTGCTAATGGGAATTTTTTAAAACAAGTAGGTAATGATAATACGATGAGGATACTTACTGTTTCGGAAGGAGATGCAAATTCTAATGGGGAGTATTTATTTCACAATAGTCAGCCAATATATCCTTTGAACAATGAAAATGAAGAGATGCTTCTAAAGAAATGGGCTAATAAATATCAGAATAGTTCACAAGAATTTGGCATGTCACTTTTTACTGGATGGGTTCAAAAAGAAAATGGCTGGGGCTTTTTTAAGGTTGTTGCGGAAGGAAGCACAGTAACCGAGGGTGAAAAAAGTAGGGTTGCTATAGATGAATCAACAGGATTGAGTGGATGGAAGCGATATACCTCTATACATACTCACCCCTTTGGAGACTATAAAAATTTTTCTAATGAAAGTGAAGGTTTCTTAACAGGAGGGGATATTCAGTGGGCTATGTCTAATAATATCAAGCTCTATTTGGTTCCTCCACATGGAGGGAATATGGATCTTTTGACCCATTAAGATATATAAAGTACGTTATATCTAGAATGAATGCAGACAATAATTTATATCCAGATGCTCACTATAAATTAAATAATCCGTATAAAAATGATTATTTTGGAGAAAAATGGAGGGGGTATTGGCTTCATCCAGCGTATCACAAAGATGCTGTCAAAGACATGGTCGAAAAGACTTATTTTAGGAATTAATTTTCATTAAAGTAGTACGTTTAAAAAGGTCCTTTTTTTATCAAAATGAAATTTAGTGTAATCTTGAGATATGCTTATATTTTTAGAAAAGAATATCATTAAATATGTTGGTATGGAGATTAAAATTAATAGTAACTTAGAATATTTGTTTCTGATTTTTGTAGGAATATGCTTGATTAGTTGCCATGGAGAAATTCAAAAAAAAGAAAAGCACGGGGAGGAGACAATTGCTGAAAGAAAGATTGATACTGTTTTGGAAAAAGAAGCTTTCCGCTATCAAAAAGTATTACTAGGGCGATTTGGAGAAAGTTCAGTCAAAGAATTAGACCATGAAGCATATCAATTGCAATTTTACTCATCTCATGGATTTGGCAAATCAATAAAGTTTGAAAAAAAGCAGGATAGTTGCCTGATTAGTGTAAAATGTATAGTAAAAAAAGATTGGTTCCCAGACTGTGAAGAGTACAAAGTAGAAACAAACTTAGATGAATGGAATGAATTAGAAAAAATGATTTACGAGTTTAATTTTTGGACAATAGATGCTTTTCGGGTAAATAAAAATGTACTAGATGGGGCTGTATATTTTTTGGAAGGAAATAGACCAAAAGTCAAGAATGTAAAAACATATAAATTAATTGGTCGAGGGTCACCAAAATACGATAAAATGGGTGCTTTATGTGATTATATAATTGAACTCGAAGACCAATTGAAATTTAAGTATAAACAAATAAACAAAATAAAATAAATCTACTGGCACAACTTATTCCGAAACAGGTGGCACAACATGCTCCGAAATATCCACTGACGCCAAAGCATCTATTGAACCGGGGAATATTCCCAATGGACTTTATTATCTTTGGGTAAATACCGGGGCGGGCGCTTTTTATCAAAAAGTATTAATTGCGAAATGTGAACCCACTGTGAAAGATTATCAGATAGGGGAGTAGCGTAAGTCAGCGACTAACCCCAATCCAATATTTTGAATTTCACCCAACATCGGTTTTTAGCGAATCGCCCGGCTTAGGGGTAGTAGTGAGCCGGGCCGATTTTTTTCGGCTCGGAGTCCTTTGGACTGGAACGAAGTGGAATCACGGATGACCCGCCCTGAGTATGCGAAGGGAAGCCCATAAAAAAATTTTCCAATTAGCAAACAATAATAATATAAAAAAGCAAGTTAATCTAGTAATAATAGCAATGACTTAATCAGCAACTTTTTTTTTCATACAAAACCTCCTACATGGCAATAAATTTTACACCTGAATTATTGGTAAGATACATTTACCGAGAGACAACAACATCCGAAACCCTTGCAATACTGGATTCATTGCAGGATGATTATGCACTACGAGAAGAGTATAATATTTTGTATAAAGCATATAGGGAATTACCCAAAGTTCGGTTCAATCCGGCTAAGGTATGTCTGAAGAGAATCCTTCATTATAGCGCGCTGAATACGGTCGGAGAACAAGCGTAAGTGAGACCCATTCAGCCCATATAAGTCCTTAGTTGAGTCCTGTCAGCTAAGGACTTTTTTATTTTTTTGTTGAAAAATTTGTTTGTTTGCAACAAAACATTTATATTTGCCCTTGAATACAAACAAAATGTTTGTCAAAACTTATACCATGTCAAAAGAAAAAGAAGCAAAATTAAAATCATTACAACAAACCGTTGAGCGCTTGGAGAAGACCTATGGAAAGGGAACTATTATGCGCTTAGGAGATAAAAAAGTAGTAGATGTAGAGGCCATTCCATCGGGCTCATTGAGTTTGGATTTAGCCTTGGGTATTAATGGCTATCCCGTTGGTCGAATTGTAGAAATCTATGGGCCGGAATCATCGGGTAAAACCACCCTGGCTATTCACGCTATAGCGGAATGTCAACGAAAAGGAGGAATCGCTGCCTTTATAGATGCAGAGCATGCCTTTGACCGGTTTTATGCAGAAGCACTGGGTGTCGATACAGAAAATTTATTGATTTCTCAGCCCGACCATGGAGAGCAGGCATTGGAAATTACTGAAAATTTGATTCGATCCGGTGCGATTGATATTATTGTCATTGATTCTGTTGCGGCTCTGGTGCCCAGGAGTGAGATTGAAGGAGAAATGGGTGATTCCAAAATGGGATTGCAGGCCAGGTTGATGTCGCAGGCTATGCGTAAACTGACCGGTACGATCGGCAAGACAGGAGCTACCTGTATTTTCATCAATCAATTGCGTGAAAAAATTGGTGTCATGTTCGGAAATCCAGAAACGACAACAGGTGGAAATGCCTTGAAGTTTTATGCTTCTATCCGTTTGGATATTCGTAAGTCGGGCTCTGCTTTAAAGGATAAGGAAGGTAATATCATCGGTAATCATTGTAGGGTGAAAGTGGTGAAAAATAAATTGGCTCCCCCGTTTAGAATCGCCGAATTTGATATTATGTTTGGAGAAGGCGTCTCTAAAATTGGTGAAATAGTGGATCTTGGAGTGGATAATGACATTATTCAAAAGAGCGGGTCTTGGTATGCCTATCAAGGAGCTAAAATTGCTCAGGGGCGGGAATCTGCCAAAAATTTCCTAAGAGATAATCCGGAGTTGGCACTTGAGATTGAGCTAAAGATTAAGGATATTATCAATGGTGTGGAAGAACCAGAGGAGAAAGAAACTAAAACGAAAGAGGAGGTATAAGTCTAGCTTATTCCGCTAGAATCCTCGATGAATTATAAGCGCTTGTTTGGGGCTTACTTCTTTGGAAACCAACATTTTAAGAACCTGTCTGGCGCCAGGCGGGTCTGGCGTCGAGAAAATATAGCCATTTACCCCGGTAAACACCTATATTTTCTCTTAGCCAAAACCTTAAACTGCTGGTTTTCAATACGAAGGCACTCCAAACATGCTCTAATTAAATTTTTTCTTATCCAGGATGAGTCTTGAGATTTTTTTTTGGCGACTAT
>CAZNCI010000294.1:0-5363 GCA_964571475.1 uncultured Saprospiraceae bacterium | reverse complement strand
CAGATATTCATCTTTCCAAATTTCTTTCCATTCAATATTCTGGTTTTCTTGCATCTATTTTATTTTGTTACAAAAATATTGCTTTTAATTTAATCAAGAAAATATTTTTTTGGGGGAGTTGAGTTTATTTGCCTTGCTAATAACAAGCTTTATTAACACCCAAAACATATTTTTCGACCACGTTAATTTCTACGGCAGTCTCTGCCCCTAAGAAGCCTTTTATACCGGTATCAGAAAACTGTTCCTGCGCCAAATGTAATAATTTCTTTGCAACTGGCATATAAGACCAATGCCATTTTTCCTCATTATAACCATCTGGGCGTTCTTTCCCCCTGGCGGTATAAGGCTGGCAAAAGCCATAATCAGCTCCCTTCTTTTGCAGCCAGTCATAAATTACTTTACCCTGACCTTCTTCGAAATATTCATTCGTGAAGTTATTCAAATCCATATCAGTTCCCCAATGGTGGCGCGAAGTACTGGGCATTGAACTATACTCTAGTATTTTCAAGGCACGCACCTTGGGATCGGGATAAGCGATGGCGGCATTTTTTCCATTTTCAATTTCTCTATTGCCCTTCCATTTTCCTTCCCATATTTGTTTTTGTCTGTTAAAATTACGCGTAGCGGATCTAATAATCAATTTCACACCATCCTGACGGGCAGCATCAGCCATACGTTTGAATGCCCCCCAGGTGTCCTTTCTTAGAAAATAAGCGCCGTCCCCATCGGTATATGAAACAGGTATTTTGATGAAATCCGGGTGCGTTTTAGGGTCAAAATGCCCCATGAGATAATCAAGGTTAATGGTAGAATCGGAAAGGGATTCAGCCAATGAGGTCTTTTTTTCAGTGGAAAGGCTGCCTTCCGTGCCTGGAGGGCTATTTTTGCCGGCAGTTTCACCGCATGAAGCCAAGACAAAGCAAAGGAATGATAAAACACTAATAACCAGTAGTTTGTTCATATTTTATTTTTTATTTACTCCAAGTAAAAAACTAAGGATTCGCCAAGCCTCCTATCAATTATAATCAATTAGTGTCTGGCGGATAACAAAGCCGGATTCAGCTTTTTCTCTCCATGGAGCGATTACGCAGGTGTCCAATACATTATCCACCTCTTCATCCAGGATGGTCCACTCCCGAAAGACCAGACCGATGTGCTTGGCATACCTTTCTTCGATTTCCCGAAAATGTAAAGAACAGGTACTCGGAAAATTAGTAGCAACCACAGTCGTCACCGAATCAAAGGCAAACCCTGAAACTTCCCATGGTTCATCCACTTCACTAATGAAAAAGAATAAGTCTAAAAAAATCTGAACCCGTTCGCCGGCTACAGAAAACTCTCGATATGGGTCAAAAGCGGAGTTTCCTTCCCATCGTTTGCCCTGAATGGGCGGAAAAATCATTTTTGAAAACCGCAAATTATCCTCCAGTCGAATGGCAGATTTTTTATTTTCCACTCCGATGGCTACTACTTTAGCTAATTGCCATGGCAAACTATCCGAATAACGCTCAAAACGGTTGACCCTATACAATAAAACACCCGTATCATCTCTGAAGGTATCCGCCACTACTTCCTTCACATACAGGCGTACAGAGTCCTGATCAATTCCGCCCACAACAGGATCATAAACAACAGAATCAACAGCATAAGTCAGGTATTTCCCAACCTCTAAAGGATAATACTCCAATTTTAAATCCAGAGGAGGCAGGGTAACTGTTTCTTTGTTACAGCTAGTCAGACAAAGAGCGCACAGCATAAGAAATAAAAAAAATCTATGGTTCATCTTTTGGTCATTGTAAAATAAAAAAACAGCCATTCAAAGCTTATTGAAGTCCACCGTAAATCACCCCGCCACCAATCACATCATCCCCTTCATAAAAGACAGCTGATTGACCAGGGGCGACCCCTTTAACATTGGCATAAAACTCGACGTTCAACTGGTCGCCATTCGGTATTAGCTTGCTCATAACGCCCGGGTCGTGATAGCGCACCATTGAGGTGACTTCCATCCCAGCTTCAAAGGTAGGGTATTTCATAGAATTAAGCTTATAAACGCTCATTCCGTTTTTGATCAAATCATCCATTCTGCCCAATTGTACGGTATTCGTTTCGGGAAAAATTCCGGTTACATACATGGGTTCACCAAAGGCTTGTCCCAGCCCCTTGCGTTGACCAATAGTAAAAAAAGGATAACCGATATGTTCACCAATCACCTGTCCGTTCACATCGACAAATTTTCCGCCAGCGACTTTTTCTTCCAAACCCGGTACACGCCGTCTCAAAAATGAACGGTAGTCATTATCGGGCACAAAGCAAATCTCAAAGCTCTCCGGTTTTTGGGACAGCTCTTCATAGCCAAAATCAGTTGCCATCTGTCGCACTTCCGGTTTTTCGAAAGGACCCAGGGGAAATAATGTTCGATCCAGGCATTCCTGACTCAGCCCCCAAAGTACATAAGACTGATCTTTGTGCCGGTCCACCGCCTTTTTGATGAATTTCCGTCCGTTTAATTCTCCTGTCTGGGCGTAATGACCCGTGGCGATAAATTCACAATCCATGGCATCTGCCCGTTTGAGCAATGCCTCCCATTTGATATGCGTATTACACAAAACGCAGGGATTGGGTGTTCTACCTGCCATATATTCCTCAACAAAGTTATCAATCACATAATCACCAAACTCTTCTCTTATATCAATAATAAAATGATGGAAGCCCATCTGAACAGCGACCTGTCTGGCGTCATTGATAGAATCCAGACTACAACAGCCCGTTTCTTTTTTAGAACCGCCGGAGTTGGCATAATCCCAGGTTTTCATGGTAATACCCACCACTTCATAACCCTGATCGTGCATCATCATGGCGGTGACAGTGCTATCAATCCCCCCACTCATCGCCACCAATACTCTTCCCTTTTTACTCATATTTTTAAAAATCGTTTAAACAAAGATAGACTCCTTCTCCACAAAAACGAATACATTGCTTCAATAGTTTTGAGATATGCTTCTTTTTATAAAAATAAGAATCAAACAATTTCCTAATAAAATGTTACCTTTGCCGGCTAATTACAACAAAACAGCACCATAGACTGTTAAGATAACCGCGAGAATCGCGACAAATTAAGATAAAAATACAAGAATGGCTACATTAATAATGGCAGGGCAATTTTTCCTCAGTATCTCCATACTGGTGGTATTACACGAGATGGGGCACTTTATTCCTGCTAGGTTATTTGGAACTAGAGTTGAAAAATTTTACTTATTTTTTGACCCTTGGTTTTCATTATTCAAAAAGAAAATTGGGGACACAGAATACGGTATCGGCTGGCTACCATTGGGCGGTTATGTGAAGATATCCGGCATGATAGACGAAAGCTTTGACAAAGAACAAATGGAGCAGCCCGAGCAACCGTGGGAGTTTCGGGCAAAACCCGCCTGGCAACGCTTAATTATTATGTTAGGAGGAGTAACAGTCAACTTCATTCTTGGATTTTTCATCTTTGGCATTATGCTTTGGCAATATGGAGAAGAATACCTCCCTGCCCAAAATGCAACTGCCGGCATTTATGTAGATACGCTCGGTATGGAACTGGGGCTGCGAGATGGTGATAAAATACTGAAAGTTGGCGATAAACCCTTTGAAATATTCAATGATAGAAAGGTCGTTCAGGAAATTAGTATCGAGAATGCACGGACCATTACTGTGGAAAGAGATGGCAAGGAGACTGTTGTTCCAATTGGTTCTGAATGGGCGAACAAATTAATCATGCATAAGAATAAGGATAAATCTTTATTCGGTCCACGACTACCCTTTGTTGTAGATCAGGTAATAGAGGGGCAACCGGCGGAAAAAGCCGGCTTTCAAAAAGGAGATGCCATGCTCAGCATCAATGGAAAACCAGCTAAGTACTTCCATGAATTTGCGAAAGAAGCCCGAAAGCACAAGAAAGAAAAAATTGAAGTTTTGGCATTACGGGCCTCTGACACAATCAGCCTAACAGTGACAACGACAAAGAAAGGTACTATAGGTCTGGCACCAGTAGGGTTTGAAACAGAAAGAAAGACCTACAGCCTTGGACAGGCCATGCCGCTTGGCGTATCCAGAGGGCTCAACTTTATTGGAGTTCAACTAAAAGCCTTCAAACAAATGTTTACGGGTAAAATTGACGCCAAAGAAAGCCTTGGAGGATTTGCTTCTATCGGAAAAATGTTCGGTGCCCAATGGAACTGGGAGCGATTTTGGAGGATGACGGCAATTCTATCCCTCATTTTGGGATTCATGAACTTATTACCTATTCCTGCACTGGATGGAGGATATGTTATGTTCCTGTTATTTGAAGTAGTCACCGGTATCAAACCAAGTGACAAAACACTTGAAGTAGCCAATACCATAGGGTTTCTTTTAATATTAGGATTGTTGATTTTTGCGAACGGATTGGATATATTCAGGATGTTTCAGTAGGAAAAATTGAGCCAAGGAATGAGATTAAGTATGGAAAATTATTTTGAATTTTATGGTATTCCCGTTTCCTTTCAGCCCGATACGAAGCTGGTAAGGAAGACCTACTATGCCAACAGCAAAAAATATCATCCCGACTTTTTCACTTTGGAGTCGGAAGAAAAGCAAGCTGAAGTATTGGAGCTTTCCAGCAAAAACAATAAAGCATTTGAACTGCTAAACGATCCGGATGCATTAATGAAGTACGTTCTTGAGTTAAAAGGCATTTTACAGGAAGGGCAAACGGCTAGTGTTCCTCCAATGTTTCTGATGGAGATGATGGATGTCAACGAGGAAATTGAAGCCCTTGAAAATAATTTTTCAGTAGAAAAACTCAAAAAAATAGAATCCGCTATCGATGCCCTTGAAAATGAAGGTTATGCCCAAGTGGAATTAATCATCAAAAATTATTCTGATCAAACGACTTCAATCAGTGATTTAGAAAAAGTGAAAGATTTTTTCTTAAAAAAACAATATTTATTGCGCATTAAAGAAAAATTATCTACATTTGCGTCCCGATAATAAAAGTAGCAGATCGTGCCTGCCTCGTAAGTAATTTTGAGAGAGGGTTGCGGATTTTATAGTTGCTTTTGATTTTGGTTTAAAAAAATACTTTGTACCATGCCGACGTGGCGGAATTGGTAGACGCGCTGGATTCAAAATCCAGTTCTGGCAACAGAGTGAGGGTTCGATTCCCTCCGTCGGTACAATATAAAAGAGCTCAATCTATTGATTGGGCTTTTTTTGTTTTATCCTTTTGGTATTTTGATAAATAGACTTTTTGTGAGGTAGGGTGACAGCTTCGTGGGCCGGGAGGGAGTGGAAGAAATGCGGGGTAAAGGAAATAAGGCGCCAAAGGGAAACGCAAA
>CAZNCI010000293.1:0-5368 GCA_964571475.1 uncultured Saprospiraceae bacterium | reverse complement strand
TGTGACGCAGGAGGCGTTACTTCACGGCAATTTAAAAAGAATTTTTAATGACTTCCTCTTTTGAGGCAACATTACATTTGATCCACTACCTTTTTACGAACTGCCGTTAAACAACATAGACCAAAAAAGACAACTTTGACAACAACAGAAAACATAATAGAAACATATTATCCAATATTAAAAAACGGTCTGACTATGAATAGCAATAATCGACAACTCAACCAATTAGCCTACGTCACTAAGAAAAAAAAATTATCTGCCCACACGGAAGTACAGCTAAACCAAAGAATTAAAGGGAAAAATGAACTGCCCCGAAGTAGAGCTGACGAGGTATTTATTCCTGCAGTAATCAAGCTTAAAATGAGCACAAAAATAATCCTGCTCGCTTTGATAATTAGCGCTTTATTTACTTCTTGTCACAAAGATGATAATACCGTTAATAATCCGCCCACTTCCAACTATAAAATTGGCAAAAACCGTTTTATCGTAAAAGTTGACGGTGATGATAGAGAATATTATGTTCATGTTCCAGCAAATTATACGGGTACATCTATGACACCTGTTGTCTTTATGCTACATGGAACGAGTGGCGACGGGGAGAGGTTTTATAACATTTCCGGATGGAAAGAAGTAGGCGAAACGGAAAATATAATCACTGTTTTTCCTTCTTCATGGCGTTATTGCGTTATAACTCATGGACAACAAAAAACGACCACTAAATGGAATTCCCAGCCGGCAGAATGGTCATTTTGTACCGGAGAAACACCAAGAGATGATATAAAATTTTTAAATACGATAATAACTGATTTAAAATCCAAATTTAATATAGACAGCCAAAGGATTTATTTGGTGGGCTTTTCCAATGGTGGACAAATGGCGGCAAAATGCAGCATTGAAATGAGTGATAAATTTGCAGCAATTGTAGAAAGTGCCGGTTCCTTATTCAGCGATACCACCAATAATATCCCAACCTATTTCCCAATACGTAAAATGCCCATTACTTATCAAACGGGGAATGAGGATTATGGACCAGATAATACCGGACCAACAGCACCTCTGACGATGCTTGATTCACTGCTAACTACCCCGAATATACCTCTGTTATACGGAAAGTCTTTTAAAATAGCGCAGACCCATATCAATAGCTTCGCTTTAAACCCAAATTTCACAATTACCGGAGATGTAAATTCAATTGTGGTTGCAACCTATACCTCTTTAATTCCAAACCCCTTAAATATTTTCCAATTTGTTTTAATAAAAGGGTTAGCACACGCCTACCCCAATGGCAATAATCATCCATTCAAAGCAGCAAAAACTAATTGGCAATGGATGAAGCAGTTCAGGTTGCCCTAAAGACTGGTTCAATTAGTTATGCAATGGGAATTCCGATTACTAAAAAACAAGTAAACACAATTAAACTGAATGACTACAGGCGTATATTTTTTACAGGTGAATGATAAGGAACAAATTTTCACAGAGAAAGTAATCATTCAACACGAGTGAATTAAAAAAAACAGGATACAGGGGCATTCACATAAATTGTGGTTTTCGATTGGATATGAATTTTAAGGTAAAAAAGAACATAATAAACGATAAAAAAATAAAAAAACATGAAAAAAACATTCTTATTCTTATTCTTATTACTGCTCATTCAAGAAGGGCTAAATGCTCAAATAATCAACAAAATTTCAGTTGAATTAAATATTGGACGATACGCCAAAGATGCAGGTCTTTTCAAATCAGATGCTTATTCAAATAATTTCAGCTTTATAAATGGTTTCAATATAGGCCTAAATCAATCGAAAAAATGGCAGTATTACCTTGGTGTTAGAAAACTAGATCCAAGCATTGCATCAGGAACCGGATATACTGCTGAATCGTCCAAAGTGAATGGGATGGAGCTTAGAATTGGTGCAAAATTTTCACCAGGGAATGAAAAAAAAGTATTTTTAAGTTATGGATTGGAACTATTTGATGAGCTATCCAGTCAAAGAGGAATATATTGGGTCGATTATCCTCCAACTTATGAAATAAACCATAGAAAAAACTATTTAGGAATAGCTCCCAATTTGACAATCAATGTAAAATTAGAGCCTAGAATATTACTATTCGCAGAGACCAGATATAGATTTGGAAGAGCGAATTTCCACCAAAGAGAAAGCACGCAACCTGGCAAAGAACTATACCCCCCAAGGAGTTTTTGGTTAGCTATATTTGAACCTCTAAATTCAATCGGAATTAGGTTCAATTTAAATTCGACTGGAAATTAGCAGTCTTATAGCTAGAATATATCTATTTTTTGGGATACATATTGTATGGAGAATCATTTACACGAATGAAAACGTATAACAACTCCTCTAGTGAAATAATCTTTATAATTGTACTACATGGGGAGTTGCTGATATCTGTTATTTGATTGGCAAAAATTATGTCGTATATTTGTAGAACTATTTTAAAATTAAAAGCTTCAAACTATGAAAAATGTATTTATCACATATAATAACAACTCTGAAATTGGTGAAAATACAGCATTGAGAATGCAAACGCTCTCTAATTTATATGGCTTTTCAATTTTTTTACCTTACAGGATTGGCAAATCAAATATTTCTAGGGAAACAAAAGAAAGGATAAATAACGCTCGCTTTATTTTAGCATTTTCAATTGGCAGGTACTCCAAAATTTTGAAGCATGAAATTGAGTATGCATTGTCAAAAAATAAACCAATTATAATTATTCGCGATAAGAAAGAAAAAAATATATTTCATTTTCCTGATAAGAGTAATGTAAAAGAAGTACTGATCGATTATTACAATACTGACGAAGCTTTACACCAAATTTCAGATTTTTTAGAAAAGCAGTTTAATAATATTGAATTAAAGCAGAAAAAAAATGAAAATGCAATTGGTACTGCTCTTGTTGGAATAGGACTTGGTTTACTAGCATATTGGGCTTTATCTGATAACAACTAAAAGGAAATGAAAAACATTCATAAAGCTGCTATACTTGATACTTCTGTATTGATAGTTTTATATCATTTGAATTTATTAGAATATTTAAAATTCTTTTACAACCTGGTCAGAATACCTAGAGCAGTAGAAAAAGAATTCTTAACAAAACATAAAAACCCTAAAGAACATAGTAAAAGATACTTATTTCTTTCGCATTTTTATAAGGAAAACAAATCTTGGTTTATTCCCTGTAATGAATATAATTCCGACGATGTACGAATATATCTTATGCAAAAAGGAATTGATGCTGGTGAAGCAGAAGTTTTTGCTCAAAATCAAGCATTAGGTAATAATCACGAAATATTACTCGATGAAAGACAAGCTAGAAAGCTGGCAAAATCAAATAATATTCACCACCACGGTGTTTTGTATATACTTGCAAATTTAGATTTAAAATTTAAGGTTTGTGATTACTTTAAAGTAGTGGAAAAAGTAAAAGTAGAGATGAAAACACATTTTTCGGAGAATATAGCAATTAAAGTATATAACACCGTCAAAGGTAATTAATCTAAAAAACATAGATTCCCGAAAGAATTAAGACATTATGTCAAGACAATAGTTTTAATCAAATTTGTTAGTAAAAAAAAAAAACAACTTTGTGAATTAATTTATTGTATTGGTATTCCTGTTAATACTTTCACCAACCTAGGTTTGTAAGTTTAAGTAGGTATTGTCGGAATACAAGAAGGCTAATCTGACGCCTCCTGAAATCGGGCAATAATTTCACTCAGGCACAAATTGCCAATGCTGCCCTCGTGGGTATGGTTCAGTGTCTTATCCGGTTTGAAATGGCCGTTGAGGATTTCCATACCCAGTTTTTTGTAGGCATCCCGGAAGTTCATGCCTTGCATGACCATTTTATTGACGGCCTCGACACTATAGAGGTGATCGTAAATAGCATCATCCAAAATATTTTCGTTTACAATGATGTGTTGCAGCATAAATTCCGTCACTTCCAAATTGTCTTTTAATACATCAATCCCATCCATTAGACTTTCTTTGAGTAATTGAAAATCACGGTGGTAACCACTTGTTAAATTGCCGGTAATGAGTGTTATCTCTGCGGGCAAATGCTGTAATTTATTGCTTTTGGCACGAATGAGTTCAAAGACATCCGGGTTTTGTTTGTGGGGCATAATGCTGGAGCCCGTAGTGAGTTCTTTGGGGAAGCCAATGAAATTGAAATTTTGACTCATGTACAGGCAAACGTCAGACGCCAACTTTGCCAGTGTCCCCGAAACCGAAGCGAGGGCAAAAGACAGGGATTTTTCCAGCTTCCCACGGCTCATCTGCGCCGCTACCACATTGTATTTCATCGTTCCAAAACCCAATAATTTCGTGGTCATGCTCCGGTCGATTGGGAAGGACGTTCCTTGCCCGGCTGCCGAGCCCAATGGATTTTGATCGGCTATTTTGTAGGCAGCATTTAGTAAATATAGGTCATCAACCATCGTTTCAGCGTAAGCCGAAAACCATAAACCGAAGGAAGAGGGCATTGCTACCTGCGTATGGGTATAACCGGGCATTAGCACATCTTTGTGCTTGTCGGCCAGCTCGATTAAGGTGTAAAAAAGTTTTTCCATGGCCTTTTTAATCTCCCTAATTTCAGCTTTGACATAGAGGTGTAAATCAAGCAACACCTGATCATTTCGAGAGCGGGCAGTATGTATTTTTTTACCGGCATCCCCTATTTTTTTCACCAATTCGTACTCGATTTTACTGTGAATGTCTTCAAAATGTGATTCAATGATAAAATCCCCCTGATTTATCTGCTTTTCAATTTCATCAAGGGCATCCAAAATGTCGTGTAGTTCTTTTTGTGATAGAATGCCAATTTTGTGCAACATTTGGGCATGAGCCCGATTGCCTGACACATCGTAAACAGCTAATTTTAAATCCAAAATGCGGTCATTGCCAACTGTGAATTTTTCTACAATATTGGAGGTTGTATATCCTTTATCCCAAAGCTTTTTCATAAAATTTTGTTTAAAATATCAATATAAATAGTAATCCCTTCTTCCATTTCTGATAAAAAAATAAATTCATCTGCCTGATGAGAGCGCAAAGAATTGCCTGGCCCCATCTTTAAGGAGGGACAGCTCAAATTGGCCTGATCCGACAACGTTGGAGATCCATAGGTCTTTCGCCCCAACTGAATCCCTGCCAATACAATGGCATGATCCGTAGGGATGGAGGAAGAAGTCATGCGGAAAGACCTCGCCCGGAGCGTACTTTTAGTCTGCCGGTCTATTATCTCAAACACCTCTTCGTTGGTATAAGCATCATTGACCCGCACATCTATTACAAAGGAGCAATTTGCCGGCACAACATTGTGCTGTTTGCCCGCCTCAATCATACTA
>CAZNCI010000292.1:0-5414 GCA_964571475.1 uncultured Saprospiraceae bacterium | reverse complement strand
CTAAGAACAAAATAATCGAGTAAAGAAAGAACATTTATTTATATCTCATTCCTAATATTAATACGATCTAGTGAAGCCTATTATTTTTTTCGATATCGAAACAGAATCGAGGAACGACAAAATACTCGATATAGGTGCCATTCAAAATGATGGCCGGATTTTTCATGCCCCTTCTCTCCAAAAATTCATTGATTTTTCCAAGCCTGCCGAATTTATCTGTGGGCACAACATCCTCCGCCACGACTTGCTCTATATTCAAAAAAAGTATCCAAGCTTTGGTGTCAACCAACCCAAAGCCATTGACACACTATATCTATCTCCTCTATTATTTCCGACAAGACCCTATCATCACCTGTTGAAGGATGACAAAATACAGGTAGAAGAATTAAACAATCCCGTCAATGATTCCCTCAAAGCCAAAAACCTGTTTGAAGATGAATTAATCGCCTTTGAAAAATTACCGGATTTCCTAAAAAACATCTATTTCTCACTCTTAAAAGACAAAAAACAGTTTCGTGCGTTTTTTGAGTTCCTGACTTTTGCTCCACGCATAGTCACAGATGTAAATACCCTTATCAAATCCAATTTTCAGGCAAAATTTTGCACCAATGCCGACCTGCAAAAAATCATTCTTAACAACCCTATTGAACTGGCCTATTGTCTTGCTTTAATCAATAGCACGGATCGGTACTCCATCACACCGCCCTGGGTATTGATCAATTATCCGGAAGTAGAACGCATATTATTTTTACTGAGAAACAGCCCCTGCCTTCATGGTTGTCAATATTGCGACGAAGCACTGGATGCGACCAAAGCATTAAAAGATTTTTTTGGTTTTAATTCCTTTCGGAAATACGATGGTGTCCCCCTTCAGAAAGAGGCCGTCAATGCCGCTGTTCAGCATAAATCACTACTCGCCGTATTCCCGACTGGAGGAGGAAAATCGCTCACCTTTCAAATACCCGCACTCATGGCAGGCAGAAATGCCAAAGGACTCACCGTCATCATATCGCCCCTACAATCCCTCATGAAAGATCAGGTAGATAACCTCGAAAAAAACGGCATCACCGAGGCCGTCACCATCAATGGACTACTCGACCCAATTGAACGGGCAAAATCCATTGAAAGAGTCAAAAACGGACAGGCATCCATTCTGTACATTTCACCTGAATCTCTCCGGTCTAAAACCATTGAACGGTTATTACTAGGGCGTAATATTGCCAGATTTGTCGTTGATGAAGCACATTGTTTCTCTGCCTGGGGACAGGATTTCAGGGTGGATTACTTATACATTGGTGATTTTATCAAACGATTACAGGAACAAAAAAACCTAACGGACAGCATTCCCGTCTCCTGTTTTACTGCGACCGCCAAACAAAAGGTAATTGAAGATATTTGTGCTTATTTTGAAGAAAAACTATCCCTCCATCTCCAAATTTTTAGCGCCAATTCAAGTCGAAAAAATCTACATTACAAAATATTCAACTCTACAGAAGAGGAAGACAAATACAATCATACCAGAAGGCTCATTGAGTCGAATGACTGCCCCACCATCATCTATGTTTCCCGAACCCGCAAGGCTTTTGAGCTCGCGAATCGACTTCAAAAAGATGGCTATAATGCCAAACCCTATCACGGAAAAATGGATGCCAAAGAAAAAACGGAAAACCAAAATGCCTTCATGTCCGGACAGGTACAAATCATGGTGGCGACATCCGCTTTTGGTATGGGTGTGGATAAAAAAGACATCGGGATGGTGATTCATTATGAAATATCCAATTCGCTCGAAAATTACGTCCAGGAAGCCGGTCGAGCCGGAAGGGATGAAAACATCCTCGCTGATTGTTATGTTTTATTTAACGAAGAAGACCTCAGCAAGCACTTCATTTTACTCAATCAAACCAAACTATCTGTCAGAGAAATTCAACAAATATGGCGCGCCATTAAAAACATCACCAAATTCCGATCCACCGTCTCCAATTCCGCACTGGAAATCGCCAGAGCTGCCGGCTGGGATGATAATGTGGTCGAAATCGAAACCCGGGTTACAACCGCCATTGCAGCACTAGAGCAGGCCGGTTATCTAAAACGAGGACAAAATGCCCCTCGAATTTTTGCCAACAGCATCCTCTCCAAAAATGCACAACAGGCCATTGAAAAAATAAATGCGTCGTCCAAATTTAGCGACCCACAGAAAGTCAATGCCATTCGCATCATCAAAAAATTATTCTCAACCAAAAGCAAACGCCACGCAAATGATGAAGTCGCAGAAGCGAGAATTGATTACATCTCCGACCATCTGGGCATCGTAAGAGGGGAAATCATCAAAATCATCACCCTGCTTCGAGCAGAAAAAATACTGGCAGACACCCAAGACCTAACCGCTTTTATTAGACAAAACGAACAGGTCAACCGCTCCCTTCTCATCACAGAATCCTTTGCAAAAATTGAAAATTTCCTTCTTCCCCTACTCCATGAACAAGAGCAAATACTCAACATCAAAGAGCTCAACGAACAGGCGTTCACCCATGGTTGCGACAAAGTAAGTCCCCATAAAATCAAGGAAATTCTCAACTTCTGGGCAATCAAAAACTGGATCAAACGACATCAACACCGGCACTCCAAAAACCACCTGTCCATCTTATGCACACAAAAAAAAGAAGGCCTGCTCAAAAAGCAATCCAAAAGACATGAATTGTCAAAATTCATCATCAATTATTTATTCAAAAAGTCACAACAATATCAAAATGAAACCGGCACAGAAATTTTGGTTGAATTTTCCGTATTGGAATTAAAAGAAAAATTTGAACAGGAAACGGCACTGATAAAAAGCAATATTTCTATCGAAGACATTGAAGATACCCTCTTTTACCTTTCCAGGATCGGTGCTATTAAAATAGAAGGCGGTTTTCTGGTCGTTTACAATAAACTCACCATTGACCGGCTCGAAAAAAACAATCAAATACAATACAAAAAAGAAGATTATCAGCAACTCGATCAATTCTACCAAAACAAAATCCAACAAATTCACATCGTTGGAGAATACGCCAATAAAATGCTGAAGGACTACGAAGAGGCATTGAAGTTTGTAGAGGATTATTTTCAGTTAAATTATTCTTCTTTTCTGAAAAAATATTTCCCCGGAAGTCGTAAAAATGAAATCAAACAAAATATCACGCCCAAAAAATTCAAACAATTATTCGGAGCGTTATCACCCCGGCAACTGCAAATTATCCGAGATAATGACACCCAAAATATTTTGGTCGCCGCTGGTCCGGGTAGTGGAAAAACCCGGGTTTTAGTCCACAAATTAGCCTCTCTCCTACTCATGGAAGATGTCAAGCACGAACAATTATTGATGCTTACTTTCTCCAGAGCCGCCGCTACTGAATTCAAAAAAAGACTGATGGAGCTCATCGGAAATGCTGCGAATTTCATCGAAATAAAAACATTCCATGCCTACTGCTTTGACCTATTGGGTAGAGTCGGAAACCTCGAACAGTCTGCCAAAATACTACAAACGACCATCCAAAAAATCAAATCCGGAGAAGTAGAAGCTACCCGCATCACCAAAAGTGTACTCGTCATCGACGAAGCGCAGGATATGGATGGCCATGAGTACGGACTCATACAGGCACTCATGAAAAAAAATGATAAAATGCGCATTATCGCCGTAGGAGATGACGACCAAAACATCTACACTTTCAGAGGAGCCGATTCCAAATATTTCGAACAATTTTTAGACAAAAAAAGCGCAACGAAATATGAATTGGTAGAGAATTACCGCAGCAAAAAAAATCTCGTTGAATTTACCAATGAATTTGTCAAAACGATTAACCGCCGCCTTAAATCCACCCCTGTCATTCCCGTCCAAAAAGACAGGGGGAACGTGCGCATCATCCGTTATAAAAGCAAAAATCTAATCGTTCCTTTAACGGAAGATATCCTGGCGACAGACCTCGTTGGCACCACCGCTGTTTTGACCAAAACCAATGAAGAAGCGCTTCAAATAACAGGACTGCTGCTCAAGCACGGATTACCCGCCAAATTGATTCAATCCAATGATGGGTTCAACCTTTTTAATCTCCTTGAAATTCGATCCTTTTACAATGCCCTCAATATCGAACCCGACGCCCCCCTCATCGCTCAAAATATATGGAATAATGCCAAAAGAGCATTTGCCCGAAAATACGCCAATAGCCCCCACTATCCCCTTTGCAAAAATCTCTTTGTAGGCTTCCAGCAGACCAATAACAAACGCAAATACAAATCGGATTTCGAAGTTTTTATCCGGGAATCAAGATTAGAGGATTTCTCTTTCCAAAAAGGAGAAACCATCAATGTCTCAACCATCCACAAGGCTAAGGGCTGGGAATTTGACAATGTTTTTTTGATGCTAAGTGATTTCAATGCCTATTCCGATGAAAAAAAACGACAATTATACGTCGCCATGACTCGTGCCAAACAAAACCTATTCGTGCACCTAAATGGCAGCTACCTCAATTATTTCAATGTTCAGGATATTCAATATATGGAGGATACCACACCGCATTCTATCCCCAAACAACTCATTCTACAACTCTCACATAAGGATCTACACCTTAGTTATTTCGCTTCTGTTCAGCCTAGGATTGACCGCCTACAAAGTGGAGAAAGCCTTGCCTTTGACAACGACGGGCTGCTCAACCAAAATGGAGAATTGATCGCTCGATTTTCCAAAAAATTCCGTGCAGAAAAAACAAATTTAGAAGCAAAGGGTTTTAGGCTTTCCAGCGCAAAGGTGAATTTCATCTTCTATTGGATCAACCAGGACCAAAGCAAAGCATTCCAAAAAGAAATTAAAATAATTTTACCCGAATTATGCTTTTCGCATCACTTCGCCCCCATTCCCCATTAGCCCTGTCGGTATAATGACAGGCTTATACAGATGGGATTGAAGATACACCATGTATTCACCGGATCAGTTGGCAGTCTTTAGTCTTCAGTGGGCAATTGGCAGTTGGCAGCATAAGGTGACATCTTTTTGGGGAGGGAAAAAGAGAAGAGCAAAAGGTGTTGTCTTATGAAGAGGCGTTAAAGAAAAGGAGGCGCGATGAACTAGAGGTATTATTAAGTATATTTGATCAGGCAAGTAAGTGGACAAAAGATACACACATTATGAATGTAAAAGTACAAGATTTCCAAACCTATAGCTAAAATCAGACGAAAATAAACTAAACACCAGTTAAAATTCTCCCTTCTTTTTGACTTTTAGAGCATCCGGAATATATCAAATTCGTTGTTCCGAAAAATGGCGGATAGGTTTAATTCAAAAAATACGATCCGTAACGCTTGTAGCGGTGATCCCTGCCTCCTGAATAGTGAGGCCTGCCTCCTGACCGTAGGGAGTGAGGTTCAGTCGCCGTCCGAATATC
>CAZNCI010000291.1:0-5447 GCA_964571475.1 uncultured Saprospiraceae bacterium | reverse complement strand
AAAAAGAAACTTTTAGTGATATCCTTCTTTGAGGTAGCATTAAATTTGTCACATTACCCTTTTTTATACACTAAAAATCTCTTTTACTAATGAAATTTGTTTAAACTTTTTCTTTTGTAGCCCACCTACCAAGCACCCTCCCCACTTACAAACTTCCCACTCAATAATTGCCCACAAGGTTGCTCTAAGCGGTGGCTGAAAAAGGACCTCCGCATCAGGGGTAGAAGCGGCAAGGCCCGTGGCCTTATTAGCGGATGACCCGACCCGAAACGACGTAGGAGTGCAGGGTGATGCCCAAAAAAAACAATAACAACGACAATTTCCAAAAAAATATTATCTTTGATTTAAAATTTATGGCTTTCAGGGGTCACTTTTATTTATTAAATCGCAACTAAGTTGATAAGGACGGGGGATAAAATAAAATCTATCTTAACGGAGATTCGTTCCACCAGGGAGCGGAGGGATGCTGTGATTAGGCAACTTTATTATGATCAAAATTTGCGGAATATCATTCGTTCTATGGTTATTAAAAAAGGAGGAACAGCAAATGATTTTGATGAGGTTTTTGATACGGCGCTGATGCAGTTTATTAAAACGGTCAGTAAAAATAGGGATATGAAAATCAGCTCTACTATCAATAATTACATCATCGGCATTGCCAAATATGTGTGGTATAATGAATTGGCGCAAAGGACTAAAAACAAGGCAGAGCCAATTGATCAGTTTTTTGATATTGCATCGGATTCTACGCCGGAGGAGCTCGTTTTTAAGCACGATCAGCAGGGGGTGATAGAGGAACTGCTCGGGCAAATTGGGAAGAACTGTAAGGAGGTGTTGATGTACTGGGCAAATGGATATAAAATGACAGAAATAGCTGACCTGCTTGGGTATAAGAGCGATGGGATGGCTAAAAAGAAAAAACACATTTGTATGAAGGAATTATTGGCTTTTTTGGACGATAATCCACATATAAAATCAGTATTAAAGTAAGATGAATTACAATGAACACATAGCAGACTATTGTGATGGTTATTTGAGTGATGCCGATAAAGCTAACTTTGAAAATGCCATGCATAATAACAAAAAACTATCTACTGCCGTCGAGCGATATCAGGCGGGCAAAAAGATTGCAGAGGGGCTTTTTGAGGTGGAAGTACTCGATACACTCCGGCAATTGAAAGAGGAGTCGCAGCCCGAAACAGGGGATTTGCCCAAAAGGGGAGTGGCGTTAAAAAAATGGTTAATGGCGGCTTCCTTTTTGGGCATTATTCTATACTCCTGGTATTGGTTGTCTGGGAATAAAACCCCAGATAATGCCGGGTTATTCGCGGAGTTATACGAAGAACCTATATGGAAAGGGGAGCGCTCTACGACAGCAGATATGTTGGCAGAAGCCACTTCTTTTTATTTGAATGGAGATTTTGAAAAAGCAAAAAGAATGCTACTGGATTCGGTGCAAAATCAAAAAATTGCCCGGCTGTGGTTGTCCGAAATGTACCTTAAAAACGGGCAGCTGGATAGTACAATATTCTACCTGCCAGCCATTGATGATTTGCCGGCTAAAAAAGATCGTATTTTGTATCTTAATATGATTATTGCCATCAAAAACGGGCAATTGGCACAAGCCAAAAAGTATGCCCGACAATTACCCCGACGGGAGTACGAAAAAGTTTATGATTTGTTGGGGCTTTGAGGAAATTGCCTTCTACTCTTTGAACAAATTCAAATAACATTCTTTTGCGATAAGGCTTACTTTTTTTGGAAAGATACCATGTATGACCAATTTATTATAATGGCGGTGTTCCTGCTCTCTGAGTTTCTTACGATCCATTAGAATGACGGTTGAGTGACCGTGATTATCTGTTTTATCGATAATGGTCTCGCTATTAAACTCCGTGATCCACCGTGTTTCAGCGACTTCTTCATTATAAGTGATCTCAATGGTAGGATTGTGATAAAATTTTTCAGGAATGCCATTCAGTTCAATGACAATTCGAAGGTGGCCATTGTCCAGTTTTAATTGTTCATCCTTTAATCCCAAATCGGCAAAGGATAATTTTCCGGCAGGGGTGGAGGTGAATCTAATTCTAACTTCCCCTGGATTGATACTAATTAATTGCCCCATTATTTATTCGTTTTTTTATTAATAATAACAAATATCACGCTATCTCTTATCAATATCCATGACAATACTCACCAATAAAATTGACCTTCATCAATGCTTCATTTTTTTGAGTATTTTCCTTGCTCTTGAAGCGAATGCTACCGAATTATAATCTAACTGATCGGATATAACCAAGCGGAGTTCTTCCTGTAAATCGGGTTCATTATGGGCAATTTGGGCAGCAATTGCCATGCAATGGACTTTAATGGCTACGTGTTTTTTGGGATCTAGCAGCCAATCAATACAGAGGGAATAAAGTGTACCCTGGTATTTTTCCGGGATGGGGTCGATATGTGCCAATATTTTAGTGAGGCTGCGATGCGTACCATTGTGATTGGGCTGGGGCAAAAACGAAATGATTTCATCCAAAATGGGATTAACCATCGAAGGGTTTTGTAGAGAGCAGGCTTCAAAAACCCAAACCGACCGACTGTATTTTTTCAAATCGGTCTCCTTTTTTACTAATTGCCACAGCAGGTGATAGAGCGTGGTATCTGTCCCAATCTGGTTTGCCAACCAAAGTTGCTCCTGTTTGGACAATCGGTTGACAGCTACGGCTTGAATGAGATCCTGTTTAGTCATTTTTTTTTTTGCAAAAAAAGAAAAAAAAAAAAGGGAAAAAAAACAAAGTGAATATTTCCCGTTTAAGTACTTATTTAAAAGGCTTTTTTTAAGTGTTTATTTCTTTTTGCCCTTTGTTTTAGCCGCCAGTTTTAGCGCATTATAAGCATTGATAGTACCACCGGAAACACAGAGTTTATTGAATGGCATGGTCTTATCTTCCTCTCCCGGCACTTTGAAAGAACCAGACATTGGATTGACAGATTTCATCAATATTTCTTTTACCTGCTTAGCGGTTAATTTAGGATATTGAGAGCGGATAAGCGCAGCAACACCTACGACAGCAGGGCAGGCCATACTGGTGCCATTGTAAGAGGCATAAGTGTTGTCAGGTGTCGTTGAATAAATATCCACACCCGGCGCAAAAACATCCACATAGGTAGCACTGTAATTGGAGAATGAAGCAGGCGCATCATTCTCTAAAGAAGGCGCTAAGGCCCCGACTTCTATCCATGTTGGGCAGTATCTTGGCTTGAACCAGCCTTTCTTTTGGTAGCGGTCATTTGGATAATTATTATCCATGAAATTTTCTTTTCCATCATTACCAGCAGCATGGACTAAAAGTACGTCGTGTTTAGCAGCATATTTAACGGCATCATCCACAACTTTTTTGAAAGGAGAAGCTCCTTTACCAAAACTCATATTGATGACGGAAGCCCCATTGTCAACTGCATAACGAATAGCATTTGCCACGTCTTTATCTCGTTCATCTCCGTTAGGAACGGTACGGACGGACATGATTCTAACGTTATTTGCTATACCATCCATGCCTACGTTATTACCGCGGATAGCAGCGATGATACCCGAAACGTGTGTCCCGTGAGAAGCATCCGGCCCTTCAACATCATTATTACCGTAGTAACGCTCTTTTTTGTTGGAAATATCGTCTCCTACAATGTCCCGGGCATCAAAATCAACATTATAATTGTACTTGACCTGACTCACGAAATAGTCAGCAGCGCCTTTGATATCGTTGTAAAAATCGGCAAATTTAGTGCCATCACTCATGTACTTGGTTAGCATACCGATACCGTGCTTTTCTGCTTCATCTTTAGCTTCATAGCTTTGAATATCTGCCAGTGTGATATCTTCTTTCTTTTTTCCTACTTTTTCGATAACTCGATCAAGGGAAGTTAGCATAGCCCCATATAGATCTGCATTGGGACCCATTTTTTTGATTTTGTCTTCGATCGCATTTTTGTACTCAATATATTTGTCGTACTCCGCTCTTTTCTTTTTAGACAATTTATCTCTTGTTTTACCTTCGTATTTTTTCTTATAGACATTGTAAAGGCGAACAACTTCCAGGTTCTCATAATTGACATTTCTGCCATCTTTTCCACCGATAAAGTTCCATCCGTGTACATCGTCGATATAACCATTGTGGTCATCATCGATACCATTACCGGCGATCTCTCCCGGATTAGTCCACATGATATCCTCCAGATCTTCGTGCTCCGCATCAACGCCGGAGTCGATGACACCAACAATAACTGTTGCTCCTTTTTTTCCTTTCACTAAGTCCCTATAAGCTTTTATGGTACTCATTCCCGGATATCCATCCTCTTTAGCATCAAGGTGGAACCAATTTTTGGGTGCCTTATCCTGGGCATTTAAAGAAAATGCCATAAAGGACAATCCCAAAACAAATAATTTCAATTTCATATTTAAATAATTTATATAATCAAAAAAACAGCACTGCGCTTCTGAATTAATGATTTAATTGAAGCTGTAGTACTAGCAAAATAAAACTCGAAGTAAATGGAAAATATTTTCCTGAATGGGTATTAATAGATAAAATTGACCTTTTTTTCCATGAATGTATTGGTAATAAACATGGAGTACCGGCATCTCTCGTCGGCAAAGGTAATTTTTTCGCTGAAAAAAACGAATAATTTCAAATGTTAATTTATTACTTTTGGAATAGCTTTAGGAATTATTTTCATAAATTTTTAAAAAAAACATATTATTTTTTTCTTTTATGCGAAAAAATAAATAGCTTTGTTGTGAATTAAACATCAGCGAACCCATTTACCTCGAAGTTTTTCTCTGCAAAAGAAGTCTTTATTCGATACGGTTGATAATATTGAATGGGTTCTATCGCAAATTTACAACTACATTTTATTTATATCTCATTCCTTAGCATGAAAAGCGCGGTCTTTTTGATTTTTATCAATGAGGATGGTGCTTCTATTTTGTTGGTAGGAATGAAATGATAGTTCCCCCACTTTTTATCTACATCTAAATCTTAAAGATTTTGTCCCCGACACACGCAATCCAAACGTGTGTTTTCGCCCTTCCGTTCTTATAATTACGGGAGGGTTTTTTTGTTTCTTTTCAGGAATATTATACCTTCACCTTTTTAAGGAATGAGCTAAAAATAACTATCATGAATTATCAAAATCTAAATATCAATATAGAAGAAGGCATTCTTATTTTGACTATTAACAGGGAAAGGGCGCTAAATGCGCTCAATCAACAAACCATCAAAGAATTAAAAGAATTTTTTATGAATGATGCCCCAAACCGAAAAGACATCAAGGGGATAGTGCTCACCGGTGCAGGTGAAAAAGCTTTTGTCGCCGGGGCGGACATCAAAGAATTTCTAGGGTTAGACGCCAACTCAGGAAAAGAAATGGCCCAAAGAGGACAGGATATTTTC
>CAZNCI010000290.1:0-5458 GCA_964571475.1 uncultured Saprospiraceae bacterium | reverse complement strand
AAAAGATGGCATACGCCCATCATGATAGGAGAAAATCGGAATCAAATGTCGATATCCTCCTTGTGCAGGAAAGACTCAAAAGGTCTTTGAATGGCTGACAAACGTTATAATGGGGCTGTTTTAAGCCTTTCTCCGCCCTTTTTTTAAGACTAAATTTAGCTCCAGCCTATTCATTTTTGATATAAAATGGCTCAAAATAGTTAAAATGACCTAATTTTGGGGTGTTTTTACGGACTGCCGCTAGGTTTAATTATAAAAAGTAAAAACCAAGAGAGATAAATCAAGTTAAAAAAATGAAAAAGTACGAATTAGCATTAGTTATATTAACATTGAGTAGCTCTTTATTTGGACAGCTATCAGACCCTAATTTTTTTCCGCGTTCTGTTTGGTTACAAAACACAGCTAATGCCCAAGAATATTCAGATGCTGGAATTAATATGTATATAGGGTTATGGAATCAACTTAATCAAAATCAACTTTCGGATTTGACAGATGCTGGAATGTATGTTATCTGTGCACAAAATGCATTTGGTTTGTCAAATGTAGGGGACACCATAATTACTGCCTGGATACATACTGATGAACCCGATAATGCTCAATGGAATTCTACTACACAAACTTATGATCCATGTATTGCCCCTGCTGATGTTATTGCTGAATACAATATTATTAAATCAAATGATCCTTCCAGACCAGTTTATTTGAACTTGGGAAGAGGTGTGTCAGATATTAATTGGATTGGACGTGGTACATGTACGGGACAATACGAAATGTATATCGAAGCAAACAATGGCTATTTAGCAGGAACAGATATTGTTAGTTTTGACATTTATCCAGTTAATAATATCGATCAGCTTACCTCGGAAAATCTTTGGTATGTAAGTAAAGGTGTAGATAGTTTATTGACTTGGTCATCAAATCCAAAACCTACATGGGTATGGATAGAAACGACCAAAATAAACGACAATAGTAATCGTGCACCAACGCCTGCAGAAGTGAAATCGGAAGTTTGGCTGGCCATCATTCACGGAGCTAAAGGGATTGGTTATTTTTGTCACTCTTGGACACCTTCCTTTGATGATGCTGCCTTATTACATGATCCTGTGATGATAGATAGTGTGGCAGTCATTAATCAAATGATTGATGATTTGGCACCAATACTAAATAGCCCTTCCACCACAAATTTTACCTCTGTGAATAGTAGCAACCCCATAATTCCAATAGATTTTATGACTAAATTTTATGGAGGCGAAGACTATATTTTTGCGATTTCCGCCCAGGAAGGACAAACAGTTGGTTCTTTTAGCGTTCCCGTTGGCTCAATTATAGAGGTCGTTGGGGAGAATAGATTTTTAAATGAATCAGCTGGACAATTTACAGATGCGTTCTCTAATTACGGTATGCATATTTATAAAATATCAAGCGGAACTACATCTTATAATCTTCCAAAAGTTCAAGAAGTAGCTCTATTCCCAAATCCTACTTCAGGGATAATAATTGCACCAATAAGTTTAAATAATACAAAATATGAAATAATTTCAACAGATGGTCAAACAAGACAAAAAGGAGTTGTAGGGTTTAATAAGATTGATTTAGCAAATCTTAACGCTGGAATGTATTTTATTAGGTTTTTTGATCCGAACAGAGGATATCAATATGTATCAAAAGTATTGAAAAAGAACTAAGATTAACAATGTACAGGTCTCTATCCTCCCAAAAGGTCGGACGTGAGCATGTACTCACCGTTTCTAAAAAAAGTCTAACCGCATATCTGCCACATTCAATTTTACGCCAGCCTCATAACTGTAGAGCAAGCCTGTGACGCAGGAGGCGTTACTTCGTGCCAATTTAAAAAGGAACTTTTAGTGACTTCTTCTTTTGAAGCAGCATTTTAGGACAAAAAGTGAGAGGTGCTGAGTAATTATTTTGTATCTAAAATACTTAAAAACATGATAAAGCTTAACAATAAGACAGCGATTATAACAGGAGGGGCAGGAGCTTTGGGAGGAAGTCTGGCTGCTCATCTGGCTTCTAAAGGAGTAAAAGTGGCCATACTTGGAAGAACCGGAAAAACGGTGCATAACAAAGTTAAGCATTTACAGGAAAATGGGGGGGAAGCTTTGGCGCTTGTTGCGGATGCCCTTGATAAGACCAGTCTTGAAAATGCCAGAAATTTGATTTTATCCCAATGGGGGCAAATAGATATATTGATCAATGCCGCAGGGGGAAATATGGGGGCAGCAACGATTATGCCCGATCAGTCATTCTTCGATATGGATACCGATGCCTTTGAAAAAGTAGTCCAACTCAATCTTTCCAGTGCAGTCCTATGCTGTCAGGTGTTTGGATGGGCAATGGCCAATTCTGGTAAAGGTAACATACTCAATATATCTTCAATGGCGGCCCAATTACCCCTTACGAGAGTGATTGGGTATTCAGCTGCAAAAGCAGCATTAGATAATTTTACCAAATGGCTGGCAGTCGAAATGGCCACCAAATACGGTGAAAAATTAAGAGTAAATGCCATAGCGCCAGGCTTTTTTATCGGAGAACAAAATAAGAAGTTATTGTTAAATGATGACGGCTCTTTAACGGCTAGAGCCCAAACTATAATCGACCAAACTCCAATGAGAAGATTCGGAAAAGCAGAGGAATTAAATGGCGTGGTGGAATACCTGGTAAGTGAGGCAGCAAGTTTTGTGACTGGAGTAGTCATCCCTGTCGATGGGGGATTTAGTGCATTTAGTGGGGTGTAAAAATAGTAAAATGAAAAAATTGGAACAAACTTTTCGCTGGTACGGCGATGCGGACCCTGTCTCTCTTGCGGATATCAAACAAGCTGGAGCTACGGGTGTTGTCACTGCGCTACACCATATTCCAAATGGACAAATATGGACAGTCGGGGAAATTCAAAAAAGAAAGAATAAAATTCAGCAATCTGGTCTGAAATGGGCGGTAGTAGAAAGTATTCCGGTGCACGAAGACATCAAAAAACAGTCTGGTAATTGGAAAACATATATAGAAAACTACCAAATAAGTATCCATAATTTAGCGGCTTGTGGCATAAATATAGTCACCTACAATTTTATGCCGGTACTAGACTGGACGAGGACTGATTTGAAATATAAAGTACCTGATGGCTCTTTGGCGCTTCGATTTGATAAGATTGCTTTTGCGGCATTTGATATGCACCTTTTAAAGCGGGTTGGTGCAATTCAGGATTATACACAGGAAGAGCAAGAGCTGGCACATGAATATTTCGATCAACTTACTGACAGGGAAGCCCAACAACTCTCTGATAATATCATTGCAGGTTTACCCGGAGCTGAAGAAGGTTATAGCTTGCAGGATTTCCAAAATGCGCTTGATGGCTATATAGATATATCAGCAGATCAATTGAGAAGCAACCTGGTTGACTTCCTAAAAGCAATCTGCCGCGCCGCAGAAATGAGTGGTGTAAAATTGGCTATTCATCCCGATGATCCCCCCTGTCAAATATTGGGATTGCCAAGGGTAGTGAGTACTCTGGCAGATGTAGAATATTTGTTTGAAAATGTACCAAGTAAAGCCAATGGATGGTGTTTCTGTAGTGGATCTTTTGGCGTTAGAGCCGATAATAACCTGCCAGCCATGGCTGCGAAGTTTGCTGATAGAATTAATTTCATTCACCTGAGAAATGTCCAACGGGAAGCCAATGGTAGTTTCTATGAGGCCAGTCATTTGGACGGTAGTATCGATATGGTCGCTTTGATGAAAGTACTAATCGACGAACAACAAAAAAGAAATCATCCAATTCCAATGCGCCCTGATCATGGGCATCAGATGTTAGATGATTTGACAAAGCAAACCAACCCCGGGTATTCAGCTATCGGTAGATTAAGAGGATTGGCGGAGTTGAGAGGACTAGAGTTGGGATTGTTGAGTAAGTAAAAATAAAGATACCATGCAAACAGCATTTATAAAAGAAAATTTCCTGTTACAGAACAAATACGCAGTTGATTTATACCATAATTATGCAGCCGATATGCCTATCATTGATTATCACAATCATCTTTCCCCACAGGCCATTGCCGAAGACCGGCAATTTGATAATATAACCCAGGTATGCTTGTATGAAGATCACTATAAATGGCGAGCGATGAGAGCTTTTGGTATAGATGAATATTTTATAACAGGAGATGCCACCGATTGGGAAAAGTTTGAAAAATGGGCTGAAACAGTTCCTCATACCATGAGAAATCCATTATACCACTGGACTCATCTCGAACTAAAACGCTATTTTGATATTGATAAACTATTAAGTCCGGAGACGGCCAAAGAAATATATGATACCTGCAATAATTTGTTGCAAAAAAAAGAATTTTCCGTCATCGGGTTATTGAAAAAAATGAATGTAAAAACCGTATGTACCACAGATGATCCTACGGATGATTTAGTGTTTCATCAATCAATCCACAATCAAAACCATGGTCTTCAGGTCTTCCCTACATTTCGTCCGGATCAACTATTGGTTACAGATGAGCCCGACCAGTTAGCTGCTTATATCAACAAGCTTGAAAAAACAGCCAATAGTGAGGTCAGGTCGATAGACGACTTACTGCAAGTGCTGAGGGCTAGGCTCGATTATTTTGTATCTAATGGTTGTTTATTATCTGATCATGGGCTCAATCAGGTCCCCGCAGTAGAATACGCTTATGTAGAAGTCAATAAAATATTCACCAATTGGCGAAAAGGCATCCTTGGTTTTAGTGCGGATCATCTTTTACAGTTCAAGTCGCTACTGCTCCATGAATTAGGTCTGATGTATCACCAACGTGGTATCATCATGCAGTTACACTTAGGAGCTATACGGAATAATAACAGGCGGCTAAAAGACAAGATAGGGGCAGATGTAGGTTGTGATTCTATTGGAGACTATGAACAGGCACCTTCACTGTCAAAATTTCTGAACGCTTTGGATTGGAAAAATAAATTACCCAAAACCATCCTTTATAATCTAAATCCTGGAGATAATGAAGTATTTGCCACCATGGCCGGTAATTTTCAGGATGGCTCATCCAAAGGAAAGATACAATGGGGTAGTGCCTGGTGGTTTTTGGATCAAAAAGAGGGCATGGAAAAGCAAATTAATACGCTGTCAGGCATGGGCTTACTTTCTCAATTTGTAGGCATGTTGACCGATAGCAGAAGTTTTTTATCCTATCCAAGACACGAATATTTCCGAAGAATACTATGTAATATCATAGGCCAGGACATTCAGGAAGGCTTGCTACCGGCAAATATCCCATGGCTGGGAAAGATGGTACAGGATATATGTTACTTTAATGCAAAAAAATATTTTAAAATATAGATGATAATATGACTGAACGATCCCTGACGAAGGAAGGGTGAAAGTCCAGTGGACTTTCAAGAGAAGGAACCGCGCTAGCGGGTGGGATGGCAATGATAGTTTTGAATA
>CAZNCI010000289.1:0-5461 GCA_964571475.1 uncultured Saprospiraceae bacterium | reverse complement strand
CCTGCCTCCTGACTGAAAGGAGTGAGGTTCAGTCGCCGCCTTAAAAGACGAGGCAATAAAAGAAGGATAGGGTAAAAAATGGACCTGGGCGGCAACAATTAATAAATAGGGGAATAGGAAAAGGTTAGATTTTTTGAACAGTTACATAATAAAGACCGATGGCAACATACAATTGTCTTACAAATAATATACCTTTGCATCTATTTTGATAAAAAAAGAGATAAAAGTCTTAGTCGAAGAGACAATTTTCCACTATTCTGCTTTTGAATAGGGAAAGCGGACAATAAATGAGCTTTTTCTCGTTGAGAAGGTATTAAACATAAAAGAACAACATGGCAAAAGAAATAAAAATCGGTCTTTTAGCAATCGTATCCATTGCACTTGTCTATTGGGGATACAAATTCATCCTTGGAAAAAACATATTATTCAAATCCAACTTCTATAATGTATTATACGAAGATGTACAGGGATTACAACGGGGAACTCCCGTTAGGGTCAGTGGTGTTCAGATAGGGGTAGTATCGGATATCCAATTACTTCCGGACAGACTGGATGAGGTATTGGTTATTCTTGATTTAGACAAAGGGACAAACCTACCCAAGGGAACCATCGCCCGTATCGTCCACACGTCAGCGATGGGCGCAAAGGCTATTTTACTAATTTACGACAAACCCTGCTCGGGTGATTGTCTGGAACCGGGTGCTTATCTAAAAGCAGAATCTAAGAACCTATTGGCTTCGATGTCCAGTCCGGAAGTAGTGGAAAACTACCTTGACGTAATCACGCAAAAAACAACCGCCCTGGTGGACACCCTCAACAAAATGCTTATGACCGGCGATCAAAGCAAAGGCCTGGGAAGCATTATCCACAAGATGGATGCCACCATGACCAATCTACAGTCCGGCACCGCTCAATTAGATCAATTATTAAAGTCATCCTCCGGTAATATCAGGGGCACCTTGGCCAGTGTAGATGAGCTAACAAAAGAGCTCGCCAAAAACAAGGCCCATCTAACGAAAATCATGCAGGATGTATCCAAAATCACAGGAGACCTTTCTAAAAGCGATATGGAACAAATCATGAAAGAAGCGCAGGGTGCCATTACCAATTTAAAGGGAACGCTTGAAAAAGCAGAAACTTCGCTAAGCGGGCTTTCTACCATGATGGATAAAATTAATCAGGGCGAAGGCTCTCTTGGCAAAATGATGAGCTCCGAGGAACTCTATAATAATCTCAATCAGATGGCCATTCACATTGACTCATTAGCTTCCGACATTCAATCCAAACCCTACCGTTACATTCCATTAAAGAGTAGAAGAAGGGTACAAAAAATGGACAGGCAGGATGCCCGTAATTAATTCAATCGCCCCTCAGTTTTTGCAGTGAACTGCAGAGGAAATAAAAATAGATATTGTGAAGAAGAAAGTTTGTGGTTTAAAAGAAAAGAATAACATCAGGGAAATCATCGCACTAAATCCCGATTATATCGGTTTTATTTTTTATAAGAACTCTCCTCGTTTCGTAGAGGATGCCTCTCTGGCAGAATGGATTCAGTCAGAAAGTGAGCTTTTTGAAGGAATAGGCAAGGTGGGCGTTTTTGTCAATGCCTCTATTCAGTCCGTTTTAAATAATGTACATGATTATGAATTGGACTATGTGCAGCTGCATGGAAACGAAAGCCCCGAATACTGTGCGGAGCTCAATAATTACTGGGAATACACTTCCATGAGAAAGGCAAAAATAATCAAAGCTTTCAATATTGACACTTCTTTTGATTTTAAAGAAACCGAGCGATACGAAAAACATTGTGCCTTTTTTATTTTTGATACCAAAAGTAACCAGCCCGGTGGTTCCGGTCAGCAGTTTGACTGGTCAAAACTAGCCGAGTACAAAAACATGACCCCTTATTTGTTGTCGGGTGGCATCAGACCCGAAGATGCCGAAACGATAAAGGGGCTCAACTTCCCCCAAATGATCGGTGTAGATATTAATAGTGGTTTTGAAAAAGAACCCGGCATTAAAGAAGCCGTGCTGGTAGAGGCCTTTTTCAGAACACTGGATAAATAATTAGTATTATTTTATCAAGAGGTTGGTCTCGATCCTAATTGGAATCAAGCTCTCGATATTTTTATAATTTACAATAGATGATTACCATAGATAATAAAGGTTATTACGGCGAATTTGGTGGTGCTTTCATCCCAGAGATGCTCTATCCTAACGTGGAAGAATTACAAACGCAGTACCTGAAAATCATGGCAGAACCAAGCTTTCAGGCAGCATTTCAAAAACTGTTAAAAGATTACGTAGGCAGGCCTTCGCCCCTATACTTTGCCAAACGCCTTTCGGATAAATACGGCTATAAAATATTCCTCAAACGGGAAGACCTCAATCATACCGGTGCCCATAAGATCAATAACACTATTGGGCAAATATTAATGGCACAACGACTCGGTAAAAAAAGAATTATTGCCGAAACGGGAGCCGGGCAACACGGTGTGGCAACAGCCACTGTTTGTGCATTGATGGGGCTGGACTGCATTGTCTATATGGGAGCGATTGACATCGAAAGACAAGCACCCAATGTAGCCAGAATGAAAATGTTAGGTGCAGAAGTCAGACCTGCACTTAGTGGCAGCCAAACATTAAAAGATGCGACAAACGAAGCCATTAGAGACTGGATCAATCACCCGGAAGAAACCCATTACATTATCGGGTCAGTGGTAGGACCTCACCCTTACCCCGACATGGTCGCCCGATTCCAGTCGGTCATCAGTGAAGAAATGAAATGGCAACTCAGGGAACAAACAGGAAAAGAAGCCCCCGATGCGATCATCGCCTGTGTAGGAGGAGGCAGCAATGCAGCCGGCGCTTTTTACCATTATCTCAATGACGATTCCGTCCAATTATTAGCGGTCGAAGCAGCCGGACTAGGTATTGATAGTGGCGAATCTGCCGCTACAAGTGTTTTGGGCAGCATAGGTGTCATTCACGGAAGTAAAACACTACTTATGCAAACGGAAGATGGACAAATCATTGAACCCTATTCGATATCTGCCGGACTGGACTACCCCGGTATTGGTCCCATGCACGCGCATTTGCTTAGTTCTGGCCGTGCCAAAGCCTATAGCGTAACAGATGAAGAAGCGCTTCAGGCAGCCTTTGAAGTAACCAAGCTGGAAGGCATAATTCCCGCATTGGAATCCGCTCATGCTTTTGCCATATTGGGGCAGTTGTCATTTGAGCCGGATCAGGTTATTGTCCTGAATTTATCGGGTCGGGGCGATAAAGACCTTGCCACCTACACCAAATGGATGGAACAACAAAAAGCGAATAACCATGAATAGAATCAATCAACTGTTTCAAA
Source organism: uncultured Saprospiraceae bacterium (assembly GCA_964571475.1). Classification (GTDB taxonomy): domain Bacteria; phylum Bacteroidota; class Bacteroidia; order Chitinophagales; family Saprospiraceae; genus JALVDO01. The sequence continues at coordinate 2,097 of CAZNCI010000289.1, read as the reverse complement.
CAAAAAAAAACAATATCCTTAGCATTTATTTTACAGCGGGATATCCGGCATTAAATGATACCATGCCGCTGATCCATACATTGGAAGAAGCAGGCGTAGATATGATCGAATTAGGTATTCCTTACTCGGACCCATTGGCGGATGGTCCGACCATTCAAAAAAGTGGTCAAAAAGCCATTAAAAATGGGATGACCTTACCTATTTTGTTTGATCAAATAAAAGATTTGCGTAAATCAGTCCAAATCCCTGTTATCCTTATGGGGCATTTTAATCAGGTTTTGCAATACGGGGAAGTGAATTTCTTTAAAAAATGTAAAGAAGTCGGGGTAGATGGATTGATATTACCGGACCTACCCTTGTATGAATACGAAAAAAAATACAAGGCGATTTTGGAGGAGTTGGATTTGAATATCACTTTTTTATTCTCTCCACAGACGGGGAATGAGCGATTGAAAACAATAGATGCCAACTCAAAAGGCTTTGCCTATATGGTCTCAAGTGCTGCAACAACAGGAGCCAAAAAGGGCATTTCAGCAGACCAGGAAATTTACTTCGACCGCATCAATAAAATGGGGTTAAAATCACCTCGATTGATAGGCTTCGGTATTTCTGATAAACAATCCTTCCAAACGGCTTGTTCTCATGCTAACGGAGTGATTATCGGTTCTGCATTTATCAAAGCTATTACGGATGTGGATGATATTCAGCAGGCTGCGAAGGATTTTGTAGTGCGCATCCTGAAGTGATTTTTTGCGTTGTATTGATAAAGGGGGAAATGTGAAATTTTGAATGAGGAATAGGGTCGAAAGGATCATTTTGCGATAGGGGTAGTAGCAATTGTTTGAGCTCTTTTTTCAAGAGCGAGTGCGGATGACCCGCTCGATCGCCCAAAAAATTAAATTTAATACTGACAATAATTTATTTGTTGGAAAATAGTCAAAACAATGAGTCAAAACGAAAAAAAAGAGGAGCAAAACCCGACAGAGGAAGAAGGCTATTACGAGCAGCATGAGATCATTGTAGATCCTAAACAAACACCCTTAAGGCTGGATAAATTCCTGATGGATAAGCTCAGTCGCGTCTCTAGAAATCGAATTCAGGCAGCCATAAAAGCGGGTGCTATCACGGTCAATAATAAAGAAATAAAGCCCAACTTCAAAGTCAAGCATGGGCATACTGTCAATGTAGTACTACCCCGGGCGAATCCGGCAGATTATGAAGTGACAGGAGAAGATTTACCACTGGATATTCGCTATGAAGATGACGATTTACTGGTCGTCCACAAAGCACCTGGCATGGTGGTGCATCCGGGTATCGGCAACAGGAATGGCACCTTGGTCAATGCGTTAAAATTTCATTTTGACAATCTCCCTACGATGGAAGGCAACTCCCATGACCGGGTCGGATTGGTGCACAGAATAGACAAAGACACTTCCGGTTTATTGGTAATTGCCAAGACGGAATTAGCGATGACACACCTTGCCAAGCAGTTCTTTGACCACTCCATCGAACGGACTTATCATGCCCTCGTATGGGGCGAACCGGACGAACTCGAAGGAACAATTGACTGCAACATTGGTCGTCATCCAAGAATAAGAAACATCTATACGACCTTTCCGGAAGAAGAGGAAGGCAAACACGCCATTACCCACTATAAGGTAATTGACCCCATGTATTACGTCAGTCTCATCGAATGTAAATTAGAAACAGGGCGAACACACCAAATCAGGGTACACATGAAGCACCTCGGACACCCCGTATTTAGTGACAAAACTTATGGGGGAGATACTATCCGAAAAGGAACGGTATTCAGTAAATACAAACAATTTGTGCACAATACCTTTAAAGTGATGCCCCGACAGGCACTACACGCCCGATCCCTCGGTTTCATACACCCTTCAACAGGAGAAAAAATGTACTTTGAAGCAGAATTACCGGAAGATTTTCAAGCGGCTATGGATAGGTGGAGAGCTTATCTGTCTGCGAAAAAAATTGGGGAATAGGGGGGAGTTTTCAGTCTTCAGTCTTCAGTCTTCAGTCTTCAGTTGGCAGGCTTCAGTCTTCAGTGGGCAGGCTTCAGTTGGCAGTCTTCAGGCT